>PWWP01000272.1 GCA_003562075.1 Gemmatimonadota bacterium
CCCGATTCCAACCTGCCCAAATCATCCCGCATGAGCGCTTTGGCACCGCCCAGGGTCGCTGCGTCATAGAGGTCTTCCACCCGGACCGCTTGCGCGTCCTCTGCCAGGACCCGGCCGATCAGCAGGGCCAGCTGCATGTTGCGGATCATGTCTGGTGGCGCTGTGTCGGTGCCCATCGCAACGTTCAGCCCGAGCTTCAGGTATCGCGCCAAGTGATTGATCGCATCGCCGTAGCGGGCCGCTACCAGGGGACAATGAACGAGGCTGACACCACCGTCGACCAGCCGGGCAAGATCATCGAACGAGCGTTCGATCCGGGCGGATGGGGCAACGTGGGTCAGGTGTGGGATCAGGAGTCGCGGCATGAGCAGTCCATGACGGTCCAGCCATTCGATCGGCCCCATGCCATGCGCGGTCAGCACCGTTGCATACTCGAAGGCCGATTGGCAGGCATGCAGCCTGACCGGGCAACCGAGCTCCTCGGCCACGCCCCGCAGGCCATCGAGCAGACCCGGCGTGCAGGTCTCGATGCGATTGGGGGCCAGCATGCCGCGGATCAGTCCACCATGCGCCCCCTCCAGTCGCGCCGCGAACAGGGCCGCATCACGCAGTCCTTCCAGTCCTCGTGCCTCGTTGAAATGCATGGTAACGCGGCCGTCATCCTCCACCACGGCCGTGCCAGACGAGAAAGCTGGTCCGAGATAGACCCTGATGCCGAGCTCGGCGGCGGCGATCGCGGCGTCCTCGAATTCCTCCACGGTTTCTGCCCAGGCTCGATAGAAGAGAGACGCGATGGGGGCTGCCGTCGTGATGCCGCCCTGGAGCAGCCGGGCGAAGGCGTAGCGCTTCTGGAAGGCGAGCTCCTCGCGGTCGTACATTTCGTACGGGCCGGCCTCGAGGTAAGTCCGCGGCCAGACGCGACCGGTCCGGTGCTCGGGCTGGTTGTCGAATGCAAGGATGGTCGTGTCGAGATCGGCAAGCGCATCCAGATCGATAAAGCCCGGTCCGACGATCGCATTTCCGAAGTCAACTCGGCGCTCTACCGGACCTGGAAACCCGTGACCGACAAAGACGATGCGGGGCCCCTCAAACACGAGTTCCGCCTTGGGCAGCAGGCAGTGCCGACCATTCCGATGGCCGACGATCCAGCGCGCCGTGATGAGGCTACGCCCGGGGAGCGGGCCAAAGCAAACCCGAGATGACATCGCAAGGACCTCCTGAACAAGCGGACAGTACCGGAACGCATACACATCGGGCACCAATCACCGCAGCGCCAAAATTTGGGCAACTGCTGCTTCATTGCGCGTCAGATTTCTGCCGAGAGCTGGTCGAAAAACCGTAACGCACTGTGTTTCCGTTTGTTTTTTTGATTTGGCACGGAATGCGCTGATGGTTTGGCAGCGCAGTGCTCGACCGAAACAGCGAGCGCTTGTCCGGTTGGCGTGCCGCCTCTTGTCAAGGTGGTCGGTCCTTCGGCCCCTTGGGGGAAGCAGGGACATGATCACGGCGCAAGTGACCGCGCATCCATCGGAACCGTCGGCTGTCGCGGCGCCCCCCATCCTGTCGGTGCAGGGACTGTCGGTCGAATTCCCTGGGCCTAACGCGGCCATTCGGGCGGTGGGCGATGTGTCCTTCAGCATGCCGGCGGGCGAGATTCTGGCGCTCGTCGGGGAATCCGGCTCCGGCAAGTCGGTGACGGCCCTCTCGATCCTGGGCCTGGTCTCGGCACCCGGGCGCCTCGTCGGCGGCAGTGTGCAGTTCGAGGGGCGTAAGCTGACCGATCTGCCGGAGCACGAGATGGCTCGCATCCGCGGCCGCCGCATCGGTTGGGTCTCGCAGACGCCGCGGGCGTCGCTTAATCCGTCATTCAAGATCGGCCGTCAGATCGCCGCCGTCCTCGCCGCCTGCAGCCCCGACCTCAAGGGCAGCGCCGTCGACCGGCGGATCGACGCGCTGCTCCGACCCCTCGGTTTCACCGAGCCGGCGCGCGTCACGTCGGCCTATCCACACCAATTGTCGGGCGGGATGTGTCAGCGCGTCTGCATCGCGCTCGCGTTGGCAGGCGATCCGATAATGCTGATCGCCGACGAGCCGACCACCGCGCTCGACGTGTCCGTTCAGGCGCAGATCCTGTCCCTCTTGCACCAGCTGAATGCCGAGCGCGGCCTGTCAATCCTGATCATTACCCACGACCTCGCGATCGTGAGCGCGCTCTCGCACCGCGTCATGGTGCTCTATGGCGGACAGGTCCAGGAGACAGGGCCCACCGCCGAGGTCCTGGCCGACCCCGCGCACCCTTATACACGGGCACTGATCGCCGCCATCCCGGATTCCACGACATTCGATGGACGCATACCGCAGCTGCGCGGCCAGGCGGAACCGCCAATCGCCGGGGTGCCCGGCTGCCGCTTCGCCGCTCGTTGCGACCACGCTTTCGTTGCGTGCCATCAAACACTGCCGAGCGCGCATGCGGCCGGGCACGGCGGCCGGGTTCGCTGCCACCTGCACCAGCCGGTTGGCTCGCCATGACCGAGCCATTGATCGTGGCGAGCGGGCTGGTGAAGCGCTTCGCGGTGGAGCGCGGGCTCTTCCAGCGCAGCTCGTTCACGGCAGTGGATGATGTCGGTCTGAGCATCGCACCGGGCAAGACGCTCGCACTGGTCGGCGAATCCGGCTCCGGCAAGTCGACGGTCGGCCGCCTCTTGGTCCGTCTGCTCGACCCGGACCGAGGCACCGTGCGCTTTCGTGGCCAGGAGATCACCGGTCTAGCCGCTGACGCCTTCAAGCCGCTGCGCCGATCGCTGCAAATCGTCTTTCAGGACCCACTCCTTTCCCTCAATCCGCGCCGCACCATCAGGGCGAACATCGCCCGGCCGCTGGCGAATTTCGGTGTCACCGGCTCGGCCGCGACCGACCGCGTCGCGGAGCTCCTCCGCCTGGTCGGCCTCGATCCGTCTGTCGGCGCCCGTTTCGCCGGCGAAATCTCCGGTGGGCAATGCCAACGGGTGGCAATCGCACGCGCTCTGACGCTCGAGCCTTCGTTCATCGTTCTGGACGAGCCGGTTTCGGCACTCGACGTCTCGATCCAGGCGCAGATCTTGAACCTGCTCTTGGAGCTGCAGGAGCGGCTCGGCCTCTCGTATCTCTTCATCACCCACGATCTGCGGCTCGCATCCATCATGGCCCCTGATATCGCGGTCATGCAGCAAGGTCGCATCGTGGAGCGCGGCGGGACAGCCGCGGTGCTGGCCTAGCCGGTGCACGACTACACCCGCAAGCTCCTGCGTAGCGTGCTGCACATCGGCACCCGCCCTGACTGGGCGGCCTTTGCGGCATGACGTGCGACCTCATCCCTTCTCCCCATGGCAACCTTTGGAAGGAATAGCGAGATGCTGCTATCGAAAGCACTGAAGAAGCGGCTGGCCCGCCGTTCGCTCGTGGCCGGAACGCTGATGATCGCGGCCCTGGCCGCCTTTGGCGCGCCCGCGACCGCTCAGGACTCCAGCACCTTGACGATCGGTATCGAGGCGGACCTCGCCCGCCTCGACCCGCATATCTCCGGCACCTGGAACACGTTCAAGGCGCTCTCCCACATCTACGAGGGCTTAGTCGCCGAAGACCTCCTGGCGACCGATGTCGACCCCCCGCCATTGGTCCCGGCTTTGGCCGAATCCTGGGAGATCAGCGAGGACGGCACGGTCTACACCTTCACGCTGCGCCAGGGCGTCACCTTCCACGACGGCACGCCCTGGAACGTCGAGGCGGCCAAGTTCAACCTCGACCGCATGCTCGATCCCGACTTCGAGTACCACCAGCCCGGGGCCGTCGGCATGCTGCAGTGGGTCTGGGGCGATCTCGAATCGTACGAGATCGTCGGCGACAACCAGATTCGGTTCACCCTCACCCAGCCCAATTCGGAGTTCCTCCGACGGCTGGCCATGGGCGGCTCCGGCACGCCACGGATGATCA
>PWWP01000169.1 GCA_003562075.1 Gemmatimonadota bacterium
CTGTAGGAGTTGCCTGGGCAGCTTCCGCCAGAGGGGCTCGAGAAGAGCTGACTCCCCAGGGGAAGTTCGATCAGGGGCCCGGGGCCAATTCGACCATGGCTGAACGACCACTCCGGGTTTCAAAGATCGCGCAGGGAAGTGCAGGAAGATATCGGACGATCGGGTGAATCACGCCTAACCCGCGGAAGAACCAGGAGCGGACCGTGACCGCCACTCGAAAGGACCAGAAGGCTGTTGAAGTAGTATAGGTGCCACCGTTGGGAACGCCAGGGTTCTCCGGGGGCTTCAGCGGGACCTCTCGACGGCCCTTCAGCGGGCGTTCTACGAGTTTGTGCGGCTCGAAACGACCCAGGAGCGGCCGCCCCAATACCATGTCCTCGGCCGGAGGGCCGTTCTGCAGGTCGCCTGGGAGGCCGACCGGACGGTCGCGGACGTGGCCCAGACCTTCGATTTCCTTATGGGGGTCACACCCAGCAATCTACGGGAGACGTGGGAGGGATTCCGTGCTTCCGGCTTCGAGCAGATGCCGAAGTTCCGCTATCGACCGCTCACCTTCGATCTGGCTCTCCTGAAGCGAACCCTCTACGACATCGACCTCGATCCCCTCGAGGATCCTGCCCTCGCCGATCTCTTTCGGGACAAGCGCAACGAGCTGGATCTGCAGCTCACCATGCTGGAGAGCCGGGAGAGCTCCCGGTTCCTGTACGGTAGCTTGCAGCTCTACGGAGGGATCGAGCAGCCCCTGCGAAGAATTGCGGAGGGCCTCCTGGATGGTGTTTCTCCAGACGAAGACTCACCAGAGGCCGGGGAAGGTGGGGACGAAGCTGTATTGGACGCCGAGGGCTTTGCTCGCCTGGCGAGAGCGGAGGTGGAGGCCTATCGGGCGAGCGTCCCGGATCTCGCTCCGACGATCGAGGTCTGCGACGATGTGACCAGCCTGATGGTCTCACGAGGGAATCTTCTGATCTCGCCCGAGACACGAATCTCTCCTTCCAGGGCTTCGGCGCTCATCCAGCACGAAGTTGGCACTCATGTCCTGACGTATTTCAACGCCACTCGGCAGCCGCTTCGCCTCCTTCAGTGCGGACTTTCCGGGTATGAGGAGCTACAGGAAGGGTTGGCGGTCATGGCCGAGTTCCTCGCAGGAGGCTTGAACCACGGGCGTCTCCGGCTTCTCGCCGCACGCGTACTCGCCTGTGACTGCTGTGTGCAGGGCGCGAGCTTCGTCGAGACCTTTCGGGTGCTCCATCACGGGCACGCCTTTTCGCCTCGGACGGCCTTTCAGATCACCATGCGCGTGTACCGGGGAGGTGGCCTGGTGAAGGACCAGCTCTACTTGAAGGGCCTCAGTCGCCTTCTCCGTTATCTGGCATCTGGTGGTGTCCTACACTACAGCCCCTGTGGGTGGGAAAGCTCGGCTTCGAACACATCAAGGTGATCAAGGAGCTCCTCTGGCGGGAGGTGCTCACGCCTCCTCTTCTGGAGCCCCGATTCCTTGAGATGGACGGTGCCCGACAGAAGCTGGAATTCCTGCGCGAAGGCGCGTCCGTTCTGGATCTGATATCGAAGGAGGAGACATGGAAATTGGCTTCGTCGTATACGATCCGTGGACCGAACGGCCGGAGTATACCACGACGCACCTGGCTCTGACTGCGCTCCAGCGAGGCCATCGTGCATGGTTCATCGGGGTGGGAGACTTCGCGAGCGATCCGGACGACCAGCTACGCGCGCGAGCCGTCGGCGTGGGTCGCAAGCGTCATCGATCCGCCAAGGCCTTCCTCAACGAGCTCCAGGGTGATAAGGCCGTGCAGGAACGCATCCAGATGAGCGACCTCGATGTCCTCCTCCTCCGGAACGATCCGGCTGGAGAAACAGAGGAACGACCCTGGGCCCAGGCCGGAGGGATCATCTTCGGTCGTATGGCTCTACGTGAAGGAGTGCTCGTCCTCAACCATCCTGACGGGCTCGCCAAAGCGATTACCAAGACCTATTTCCAGGACTTTCCATTTCACATTCGCCCCCGCACCCTGATCACTCGCGACGTGGACGAAATCCGCGAGTTCGCGGCTGCGCAGAACGGGCGGCTTGTACTCAAGCCGCTCCAGGGTTCAGAAGGACAGAACGTTTTCGTGGTCCGGACAGAGGAAGAGAGTGTCAACCTCGGCCAGATGGTCGAGGCCATCGGCCGGGATGGGTACATCGTGGTTCAGGAGTACCTGCCGGCGGCCGAGAACGGAGACATCCGGATGTTCCTGATGAACGGAGAGCCGCTCGAGCAAGATGGCATCTATGCCGCCTTCCGCCGCGTGCCGGCGAAAGGAGAGGCTCGCAGCAACATACACGTGGGAGGCCGGGCCGAGCCGGTCGAGATGACCGACGAACTTCTCGAGATCGCCGAAGTGGTGCGCCCGAAGCTGATCCAGGACGGGATGTTCCTGGTGGGTCTGGACATCGTCGGGAGCAAGCTGATCGAGGTGAACGTGTTCACTCCCGGGGGACTCAATTCAGCCGAGGTGCTCCAGAAGGCGGCATTCACCCAGAGCGTGGTCGAGAGCCTCAAGCGAAAGATTGAGCACAAGGCTACCAATGGAGGTTCCGTCAACGACACGACCCTCGCCACGTTGTGACCGCCAGTTCCTGGCCGACCCCTCGTCCAGTACCGTGGCCGCAGGATGGAAAATGGAAACTGGTTCAAATCCGTTCGTAGATCCTACCCACTGAAGCAAGACGTCGACCCGATCGAAGTGGGGCCAGCAGGTCTCGGTTTCCGATTCCACACAAGGACTTCACCCGGCCGCTGGCGAACGGCGCCCCTCCTGGTCCGGCTGTTGCACTGAATGGGGGAGCCGGCGAGTGCCTCCGTGGTAGGGAAGGCTCGACAGGTTTCCGGCAATCAACGTTCGTCGGTCGAAAAGGAGACAGTACCATGCTGACCTGGGCCATCGTCTTTCTTGTTATCGCTCTGATTGCGGGATTCTTCGGCTTTGGTGGAATGGCTACGGCCGCCGCCGGAATCGCGAAGATCTTGTTTTTCATATTTGTCGCGATCTTCGTGATCATGTTGATCATGTCGTTTGCCGGAGGGGCAGCAGCCTGACCCCGATTCCGTGCGGCGGGATAGGTCGATGAGGCGAGTAGGGTGGGCAGGCCACCTGGGGTGGACGCCGAGGACTTTCCTCGAACGCTGCGTCAGCGGGATAGTACCGGGATGAGCGTTGCCGCTCGCGCCGTCAACCGAACCCCAGACAGGTTCTAGGCAGGAAAGTGCACGCCTACCGAAACAGTGTCAGATCCGCGGGCAATGTCGAGCGTCGTCTCGAGGCTCGAAGCACCTGGTAGATCGATCTCGATGTCCGCGCCACCGCCGTTCCCCGCGATCAGGAAAAAATAGATCGCGATGGCCACGAGGAGGATAATGGCGAGAATGCCCACGATTGCTACCACGTTTGAGTTGTCTTGGCTCATGGCTCCAGTCCCTGTTTTCTTCCTGCGTGTCTGTTCGTCTCCATGCGTCCGGAGCCAACGTGCCCGGGCGCCGCGACGTGATGATCACCGATTCCTTCTGGCCAGCCGAGAATGACGGGCAGCGTCACCCGCGACGGCCCGGCAGCGCAGCGTGTTATGTGCTTGCGCGATCCTGCCGTGTGGCGCGTCTTCCCTGGTACTTCAGAGCAAGCGTCGTGCCTCCATCTTGGTGTCGGTAACTCCCAAGGCCTTGGGAGTACCTTGGCCGCGGGATGGAAATCGGGGCGGACCGGTGTGCAATTTTTTCACATGGAAACCCGGGACCGACCGTTTCGGGAGTGTCCCGGGGGTTACCATCGCTGGGATCGAGCCGTCGTGGCTCCCAGAGGGACTTCACATGGGAGAGGGTGAGGGGGCGCATCCGAACATGGGGCACCGCCAAGCCCCCCGAACTCCTGAGTGAGAAGCATGACCCACGACGACGCCGGCGTTCGGAATCTCGAGCCGTGATCCTCTGGTTCGTCCTGATTGCCCATGTCCTCGGGCTCGCCTCGGCCCTGTCCGTCCTCATGTCCGGCCGGACGCCCCGGGGGACGGTCGCCTGGATCGGGGCTCTCGTGCTGGTCCCATATCTGGCCGTACCCCTCTACTGGCTGTTCGGAAGGTACCGTCTCCCGGAGTACTTGACGGCCCGCCACGGGGAGGAGTTTCCGGTGCTCGCAGGGATCGAGGACATCCTTGCGGGAAGGGAACGGACGCTTCCCGAGAGCGCTGCGTGCCCCCCATCATTCTCAGTGCTCGAGCGCCTTGCTGGTCTCCCCTTCGTCGGCGGTAACGAAGTCGAGGTTCTGGTGGACGGGCCAGCCACCTTCGAAAGCCTCTTTTCCGGGATTGACGCCGCCTGCGACTACCTTCTCGTGGAATACTACGTCGTGAAGGACGACGCCACCGGCCGGGAGCTGCGAGATCGCCTCGCCCGAAAGGCCCGTGAGGGTGTGGATGTCCACTTCCTCTACGACGAGATCGGGTGCTACGGGCTCTCTGACGGGTTCCTGCGCCCGCTCTCGGAGGCAGGAGTCCACGTGCAGTCGTTCGGCGCGGGGAGGAAACTCGGAAAGCGACTCCAGCTCAACTTCCGGAACCACCGGAAGATCGTCGTTGCGGACGGCCGCCGGGCGTGGGTGGGTGGTTTGAACGTGGGCGACGAGTACGCAGGCCGGCGGATCTGGTGGAGACGGCCTCCATGATGGTCCAGCACCTGCTCCATGAGGCCCAGGAACGGGTCTGGATCACCACACCGTATTTCGTCCCTGACGACCAGGTCCTGTCAGCCCTGAAGCTCGCCGCTCTTCGTGGAATCGACGTCCGGGTGCTGATCCCGGAACGGACCGACAACACCCTGATTTACCTCGCGGAGTTCGCGTTCCTGGAATCCCTTCTCCACACCGGCGTTCGAATCTTCCGCTACGGGCCGCGCTTTCTTCACGCGAAGAGGCTGCTGGTGGACCGGAGCATGGGGCTCGTAGGGACGGTGAATCTCGATAACCGGTCCTTCCGCCTGAACTTCGAGATTACGGTAATCGCGGCTGACCGGGAGTTTGCCGGGGGGTTGGAGGAGGTGTTCGAGGAGGACTTTCGCGAAGCGAGAGTGGTGACCGAAAGCGAGCTCTCAGCGAGACCGGTTGCTCTGCAGGCCGCTTCCCGTGCGGCCAACCTCCTGGCCCCGATGCTCTGACGGACTCTCACGAGGCACCAGCCTGATCGGACGGCATGGATCATGCATTTCTCCTGGACGTGACCCTGATCGCATCGGGACAGAAGGTCAAGCAGTACGAGATCGCGATCTGCGGTACTGCGGGCGCCTGGGCTGAGTCGTGTCGGGTCACTCCGAAGTCGTGAAGCTCCTGGAAGAACGCCGGGCCGAGGAGACGGCTGCCGACCAGAAGCTGACGCAGCTCGCCAAGGAGGGAATCAACTGGCGAGCGCGCGAGGTCTACGAAGGAGAGGGGGATGCCACCCAAGGATGAGAAGCTGAGACCCATGTGGATGCGGATCCTGGCACTGATCGGGCTCATAGTGCTCCCGGTGGCCTGGATCGCTTCCCTGGGGGCGGAGCCCGGATACCGCATCACGAATGTCGCCCGGGTCGTGGGCGCCCTGGTCGCGGCGGCACTCCTGTGGCTGTGGCGGATCCGTAATGGAGACGCGCGATGGGGGTGGGGTAGCCTTCTGATTGCAGGAATTGCAGGATCCCTGGCCGCAACCGCTCTCAGCGTCCCACTCCCCGCCCTGGGACGCGCCTCAGCGGCGGGATGGCTGGTGAGCGGTGCCGTGGGTGGCGCCATGGTGGGGCTGGCGATCCTGGCGATCACGGGAGGCCTGTCCCGTCGCCCTCCCGGTTGAGGCCCGGCTGGAGATTCAACCGGGGCCACCTATCCGGGGGCCACCGGTAGGTTTGTTTCATCCACATGAAGGAGATCCCCATGCCTGTATGCGACACCTGCGGAAACGACTACGATAGGACCATCGAGGTGATGAAGGACGGCAAGTCCTACACCTTCGACAGTTTTGAATGCGCCGTGCACGCCCTCGCCCCCACCTGTGCACATTGCGGCTGCCGGGTGATCGGGCATGGAGTTGAAGGTGAGGGAGATGCAATTTTCTGCTGTGAGCATTGTGCTCAGGGCGCCGGCCAACCCTCGTGAACGTATTGGACCATCGGGTCTGACGTGCATTCCGATCAGGCTCCTGGCACCGCGTCGGGTTCGAGCACCCTGGATCCGTGACTCGACCTGACGCGGTGGTGGTCGGATCCGGCCCCAACGGCCTGGCTGCGGCCATTCTTCTGGCCCACCACGATCTGGACGTCCTGGTGGTGGAGGCGAACGAGGTGCCTGGAGGGAGCGTTCGGAGCGATTTCCTGACCCTGCCGGGATTCCTCCACGACGTTTGCTCTGCCGTGTATCCTATGGCCGTGGGGTCACCCTACTTCTTGTCGCTCCCCCTGCACGAGCACGGGCTGGAGTGGATCCATGCGCCTCTCCCCCTCGCCCATCCCCTGGAGGGAGACGGACTCGCGGTGGCACTTCACCGGGATCCTCGAGAGACAGCCGCAGCGCTGGCGTCGGATGGCGAGGCATGGCTCGGGCTCCTGGAGCCGCTGGCCGATGACTGGCACGCATTCGCGGAGGATGTCCTGGGGCCTCTCCTCCGATGGCCCTCTCATCCTTTCCGGATGGCCCGGTTCGGCCTCCACGGGGTACGGTCCGCATCTGATCTCCTGCGGAGCATGTTCGACGGCGAGGGGGCTCGGGCCCTCCTGGCAGGCTGCGCCGCTCACTCCTTCCTCCCCCTGGACCGCAGACCGAGCGCCGCCATAGGACTCGTGCTTGCGGCCGCCGGCCATGCGGTGGGGTGGCCCATCCCCCGAGGCGGAGCCGGGCAGCTGGCGGAAGCGCTGGTCGACCACCTGAGGAGCCTGGGAGGCGAGATCGTCACGGATTGGAGGGTGGACACCCTTGAGGAGCTCCCTCCGAGCCGGGCCGTGCTCCTGGACCTCACACCGCGCCAGGTGATCGCGGTGGCGAGGCAGCACCTCCCTGACCGGTACCTCCGTCGCCTGGGCCGATACCGCTACGGACCCGGGGTGTTGAAGGTGGACTGGGCTCTGGACGGGCCCGTCCCGTGGAGCGCACCTGCGTGCGGGAGGGCCGCGACGGTACACCTGGGGGGGACGCTGAGCGAGATCGAAGCGGCGGAGCGGGCGCCCTGGGAGGACCGGTTCTCCGAGCGGCCCTTCGTGCTCTTCGCCGAACCGACCCGGTTCGATGCGACGAGGGCTCCCGCCGGAAAGGGCATCGGATGGGGATACTGCCACGTTCCTTCCGGATGGGATGGTGACCTGGACGAAGCGGCCGATCGCATCGAGGCCCAGGTGGAACGGTTCGCTCCGGGTTTTCGAGGGCGGGTGCTCGCCCGGAGTGTCCGGGGTCCCGCTGGGCTGGAGGCGGCAAACCCGAACCTGGTGGGTGGGGATATCAACGGAGGTGTCCAGGACCTCGCGCAGCTTGTCGGCCGACCCGTCCTTTCCCGGGATCCCTACGCCACGCCCACCCCTGGGCTGTACCTCTGCTCGGCTTCGACCCCACCAGGCGGGGGGGTGCATGGGATGTGCGGCTACCACGCGGCCCGGTCGGCGCTCCGGCGGACGTTCGGGGCTTGAGCGCGAAGCCGGCGGCTCGATCTCCGGGCCAACGTCGAAACCCTCCTCGCCCCCGCTGAGAGGACCTCAAATACGTCGGGCCGGCGTTGAGGTTCAGGCGAGGTTGGCACGGATGTGAATCCACGGGGGGCAAGGTGGTCAAGTGGGAGGGAACGGACGAGCAGGAAGGGAACGGGTCGGGTGGGGCTGGACAGATGCCCGGAGACCCCGGAGCGTTGGCCGCTCTCCGTCGGTGGCTTGCGACTCGGATCGCGCCCGAGTTACTGGAGGAAGCCGACCGAGATCCACTCACCGGACTGAACAACCGGAGGGCCGACTGGAGAAAAGTCGACAGGGTGATGCGACAGCGGCAAACGGAACCGGGTCGGCTGGATCGATTGGTGCGCTTCCGGGCCGACGTGGACAACCTCAAGGCCCTGAACGACACGTGCGAGCACCAGAGGGGCGATCGGGCCCTTGTTCTCATCGGCCGCGTCCTGCAGAGCAGCGTCCGGATCGGTGAGGAGGTGATTTCGCCGGCCAGGATCGGAGGCGACGAATTCGCCTTCACTCTGGTACTCCCTCCCGACGCACCTCTGGACTGGATTCGGGATCGACTGGAACGAAACGTCACGGCGGCGCTGAAGAGGGAGGGTTTGAATCAGGCGGGCGGGGTCGAAGTAGGACTTTCGATGGGTTTTTCCGAAGCGCGTCCGGGCATGTCGCTCAAGGACCTGGACGGAGAGGCTGATCAGGATACACGTCGCCGTAAGACCCGGATTGGACGTTCCGTGGGCCGGACCCGGCCGGTAAGCCACTGGGGGTTCCCGTTGGCTCCCCGGATTGGGGGGGGGTGGGGACGGAGGCGCTCTTCCTTTCTGATCACCGGGCAACCTGGCCCGACGGTCGGAACTCAGGACCTGGGATGACGGGGCGCCGGCGAGGCAAGTCCAGGGACCCTGAACTGTGAGCTGCCGAGGACAGTGCCGCTCCGGAAGAGTGACCTCCGAGCGTTCTGGGAAAGGTGCCCCTCAAGCTTGACGAGAGGGTGGCTGACGTCAGTTCTCGGGGAGGGGAGGCGAACAGGGTGCCCGAATCGTCCTCCCTCAGTCATGCTTTCACCTCCGCAGGGATATCGGGCACTGGACTGACGGGGAGCCAGACGTTCACCCGGGTCCCCCATGCGGGAGCCGACTCCAGGGTGATGGCCCCACCCGTCTGGTGGATGAAGCCCTCTGCCACTGCCAGGCCCAGCCCGAGTCCTGGCGGATCGGTCTTGGTGGTGAAGAAGGGCGCAAAGGCCCTGGACGCGGTGGCCGGGTCCATCCCACACCCATTGTCCGCCACCTGGAGATGGATCCACCCTACCCTGTGCTCGCCATCCTTGACCATCCCTCCGATTCGTTCCAGGCCCACCCAGATCACCCCGGGAGTGCCCGGGCCGGCGTCCTTGAGGGCGTCGACCGCGTTGGAAACCAGAGCTTGCAGCACCTGTTCCATCTGGCCAGGATCGGCCATTACCCGGCAAGGGATTTCCGGGAAGTCCTGACAGTAGAGGATCTCCTCTGGAACCGCGGCGCCCATGTCCAGATCCAGGATGAAGTCGGCCAGATCCAGCACTATGGGCTGTGGCCGATCCCGCAAGCTGATTGCGCCCAGCTTTTGCGCCACGTCGGTTCCCTGATGGCAGGCCCGGACGATGGTCTGCAACTTGGCTCTGGGTGCCGGGTCGTCCAGTTCCTGGATGAGGCTTGATGCAACCCCCTGGATGCGCCCGAGAATGGCGTCGAAGATGCGGGCCGATTCTCTCGAGATCCGTTGTATGGCCTCCGAATCGGAGGTCAAACCTCCATAGCCCAGTGACCGACCCTGCCCCGTGGGTCCCCGATGTGGAGACCCACTGGGAGGAATAGGGCTCATATTCTCTGAAAATGGCCGTGGAGGGAACCCCATCTGGACTCGCTCGGCTGAAGATGGTGAGACAAGTACTAGCCACTGTTGCAGGATCCTTGCCATGCGAACGCGTCCAACAAAGCGACCCACGGCCGCAACGCCCTTTCTCCCTTGGGGTTGGGACGGCAGAGAGCCCCCTCGGTCGATGGCTTCCCTGGACGTGGCTCTCGTTGTGCCTACGGATCGCCGCCTCGCGGGGTCTGGAGTGAGGGACTGAGGTGACCCCCTCATTCCTCCACAGGGTCGCCGCCTACCCGGGGGCTTCCCCGTCACTCCCGACGGTGGCGCTCTGTCCTTCTTCAACGGCCTTCAAGTGCATCCGGGGATGGAACGGACTCCCACCGAGACGCTGAAGTCGCCAGATGCCTCGTGTAAACCCTGCATTTACGGTGTAAGAAGGAGGAGGCCGGCCTTCCATGGAGGTGATACGCAGCGGCTGGACAACCGGATGACTGCACGGGGGCTGACTGAACTTCCCGCCCTCGCGATCACGCGGCACATGCCTTGCGTTTTCGATGGAATGCGGTAGGTCGGTTTCGCACTTTCACCACCGGAGGCTTCCATGTCGGACAAGCAGCGCGAGGTAAAGGAGAAGGAGAAGGAGAGCGGTCGGCAGGAGAACTCGTCCCGGCAAGACGCTGAACGCAAAGCTGAGGAGAAGAATCGGCCCGACGATCACGACACCCACAGGAAGGCTCCTGAGGGACCAGGCAATCGAGATCGGAACTGAGCCCCTGTTCCCCGCAGACCGCTTGACGGCTGGCGGCTGATGAGATCGGATCGGGTTCCGGGGACAGGTTCTCCCGGGATCCTCCGATCTCAGGGCTTCTTCATCCGACTCCAGGTACACACCCGCACCACCGAGCCCTCTCTCAATGCTTCGAACTGGATCTCTGCGTTGGTTGCTCGTCGGCGGTGCCGTGTTGGCGGGTCTCCTGCTCGCCATCGACGGGGTGGGCGACGACGCATTCCGGGAGATTCTGTCCGAGGGGCGGATCCCTGAGCTGCGAGGCCTTCTCGGCGCTGCGGATCCCCAGTCCGAACTCTGGGATCATGCCTGGGCACCGAAGGGGGCCCTCAGCATCCTTCCGTCCACCACGTTCGCTGCCTGGACATCGGTCTTTACCGGCTCCCCGGTGGCTGTGACGGGCGTGGCCGGCAACGAGTGGTACGACCGGGCCTCGGATCGCTTCCTGGCTCCGGCGCCGGTCTCGGTCAGTGGCTACGGGGACGCGGTCCGGGTGTACTCCGAAGGGTTCATGGACGAATGGCTCGCCGAGCCCACACCCTTTGAGCGCGCCGATGTCCGAAGCTACGCCGTCTTCGTGGTACAGCATCGGGGAGCGGATATCCTGGTCCAACCCGACTTCTCGGTGCTTGGGGAGGCCACGGCTGCCGTCGCGCGGGAGATCGGAAACGACGAGGTACTCGACCTCGAGCCCTACGAAGCGCTCGATCGACAGGCCGTGGTGGGTGCGCTGGCGGCGCTGGACGAGCACGGCCTGCCGGATCTGCTCGCCGTCTATCTTCCGGGCATCAACCTTCACATGCACGTCGCACCGGGGTCCGCCCATGCCAGAGTCGACTATTTCGCCGAGGTTGTCGGGCCCCTGATCTGGAGCATCCTCGAGGCATACCGGGAGCGGAGGGCCCTGGAGGACACCTGGGTGGTCTTCGTGTCCGATCATGGTCACACCCCAGTATCGGAGGCCGAACGCAATGCGCTCGGAACGAACCCGGACGAGGGGTGGCCCGGGATCATCGAGGAGGTGGGGTGGAGGCTCCGGCCTTTCGAGAGGGAGGTGTCGGACTCGACCCATCAGGCCGTGCTGGCCTATCAGGGGGCATTCGCGAATCTGTATCTGGCCGATCGGTCCACCTGCCAGGCCGACGACGATGCCTGTGACTGGAGCCGGGGTCCGGATCTGGAAGGGGACCTCCTTCCTCTCCTCCAGCGTCGACACGAAGTGAATCAGGACCACCCCGACCTTGCCGGGACCCTCGACCTGATCCTGTCCCGGGAGTCCCACGGGCTGGATTCCGCCGGGCCCTTCCGCATCTGGGACGGCAACTCCCTCCGTCCGGTGGGCGACTACCTGGAGGCGAATCCCCGCCCCGACCTCCTCGAGTTCGAGGACCGGCTCCAGGCCATGGGGGAAGGTCCGCTCGGGCATCGCGCAGGAGACATCCTGCTCCTGGCCCGGATGCGGATCGAGGACCCCATCGCAGATCGGTTCTACTTCTCGGGCCCGTACCGTTCGTGGCACGGCAGTCCCAACGCCTGGGACTCCCAGATTCTCTGGATCCTGGCTCGGCCCGGGGGTTTCGGCTCAGACGCCCGTGTCCAGGGGATGGAGCTGGTGGGAGAGCGCCCGGGACAGCTGGACATCACTCCACTGGTTCTTGGACTCCTGAGTGTGGATGTCGATCCGGGTCCGCAAGCCCGTCGCAGCCCATCTGAAGACGGCCTCCGGGGGCTGGGGGGACACCCGTGAGGACCCGAGGAGTGCGTCATGCCGGTCGGATCGCGTGGTCCGTGCTGGGCATCCTGGGTTTGGTGGCCCTCTCGGGCCTGATCCTGCGTCACCTGGCACTGGTGGTCGTCCCATTGGTCCTGGCGCTTTTTCCGGCCACGCTCCTGATCCCGGTCATCGGACTCCTGGAACGGTGGAAAGTCCCCCGAACCCTTGCAGCGTTCCTCACCCTCCTCGGCGGGATCATTGTCTTCGGAGGAGTCGCCGCCGGCGCGATCACGCTGGTGGTGGCCGAGGCCCCCGACCTGGCGGATTCTGCCGGGGAAGGGATCGAGCGGGTCGAGGAGTTGATAGGAAGGGCCGTACCGGGCTTCCAACTACCCGGAAGGGACGAGATCCTGGGCATCTTGCGGGATTCGTTCATGGACACCTCGGACGAGGCCGGGGAGGAGACCGACGACGACCAGGGGGGTGAGGCGGCCTCACCGGACCAGGAAGACGCGGCTGAGGGTGCCGGACCCCTCGAAACCAGGTTGGCGGAGCCGGGGGATCTCGTTTCCGCGCTGAGCTTCACCATGGGAGCGGTGGAGGTGTTCGCCGGGATCCTCCTGACGCTCGTGATCCTCTTCTTCTACCTGAAAGGTGGACACGCCCTTGCGGACGGAGCCGTCGGCTTCCTGTTTCCGGACCATCGCGAGCGAATCATGGAGATCCTGGATGGCGCCTGGGACACCCTGGGTGCCTACTTCCGGGGCCAGCTCCTCGTGGCGCTCATCGACGGCGTTGTGATCGGCGTCGCCCTGCTCCTTCTCGGAGTGCCTGTGGCCCTGCCGTTGGCGGTCATCGTCTTCTTCGGTGGTTTGTTCCCCATCCTCGGGGCCGTCGTCACGGGGGCGCTGGCGGTTCTCGTCGCCTTCGCCCACGGAGGGCTCGGGCTCGCACTTGCAGTGGCCGGAATCGTGTTGGCGGTCCAGCAACTCGAGGGGAATGTCCTGGAGCCGCTCATCCTGAGCCGGGTCATCGACCTTCAGCCGCTGACGGTGATCCTCGCCATCACCCTGGGCGCCGTCGTCCTGGGAATTCTCGGGGCGTTCCTGGCTGTGCCCGCCGCCGCCATTGGGAAACAGGTCATCGTGGAGTTGCGAGGAGAAGGGACACGGGCGAGCGGCTGATCTTGGTCGCGGTGCCGTCCGCATCGGCACCGGGATCGTGCCGCCGGGCTCAAGGGTGTGAAGCGGAGGGAGGGCGGCGCGATCCTACCGAAGACCGGACGATTCAGATCACTTCGGTAGCTCCCCCCGAAGGATCTCAGGTGAGTCGTATGGAAACGCCCTCCATTCCTCCTCGACCGTTTCCATGAGCCGCTGGAAGGAGGGGGTGGAGCGAATGGGTTCGAGCAGGGGGTCGATCCGGGAAAGGAAGGGGTGGTGGGCAAGCCCGAGTTCCACCGCTCTCTCAAGCCAGCTCAGCGCTTCACCCACCTCACCGGCGACGGCGTAGCACTGGGCGAGGAACCGGGCGAACATCTCGCTGTGGCGCCCCGCCTCCCGGAGTGTCGCCGAGATCGCATCCAAGGCCAAGGATCGATCTCCCTGGAGTCCGTGGAAGAGGGAAGTGGCGATGGACGTAAACGGCGTGTCCGGATGTTTGACCCGCATCCTTCGCACGACGGACTCCGCCTCCCCGATGCGCCCGTTCAGTCCCAGGACCCACACCCAGTTTCCCATGGAGAACGGGCCGTCATCCTCCATCTGCAGGAAGGTCCCATACGGCGCGACTGCATCAGCGAACCTTCCCTGCAGTACTGCCACGAAGCCGGACATTGCGTGGTTGAGCGGTGTCAGCGGATCGATCGCCAGGAGCCTCTGGAAGTATGCGGCGCCGGTCCCCTCCCGTCCCGCCAGGCAATACAGGTATCCCACCGTGATCAGTGCGTCGGGATCGTCGGGGTGTCGTTCAAGGGTGGCTTGCAGGTGAGGAAGGGCGCCCCTGAGGTTTCCGCGCTGGAACTCCACGAATCCGCGGAGCTTGGACCCGTAGGAGGAGTGCGACGAGATGCGGAAGATGGCCTCAGCGCATCGATCAGCCTCGTCGAGGTGCCTCGGGTCCGGGGCCACGCCGGCCTGGAGAAACCAGACGTGGATCTGCCCCAGGGTGGCCAGGAGCAACTCGTTGTCCCCCACGATTCGAAGTGCGTTCAACACATGACGACGGGCCCGCTGCAGTCCCGGCTCGGAGAAGGTCCACGTCTCATGCCGTGCCCTCAGGTACGATTTCAGCGCCATTGGATCCTCGATCCCGCGGCGCCCCAGGGCCCTCGCTTCCGCCGGGCTCAGCTCGATGCGCAGGGCGCCGGCGATGGCATTCCCCACCCGCTCCTGGATCCGGAGCACCTCCGCTACCGTACCCTCGTACGTCTCGGTCCAGAGGTGCTCGTCCGAAGCGGCGTCGATGAGGCGGGCCGCGATGCGTAGCTCGTCCCCACTCTTGCGCACGCTCCCCTCCAGTACATAACGGATGCCGAGTTGTCGGCTGATTGCCGGGACGTCTTTGGGACTGTCCTTGAGGCGCATCGCTGACGTCCGGGAGATCACTCGAAGGGCCCGGATGTGCGAGAGGCGCACGATTACCTCCTCCGTGAGGCCGTCGCTGAAATACGCGTTGTGGGGGTCCGGGCTGAGGTTGACGAAGGGGAGTACCACGATCCCCGTTCGGTCCTCGATGTCCGCCGGGACCGTCCCGCTGCCCGAAGCCTCAATGGACCGCAGCTCGGCGCGAAGGCTGCGGGCGCTTGCCGGTCGTGCGCCGGGTTCCTTGGCTAGGCACCGGTGCACCATGGCCGCGACTTCCGTGGGGATCTCGGGCCGGAGCGTTTCCAGCGCGGCCGGCTCGTCGTGCCGGATCCGGTGGAGGGTGGCGTCGTCCGTGTCGGCGTCGAAGGGGCGGACGCTCCCGAACAACTCGTAGAGCACGACTCCGAGAGACCAGAGATCCGTCCGGTGATCCACGGCCCCGCCGCGGGTCTGCTCGGGGCTCATGTACGCCACCGTGCCCATTCGGACACCGGCGCTCATGAGATCGACACCGGCGACTTTCGCCACCCCGAAGTCCAGGATCTTCACCTGGCCCCGGTCGGTCACGAGGAGGTTGGCCGCTTTGATGTCCCGGTGGACGATCCCTGCTTCGTGCGCCCGAGAGAGGCCCTCAGCGATCTGCCGGGCCCAGTCCAGCACGTCGGAAACGGGAAGTGGCCCCTGCTTGGCTTTCTCCGCGAGGGTCTCGCCGGAATAGTACGGCATGGCGATGAAGGGGCGGGGATCCTCGTCCTCGGCCGGCGCCGGGTCCATCACCCCGATCTCGTAGACCACCGCGATGTTCGGATGGTCCAGGGCGGACGCGGCCCGGGCCTCGCCCGTGAGCCGGGCCCGGGCGCGAGGATTCCGCGACTGGCCGGATGGCAGAAACTTCAGGGCGGCGAGGCGATCCAGCGCCACGTCGTGCGCCTTGTAGACCACCCCCATCCCGCCGGTCGCGATGGGCTCGACGATCTCGTAGCGTCCGACCTTACGGCCCGGTGCGAGGGTGTCGGGTGGAAACGCTCCGAGCGCTCCGGGGAGAACCTTCCCTGCCAGCGCCTCGAGGTAGTCCGGTGCGGCGGCGTGGGAAGCCAGCAGCGACTCCAGCTCGGCTCCCAGCTCCGGGTCCTCGCGGCGAGCGGCCTCGACGAATCCCGGGCGCTCTTCGTGCGGAAGGTCCAGTGCCCTCTCGAACAGTCTGCCAAGCCGTCGCCTCGGCCCGAGGGCGGGTTCCGGGCTCATCCCTCGAGCTCCCGGTGAAGCCACGCCTGCGCTATCGCCCAGTCTCGTTTCACGGTACGCGGGGAAACTCCCAGGGCCGTGGCCGTTTCCTGGACCGTCATTCCGCCGAAGAAGCGACATTCCACGACGTTGGCTTGGCGGGAGTCCAGGTCCTCCAGTCGCTCCAGCGCATGGTCCAGCGCCGCGAGGAGCTCGGCTTGCTCTCCCACCGGCCCCGCGGAGGGCGCCGGAGGGTCACGATCATCGAGGGTGACGCGCTCCAGGCCTCCGCCCCGTTTCTGCGTCCTCTGAAGACGGGCATAGTTGCAGAGGATGTGGCGAATCGCCCGGGCAGCGAGAGCGCAGAAGTGCGCACGGCTCTCCACATCGAGTGGGTCCTGGCCGACAAGCTTCAGGTACGCCTCGTGAACCAGCGCGGTGGTGTCGAGGGTGTGGTTTCCGCCCCAACGTCGTCGCTGGCGCTGGGCCAGCCCCTGGATCTCATCGTAGAGGAGATCGAACACCTCGTCGAGGGCCGCCCGGTCGCCTCGGCGCACCTCATCCAGAAGACGCGTGACGGTTCCCCGCGTGTGCTTCTCCATGCTCACCTCTCCGGGCGGAGGGGTTGAACGGCGGCTCGCGGTGCATCGCGATTCCCACATCTCTCTTCAAGGTACCCGGGCCTCCGGCCCGAGGCGAGATGGCCCGCTTCTCGAGGAAATCGTGTAGGCCGAGTGAAGGGACCGTAGGAACCTCATCTTCACACTGACAAGGAGGAATCATGAATGCAAAGGCGCGTTGGTGCGGATTGCTCACCCTGCTGGGGAGCGCCTGGCTGCTGTTGGCCTGCCAAGAGGATCCGATGGCTGGCCACGGCCTTCTCGAAGCCGAGGCGACAGGGGCTCCATCGAGTGCACTGAGCTCCCGGTCCTTCCCGGTCTCCGGAGGCGCGATCCACTATTTCAGCACGGCGATCATCCATTCTCAGGAGCCCACGACCACCGGTCAGATACAGCGAAGTAGCGACATCATCGAGCTGACGGGTGACCTCCACGGGTACATCCTTTACCATCCCACCTCGGTGTTCGACTTTCAAGACGGCACCCTCGTGAACACGGGCATCCAGGTCTTCTCCGGATCGGTGGCGGGTTCTGAGCCCCAGATACTGCACGACGACGGGTTCCGCTTCGAGGTGGATCTCACGACCGGGGCGACCACCGGCGAGGTCCGTCTGGGCCGTAGCAACGACGCCCCGCACCGGGGGGAGTGGTACGAGTGCCGATTGGAGGTGGTGGGAACCGGGCAGACCCCGGAGGGGGACAACGTGTCGGACTATACCGGCATCTGCACGAGGTACGGGAACCCCGGTTGAGGGCGAGCGGCATAGGGTTCCCAGGTCCTCAGCGCCCGGGAGCGCCCGACCTCGCTGCCCCGTGCCTCTCCAACCCGGCCGCTAGCCGGAGTCGGTTGCCCCGGGAGAAGGTCGACCAGTATGTCCCGCAGCTCCCGGTGGGACAGAGCGGACCACAGGTGCATGAGCACCTGGATGGCCGAGAAGAAGAATGCGGGCTCGACCCAGTGGGCCATGGGGATCTTGCTATGACGATGGGGTACCCCCACCTTGAGGGCGACCCTTTTCTGGCCCGTCGTCTAATGGCAGGACACCGGTCTTTGGAACCGGCGGTGGTGGTTCGAATCCACCCGGGCCAATTTTCTGCACCGCTTTTGCGCCAACGATTGCCAGGTGTTCCCACCTGAGCACCCATTCCGGCCAGACCCCCACGCTTGTTCTCGGACTTTCCGAACCAGCGCGCGAACCCTACAGTCGTGTCGAAGGGCCCAGTGACGCCTCGGCTTCGGGCATGCCTTTCAACTGCTTCCTACAGCAGGAACCAAACGGGGAAGACGCCGTAACATCTCTGTAGGACGCAGGGTGTGAGGCGGCCGCTGGTTCGCACCCGCGATGTCGTCGTCGTTCAACCCGAGCAGGAATGTGGTAACCTCTCTCTATCTGGCCATCTCGGTAGCCGTCGGCTCCCCCCAGGTCTCAGCAGCCGACTCCATCGATCTCCTGAGTGACGCCCGGGCGGCTCAGACCCGATTCGAGCGGCTTCGGGTCTATTACTCCCCCCAATCCTGGTGGAGCGGATCCGGTCCCTGCGATGAACGGGTCGGGCGTTTCTGCCTGCGTTTTGGGCGAGAGAGCGAGGAGGAGGGGGAAGATCGCCCGGCCCCCACTCCCCGACCCGAATCCGAGGAGATCACCGACGCCCGGGAGGATCTCCTGGAGACGCTGGCCCGGATCGGAGAAGCAATCCCCGGCGACCCCTGGGTAGCAGGCCAAAGGGTCAGTTACCTGGCGGAGACTCAGCGCTGGGATGAGGCGTTGGAAGTGGCTTGGACCTGTGAGGCCCAGGGGTGGTGGTGTCAGGGGTTGGCGGGGATCGCATTGAATGGGCTGGGTCGGACGTCCGAGGCGGAAGCGGCCTTTCGTGAGGTTCTTTCCCACCTTCCTCCCGAAGAGCGGGAGGAGTGGGAGGACCCGTCCATGATTGCAGACCGTGAGCTTTCTCGGTGGATCCGTGATCTGGACGAAGAGGAGCGGGAGCGGGAGTGGGAGCGGGTCTGGAAGCTGGCCCATCCGCTCTTCATTCTGGGCGGCAATCCCGTCTGGACTGAACACATGGCCCGTTGGATGCTGTCGCTGACACGGGAAGATGCGCGGAATGGCCATGCCATGCGGTGGGGCAGCGACATGACCGAGCTCCTGGTCCGCTACGGGCCGGTGGTGGCCTACGAGCGGACCCGGGAACCGATGGGGTACCTGGGCCCGCCCCTGGTGATCGGTCGATACGATCCCGTCCCCCGAAATCTCTTCCCGGCTGAATCGGCTGTACTCGAGCCGGCCACGTCGGACCCGGTGGACTGGCTCACCCATCAGCGCCGGACCCGTTCCCGGCACGCTCCCGCCCTGGCCCGCCGCATCCACACCATGGATGTACAGGTAGCCCGCTTTCGGCGCGGCGAAGACCTGCTCATCGCCGCCGCCTGGGAACTCCTGGATGTGACGGACAATGACGTGGCGGCCCCCGGCTCCGATGCGTCAGTCAGGTCGGAGGATGCCGACACGGTTCAGGTTACCTTCCCGCCGGAGGAACTCAGGTCCGCCCTCTTCGTCCTGGATGAGGACGAAATGGAGCCGCTCCGGTTCATGGCCCCTCCCACCGGGCCCACTGGGGGCGTGGCTACGGCAGTCGTACCTGCCGGACGTTACCTCATCTCCATGGAGGCTTTGGATCCCAAAGAGGGTCGAGGTTGGCGGAGCCGTCGAGGGACGTCCATGGAGCCCAGACATCGACAGGTGGTGCAACTCTCGGATCTCCTCGTCGTGGCCCCTGCCCAGCGTCCGGAGACCAGTCCTCCAGACGCCAACGTGGAAGACCAACTTCCGCTGGACTCTCTCCTCCTCCGGGCTCACCCTCATACCCGGTTCGCACCCCAGGAGATTGAGGTGGCCTGGGAGGTGTATGGCCTATCCGGAACGGAAGGGGTGGTCCGCTTCGAAATTACCGCCACCCGGGAGGACCGGGGCCTCTTCCGTCGGGCCGGTGAGGCCCTGGGGCTCCTCTCGTCCCGGGATCCGGTACGCCTTCGATGGGAGGAGGGGGTGTCCCGATCCCAGGTAGAGGGAGATCAGCCGTATCTCCGAAGCGTGGTGTTGGATCTTTCCGGATTGGACGATGGGGAGTACGAACTGGAGGTAGCTGTGACCCCGCCCGGTCGAACCGCTGCCACCAGCACCCGGGAGATTGTGCTTCGGACCCCCTCCGACGAACCCTGATGATATACCCTCCCCGCCCGCCATCGGGCGTTGACGCATTCGGGCCTGCCATCTAGTTTTCTGGGCTGTTACTCTTTGCGAAACCCTATCACGTCAGGACCGGCGGCGCTGGCATGGACGAAACCCACGGGCGCGGGCCCCTTCTCATTCTTTCGGGACGGGCCAACCGACCGCTGTCCGAGGACATCGGACAGCTCTTGAATCAGAAGGTGGATGCAGCGCACATCCACAACTTCGCTGATGGGGAGATCTTCGTCCGGATCGACCGGAATGCCAGGGGGCGGGATGTCTTCATCATCCAGCCCACGGTAGCCCCCGCCGACAACATCATGGAGCTCCTCCTCCTGATCGATGCGGCGAAGCGGGCCTCGGCGGCTCGGATCACGGCCGTCATCCCCTACTTCGGTTACGGCCGACAGGATCGGAAGGACCAGCCCCGGGTGGCTATCGGTGCCAAGTTGGCGGCAAATCTGGTGGTGACGGCGGGGGCGGATCGGGTCCTGGGCATGGATTTCCATCAGCACCAGATCCAGGGGTTCTTCGACATCCCCGTGGATCATCTCTATGCGGCGCCGGTCCTCACCGAGTACTTCCGGAAGAAGGAGCTCGACGACCTTGTGGTGGTGGCTCCGGATGTGGGTTCAGCCAAGATGGCTCGGGGCTTCGCCAAGCGGCTCGAGGCAACCTTTGCCATTATCGACAAGCGGCGCCCGGCTCACAACCAGAGCGAGGTGCTGACCGTGGTGGGGGACGTGAAGGGGAAGAACTGTCTGATTACGGACGACATGGTGGATACAGCCGGAACCATGACTTCGGCCGTCCACGCGCTGAAGGCCCGAGGGGCTGCGGCTGTATATGCTTGTGCGACCCACGCTCTCCTGTCCGGACAGGCAGTGGAGCGATTGAGCTCGGCACCCCTTACTGAACTGGTGGTGACGAATACCATCCACCTCCCCGAGGAACGGACCTTCGAACAGCTCACTGTGCTTTCGGTGGCTGAACTCCTGGCACGCGCCATCGAGTACATCCACTCGAATGACTCGGTAAGCCAGCTTTTCGAGATTCGGACAGAAGACGATTGATGCTTGGCGGCGTCTCCCTGCGGAGCCGCCGTATTCACGGGCCGAAACGGCCCCTGCACGGAAGGAAGAACCATGAGTACCCAGGTCACGCTCAAGGCTGAGCGCCGAGAGGATACGGGAAAGGGTGTAGCCCGAAAGCTTCGGGCTGCCGGAAAGCTCCCCGCCGTCGTGTACGGTGGGGAAGGCGAGAACATGTCACTGGTGCTTGACGCCAATGATACGACCCACCTCTTCCACTCCATCTCGGTGGATAACACCATCGTGAATCTCACGGTGGAGGGGGAGGGTGCACCCATGCCGTCGCTGGTCCGGGAGATCCAGACCCATCCGTTCCGCCCCGACATCCTCCATGTGGACTTCCTCCGGATCCAGACCGGCGTAGCCGTGGAGCTGGATATTCCGGTGGAACTCACGGGCACCCCCACGGGCGTCCGAGACCAGGGTGGCGTTCTGGAGCAGACCATCTACATGCTCCCGGTCAGCTGTTTCCCTGCGGCCATCCCCGACATCATCGGCGCCGACGTGTCGGCTCTGGAGATCAACGATTCTCTCCATGTGGGCGAGCTGGAGATCCCCGAGGGGGTTGAAGTTCTCATGGATCCGGCCCGGACCGTATGCTCGGTGCAGCCGCCCAGTATGGCTGCCGTGCCTGAGGATGAGGGGGAGGAGGACGAGGAGCCGGAGCTCATCGGTGAGGAGCTCGAGGTGGAGGAGGCCGAGGATTCGGCTGATTCCGTGGAATAGAAAGCGTTCCTCCGGCACCGCATCTGAGGGTGTCGTGAAGGTGGTGCTCGGGCTGGGGAACCCTGGCCCCAAGTACGACGCAACGCGGCACAACGTGGGCTGGTGGGCGCTGGATCGCCTGGCCCACGACTGGAAACTGGGATCCTTCCGCAAGGAGGGACCGGCTCTGGTGACAGGTGGTGTGGTGGCAGGGGAGGAGGTCCTTCTGGTCAAACCCACCACCTTCATGAATCGGAGCGGTGTGGCCCTCCGGCCCTTCTTGGGTCGGGAGGGCTTCGCCGTGTCCAGGGATCTCGTCGTCATCGTGGACGATGCCACGCGGAGTGTAGGGCGCCTGCGGCTCCGCCCAAGTGGGAGTGCAGGTGGGCACAATGGACTCAAGAGTATTGAAGCGGTTCTAGGCAGCCGGGATTATCCCCGTCTCAGGATCGGGGTGGGGCGTCCCCCTTCAGGAGAGGATCTGGTCTCATGGGTGCTTTCACCCATGAGTGAAGAAGATGAAGATCAGGTGCTCAGCCTCCTGACGGAGCTCTCAGAAGGGTTGGAGGAGTGGATCCGAGGAGACCTGGAGTCAGCCATGAACCGCTTGAATCGATAACCCATAGGGGTCGGGATACCCGGCAGGAGTCGGCTTCCGAGGGAGTCGGATCCCACCGGGGTGGCGCCTCATCGACTGGTGAGGAGGTCGACCGACCGAATCGCGGACCCTTCAAGAGGGGGAAGCTGGACGCATGGACTTCGTTGCCCTGACCTCAGGTGCCTGGATCCTGGGGGTGGTCGGATTGCTGATCGCCCTCGTCATCTACCTCTACGTCATGAAGCAGCCCTCCGGCAGCGATCAGATGATCGAGCTGGCAGAACAGATCCACGAGGGGGCCATGACGTTCCTCCGAAGAGAATATACGGTTCTGGCCGTGTTCGTCCTGGTGGTGGCCGTTCTTCTGGCCTGGGCCATCGGCGTGGCCAGTTCCCTCGCCTACATAGCAGGTGCCGTGAGCTCTGCCCTTGCCGGGTTCATGGGGATGAAGGCGGCCACAGGGGCCAATGTCCGGACCTCCCATGCCGCCAATACCGAGGGGCAGGGGAAGGCGTTGCGAGTCTCATTCCTGGGGGCCTCGGTCATGGGACTGGCCGTGGCATCACTCGGACTTCTGGGCCTGGGCGGCTTCTACGTGGTCATGGCCAGTGGCGCGACCCCGGTGGAGCTGGTCCGCTTCGGTGAAGTGGTGGCCGGATTCGCCATGGGCGCCTCGTCCATCGCCCTCTTCGCCCGTGTTGGCGGAGGGATCTTTACCAAGGCGGCCGATGTGGGGGCAGACCTGGTGGGGAAGGTGGAAGCCGGTATCCCTGAGGATGATCCCCGGAATCCCGCTACGATTGCCGACAACGTGGGGGACAACGTCGGTGACGTAGCCGGGATGGGCGCTGATATCTTCGAGTCGTATGTAGGGTCCATCGTGGCCACCATCGCCATCGGGGCCACAGCCGGTGTCATGGCTGCCAACGTAGTTGAAGCGGTGGCCCTTCCCCTCTTCACCGTCATGGTGGGGCTTGTCGCCTCTGTCGTGGGAATTGCCAGCCTGAAGCTCATGGAGAACATCGATCCGGCGGCAGCCCTCCGGAACATGACCTTCATCGCCGCAGGGGTGTTTCTGGTCATCATGTACTTCGTGGTGGCGGGAATGGGGTTCGAACTCCACAACCCGGCCACGGGTGAGAGCTACCCCGCCACCGGTCCCTTCTGGGCCATCCTGGCCGGGACCGTGGTGGGGATCCTCATCGGTCTCGTGACCGAGTATTACACAGGTGGGAAGCCCATCCGGCGAATTGCCGAGGCCAGCAGCACCGGCTCGGCCACCAACATCATCACGGGCCTGGCCCTGGGGATGCACTCGGCTGCCGTTCCGGTCTTCCTCATCGCAGGGGCCATCTTCGTGGCCTTCCAGGTGTCCGGCCTCTACGGGATCGGGATTGCCGCCGTAGGCATGCTGGCCACGGTGGGTGTGACCATGTCCGTGGACGCCTATGGACCGGTGGCAGATAACGCAGGTGGCATCACGGAGATGGCCGGGCTGGGGAAGGAAACCCGAGCCATTACCGATTCGCTGGATGCGATCGGGAACACGACGGCCGCCATCGGGAAGGGATTCGCCATCGGATCCGCTGCGCTGACGGCGCTGGCACTCTTCTCCGCGTACACGGCGGCCGTGGGGCTGCAGGAGACAGGGATCAACCTCGTGAGCCCGGCCGTCGTGATCGGGCTCTTCCTGGGGGGAACGCTTCCCTTCCTGGTCGCGGCCATGACCATGACGGCTGTGGGGCGGGCCGCCGCTGGAATGGTGGATGAGGTGCGGCGCCAGTTCCGGGAGATCCCCGGCATCATGGAAGGGACGACCAAGCCCGATTCAGCCCGTTGCGTGGACATTTCCACCCGGGCCGCGCTCCGGGAGATGATCCTCCCGGGGGTGGTGGCAGTTGCTGCCCCCTTCCTGGTGGGTTGGCTGTTGGGCGTGGAGGCTCTGGGCGGACTCCTGGCAGGCGCCCTGGTGACGGGTGTGCTCATGGCACTCTTCATGGCCAATTCGGGTGGCGCCTGGGACAACGCCAAGAAGCTCATCGAGGGCGGCGAATACGGGGGCAAGGGATCCGAGTCCCACAAGGCGGCCGTGGTGGGTGATACGGTCGGGGATCCCTTCAAGGATACCTCAGGTCCCTCCCTGAACATCCTCATCAAGCTCATGAGTGTGGTGGCCCTGGTGCTGGCCCCCTTCTTCGTTCGGATCCACGGAGGCGAGACGCCTGAGGCCGTGGGGATGATCGTGGAGATGGTCCAGCGGATCTTCATCGGATAATTCTCCAGGGTCCTTCGCTCAACGACTGAGCCCGCTGTCCCTGAGGAGAGGGGCAGCGGGCTCAGTCGTTGTCAGGCGCCTGGAGGGCGAAGCTTGGCTGATTGAAGCTTGCCGGGGATGGCGGACTGGAGGAGGTCAGCTCATGGGGACGTACTGGAGAAGTTTGTCCTCCACCCGGTCGAAGATCTCCTCCAGCGATGCGCCGGTGATCGTGAGTCCATGATTCTTGAGCCCCACAACTGCCCGGCCCGGCTCATCGTGCTCCCGGACGATTTCGGCCACGGCCCGCCCCAACTCGTAAGTCCCGCAGGGATAGTTGAATTCGGTGGACGGGACCCCGTCGATCCAGGCATGGACATGGAGGATCGCTCCGACCTCCGGATGCTCGCGGTAGATCATCCAGTGCTCGATGGCATCCACCGAGACCCGGCGAGGCTGCACCTGGGGCGGCACGGAGATCACCATGGCCCCCTCTTCCTCGTTGTAATCCTTCACCAGGAGGATGTCCCGCCCCACCTCCTGCAGGTTCGACTTGTCCACCCCTGAGGCGCTCATCCAGAAGCGCTTGTCGTCCAAGCGGGCGGAGATGTTTCCGTAGGAGAGCCCCCCCAGTCCGTAGAGCCGCTTCAGGTGTCGGCGGTCCCTCTCCGAGAGGATCTCGTCAATGGGGAAGGGGGCAGGGAGAAGATTGAGGGCGTCCAAGCGCTTCCCAGCCGCGTGGATGGAGCGGGTGATCTCGTCTCCTTCCCAGAGCTCCTCGGGAAGATCTTCCTCGAAGATGTTGTCGATGATGAGTCTGGAGGTTGCCAGAGGTTGGATCCTGGCATAGACCCGATCGAAGAACTCCTTTCGGTCACTCCTTCCCCTGACCCGATAGTGGCCTTGCTCGGGGGTGATGAAGTGGGCGTCCGGATCAGACGACTCCGGCCCGGTGAGGCCGATGAGCAGATTGGAGAGGGATCGAACCAGGAGGGGGTACCCCTCGGGAATCGCCTCGTGGACCGACTTGTCCCCCGGCTCCAGCTCGGTGACCG
Source organism: Gemmatimonadota bacterium (assembly GCA_003562075.1). GTDB lineage: Bacteria > Gemmatimonadota > Gemmatimonadetes > Longimicrobiales > Gaopeijiaceae > PWLA01. The sequence goes on from PWWP01000169.1 coordinate 25,444, forward strand.
AAACGACGAACACGGCCTGCGCTCGTCGCCGGAAGGGTCGCGGCGTGTCTCGTGGGAAGCAGTTCACCACCAAGGAGGCCTGATCCGGGTCCTGGACGAACCGGTGTCCATGGGCATCCATGATCTGACGGAGGCCGTCGGCGAACCAACGAAAGCGATCGTTCTCACACTGTCCAGCGAAGGAATAATCCATAAAAGATCCAGTTCCTGGTCGTGGACCCGTCGGAAGGTCCCACAGGTCCAGCAGTATCGGTCCGGTAACCCGCGAAAGGTCGGTCCTGCAGTCCTGCCTCGCAAGGCCGGAATCCAGTCAGGCCTGTATGTCCCGCAGGGAGCCGGGCCTTTGACCCGGAAGACCCCTCTCGGTACCTTCAACCTGGAGGGGCGTGTCCTTCGGGACGCGCCTTTTCTGTGTTTGAATCGACCGACTCACTCTCCAGAACGTGCAGCGGGTCGGGCTTCCCGACCCTCTGCCCATACGCATCCTCCCAGACCGCTCATGCTCAAGGCCGGAATCGTGGGTCTCCCCAATGTGGGGAAATCGTCTCTGTTCAATGCTCTCACCGCCCAGGGCGCACCGTCGGAAAACTACCCCTTCTGCACCGTGGACCCGAACGTGGGGACCGTCGAAGTCCCGGATCCCCGATTGGACCGAATCTTCGAGTTGGTACAGCCCAAGTCCCGTCTCCCCACAGTAATCCAGTTCGTAGACATCGCCGGCTTGGTGGAGGGTGCCTCCGAAGGAGAGGGGCTCGGGAACAAGTTCTTGGGAAACATCCGGGAAGTGGACGCCGTGGTTCACGTTCTCCGGTGCTTCGATGACCCTGACGTGACCCACGTGCTGGGCGGTGTGAATCCCCTCCGAGACAGGGAAGTGGTGAACACCGAACTGGCCCTCGCGGACCTGGAAACGGTGGAGAAGCGCCTGGAAAAGACGGTTCGGAAGGCCCGGTCCGGCGAGAAGGAGGCCCAACAGGAGCACGCCCTCCTCCTCCGCCTCCAGTCCCAGCTCGGAGAAGGCCGCCCCGTCCGTTTCCTGGACTTGTCTCCAGTGGAGAAGTCCATCCTCAAGGGCATGCAGCTCCTCACGGCCAAACCGGTCCTCTACCTGGCCAACGTAGCCGAAGAGGACCTCCCTGAGGGGGAAAACGAATGGACCCATCGGCTCCGGGAGGTCCTGGATCGAGAGGAGCCTCGTACAGGTCTGGTCACGGTGTGTTCAGCAATCGAGTCGGAGTTGGCTGAGCTGGATCCGGAGGAACGGGAGGAGTTCTTGGCCGAACTTGGGGTGGAGGAGCCAGGTCTACACCGCCTCATCCGGGCCACCTATCGCCTCCTGGGTCTCATCACCTTCTTCACGGCAGGAGAGAAGGAGGCCCGGGCCTGGACGGTCCGGGAAGGCGCTCGGGCTCCTGAAGCGGCCGGGGTCATCCACTCCGATTTCGAGCGCGGGTTCATCCGGGCCGAGACCATTGGATTCCAGGAGTTCTCCCGGTTGGGGTCCGAGAAAGCTGCCCGGGAGGAAGGGAAGATGCGATCGGAGGGGAAAGACTATGTCGTTCAGGACGGAGACATTCTCCTCTTCCGGTTCAACGTCTAGAAGTCTGATGGGAAAGTGGCGCACGGCCGCACCCCACTTTCCGATCAGACTTCTAGCAAGGGTTTCACGAGCGACCGGTTGAAACCTCACGGGAAGTGATCTATCTTGAAAAGCTAAACCCGCTTCGCCCAGGTGGCGGGGCCCGTTCACTACGACGGACCGAGGGATTGAGCAGATTATGAAGAACTACGAAGTGGTGTACATCTTCCACCCGGCCCTGGACGAAGGGGTCGTCGAAGAGAAGCTGGAACGCTTCCACGGCCTGGTGACCGGAGAGGCAGATGCCGATGTCACGGCCGTCGATCATTGGGGTGTTCGGCAGCTTGCCTACGAGATCCAGGATCAGAACCAGGGATACTACGTGGTTTCCCAGTTCTCCACCGATCCCCAGTTGCTGAGCGAATTTGAGCGCGTGCTCAAGCTGGACGATGACCTCATGCGCTACCTCGTGGTCATCAGCGAGGGGGAGCCCACCTCGGGCATGTCCGTGCTGGCCGAGACCTTCGGCGACTCCACCGAGTCTGAACATGACGACGACGATGACGATGAGGATGATGAGGAGGAGGAGTACGATGACGATCACGATGAGGCCTCTCCGCCCGAATTTTCGGGGGGACGAGGACGCCGTCGTCGCGTGGAAGGCCCCCGGATCGAGCTGCTGAACTACAAGGATGTGGCCACCCTCTCTCGTTTCGTGACCGAGCAGGGGAAGATCCTCCCGAAGCGGACCACGAAGGTGACTGCCCGGTTCCAGCGGAAGCTGGGCGGCGCGGTGAAGCGGGCCCGCTACCTGGCGCTTCTTCCCTACGTCCAGAATCACGACCGATAGGCGTATCTCGGGTCAGGAGATATGATGTTGGAGGGTGGGAGGAAGGAGCGGCGATGGCTCCGGCCTCTGGGGCTGTTTCTCCTGGTGATGGCGTTGGCTGTAGGCCATCCTTTCGCTCTCATCGGAGTTCCTCTCCTCCTCCTCTCTCTCCTCATGCCGGAGGTCGGGAAGCGGAGCCTGATCCTGGGGGCCTTCCTCATTGTCTTCCTCCTGCCTGGGGGCCCCGATGCAGGGCTCTGGTACCTGGAGCGGGGTTGGGCCCTCCTTGTGGGGGGATGGTTTCTGGTCTTGACCCGAACGCGTCCGGATCGGCCCTTTCTGGAACAGGGCCTGCTCGCCCTGGGCGGAGGAACCGTCTGGGCCGCCCTGCTCATGGTGGCTTTCGGGGCCTGGGAACGGACCCAGACGCTGGTGGAGGAGCGGCTGTCCAGGGGTGCCGAGGCGACAATGGACCTCTTCGGGAGTATCTCGGAGGGCCAGGACGGGGAGATGACATCCGCCTTCGCCGAGGCCGTCGTTCGGACTTCGGAGATCCAGGGGGTCATCTTCCCGGCCCTGTTGGCTCTGGCCACATTGGCGGCGCTGGGCGTGGCCTGGTGGCTCCATGTGCGGATTGCGACTGGGTCCGATGCGGCGCTGGGACCGCTTCGGAGTGTGAACTTTCCGGATCCGCTCATCTGGGTCCTGATCGGAGGTTTGATCCTCTTGTTGGTGGCCGGATGGGATGAAGGATTCGGACGGGTGGGGACGAACCTTACGGTCTTCATGGCAGGACTGTACGTTCTTCGAGGAGCAGGAGTTGTTCTTGCTCTGAGTGGGGGACTGTCCATTCCGGCCCTGATCCTGGTGGGCGTGGCAGCGGTGTTGGCGCCACCCCTTCTGCTCTTCGGAGCGATGGCAGTGGGCATTGGCGATTCATGGTTTGACCTGAGATCCCGGCAAGTGCCGCCGGGGAACCCAGGCGCGAGTTAGATCCAAGGAGCAGACTTATGAAGGTGATTCTGAAAGAGGCTGTCGAGAACCTGGGTGACTCAGGAGACGTGATCTCCGTCAAGCCGGGCTACGCAAGAAACTTCCTCCTTCCCCAGGGACTGGCCTACGAGGCTTCTGAAGGGAACCTTCGGAGGATCGAAGAGGAACGGAAGCAGGCCGAGGAGCGGTCCCGGCGCGACTACCTTGAGGGCCGCCGGCGGGCATCCCAGCTGGAAGGGGTGTCGCTCACCTTCCTGGCCCGAGCTTCCGACGAAGGCAAGCTTTTCGGGTCCATTTCCAGCAATGACGTGGCCGAGCGTCTCAACCAGGGCGAGTTGGATTTCCAGGTGGAGCGGCGTCAGGTCGATCTGGAAGAGCCCCTGAAGGAAGTGGGCGTCTACCAGGTCCTCATCCAGCTTCACACGGAAGTGGAAGTTCCGGTAGAGGTGCAGGTGGTCCGGGAGGAGGACTGATTCCCGGCATGCCCATGGGGGAACTCGTCACCCCTGGAGGCTCAGGGGTCCCGATGAAGCTTGGATGGAGTGGCAAGGTGTGAGCGACGCTGAGCTGGACTTCCCGACAGGGCTGGAACGGGCTGCAGAACTCGCCCTGGAGCGGAAGGCGGAGGACGTGCTGGGCATGGACCTCAGGTCCATATCGACCGCCACCGAGTTCTTTCTCCTGGCTAGCGGCCGGTCGGACATCCAGGTAAAGGCCATCGCCGAGCACATCATCGATGAGATGAAGAAGGAATCTCTCCGACCCAGTCATGTGGAAGGCCTCGGGGATGGGCGATGGGTCCTCATCGACTACTTTGACTTCGTGGTGCACGTCTTCCATTCCAGCGCCAGGGAATTCTATCAGTTGGAGGTCCTCTGGGGTGATGCCCAGACCCGAACCTTCGGCGACTGAGGAACGGTAGAGGAAGTGAAGGGGCTGGATTGCCGGAGATCAGAGCGTCCCGTTACCTTCGCCTCCGCTTCTGCCCACAGGGTCCCTGTGGTCCCGCCGAATCCCCTTCTCCGGTGACCGCCATGTCCGCCGATTCCCAGATGCTGATCCCTTTCGATCTTGATGCCGGGTTGCTCCCGGACGCACTGGATCATGCGCCCTCCGACTCCGGTGAGGTGCTGGTCCTCCTGGCCGATCCTTCCGTTCGTGAGAGCGGATGGGCGCCCAGAGCGGCCGTGGGGTTGGCTCGAGGATGGGCCGCCAGTGGCCATCGGGTCCTCCTCATGGACGGCTCGGTGGACGAACCCGCACTCCACACCGTCATGGGGGAGGAGAACACGGAAGGAGTTACCGATGCGGTGCTCTACGGAGTTTCACCGTCTCGGATTGCCCGGACGGTCGGCAAGGGGTTGCTCCTGGCCACTGCCGGCACGGTGGCGGCCGACTCGGCAGCCGTCTTCCGACATCCCCGATGGACCTCCGTCCTCGCTGCCTGCCGAGATTCGGGATCGCTGGTCCTCCTCTACCTTCCTGCGGGTGAGTCTGGGGTGGACGCTCTCACGGCGCTGGCAGATCGGGTGATCCGGTTCAGGGGTGAATCCGCTGGATCGGAAGAAGTGACCCCTGGAACGGTGATCCTGCACCCTACAGACCAGGAGTCGCCCTCCCCCATGAGTGTGGAGCCGGAGGGAAGGACCTCAGGAGACTTCCGAGAGGTGGATCCCGCGCCCCCGTCCCGGCGCTCGGATGACGAATCTCGGGTGCCTGCGGGCGCCGTGGCACCTGGAGATCAACAGACTTTGGAGGGTGGGGCGGGAGGGCAGCCTCGATCCGCTCCCGGAAGCGTTGACGGAGCGACGTCGGCCCCCCGCTCAACGGGGAAGACTCCATCCGAGCCTCGACCTCGCCGGGATCCTGGCCGCCGATTCCTTCTCCTCATCCTCCTCCTGGTCGTCATCGTAGCCGTCCTGGTGGGCGCTGCGTTCCTGGGATTTGTCGACATACCGGGGATCACCCCTGAGGCGGCAGCCGCCGCACTCTCCGCCGCCCCTGCTGGGAGTCCATGAAGCTCACCGCCCTCCGCCTCCACGGCTTCAAGTCCTTCGCTGACCGGACCGAGATCGCTTTCCACGACGGGATCACCGCCATTGTCGGGCCCAATGGATGTGGAAAATCCAACATCTCCGATGCCATTCGATGGGTCCTGGGGGAACAGCGCCCCACGGCTATCCGAGGGGCCAAGATGGAGGAGGCGATCTTCCAGGGTACGGTGAACCGCCGGCCTGTGAACCGGGGCTCCGTGGCCATGGAGTTGTCCAACGCCGGCGGCGCTCTCCCCGTCCCTTTCGAAGAGGTGGAGATCGCCCGGACGGTCTACCGGGATGGGGGCTCCGAGTACCAGATCAATCGTTCCAGTTGTCGGCTGCGGGACGTGCACGAGCTCTGTCGGGATACCGGCCTTGGCGCCAACGCCTACTCGGTCATCGAGAATCGGATGATCGACGCCATCCTGTCGGATCGGGCCGATGAACGTCGGGGACTCTTCGAGGAGGCGGCGGGGATCGGGAAGTACAAGGACCGGCGAAAGGCGGCGTCTCGGCGATTGGAACGGGCCCAGACCGACCTTCAACGGTTGGAGGACCTCATCGGCGAGGTCCAGACCAAGGTTCGTTCTCTGGCTCGCCAGAAAGGCCGGGCCGAGCGCTATGGGGAGTTCCGAAAGCGTCGCCTGGACCTGGAGGTGTCCCTGGTCCAGAGTCAGCTCCAGGCGCTGCAGGAGCGCCTGACTTCGATCCAGGACCACCTGGGCGGGGGAATGGCCGCAGAGGAGAGTCTCCAGGCCGAGATCTCCGCGGCCGAGTCTCGGGTCGAATCCCTGCGAGCCAAGCGTCTGGAGGTGGAGCGGGCCCGGGCAGGAGCCGCTGCCCGCGTTGAGGAGTTACGGACGGAGCTCGTGCGCTGGGAGCGGGAGACTGCGGTGGCGGAAGAGCGGGCGGCCCACGCCCAGCGCCGCCTCAAGCAGATCGGGGAAGACCGCGAGTCCATCAATTCTCAGCTGGCACGGGCCCGGGAAGAGGGTCAGTCGATCCAGGACGAACGGGCCACCAGGGGAGAGGAGCTGGAGGAACTGAGACGGCATGTGGCCTCCCGGAAGGAAGACGCACGGGCGGTCCAGGAGAGGCTCCGGGGGGCGCGGGACCACCTTTCGGATCTGGAGGCCCGAGAGCGGGAACTGGCCCGGCGGATGGCCCAGCTCGAAGGGGATGCCGAGGCGGCCCGGAGCCAGGCGGAGGAGATGGGGCTCCGACTGGCCCACCTGGAGGAAGAGCTTGAAGAAGCTCGCACGGCGCTGGGAGAACTCAGGTCCCAGGGGGATCTCTTCACGGATCGGGTGGTCCAACTGGAAGAAGAGGTGGAGCGCCGCCGAGAGGCGGTGGAGGAGGCCCGGGCTACCGTAGAGGAGACGAGGACCGCTGTAGATGTTGCCCGCAAGGGAGAGCTCAAGGAGCAGGATGTGGCCGGACGGCTTGAAACCCGGCTGGCTACGCTTCGGAGGATGGAGCGGGATCGGGAGGGAGTGGAACCCGTCCTCAAGGAGCTCCTGGCTGATCCTCCCGAGGGCGTTCTGGGCCTTCTGGCAGACTTCCTCTCCGCTCCTCCCGCCGTCATGGCCGCAGTGGAGGAATACCTGGGGGCGGTGAGTCGAGGTGTGGTGGTCCAGGATTCTGCCTCGGCGGCTCGGCTTCTCCGGTGGTTCCGGAACGAATGGGGGGGAGGAGGCGGGCTGATTCTCCTGCCCCTGGATCAAGCACCTCGGCCCCCCTCATCTGGCGGAGGGGCCGGAACCCTCCTGGCTTCCATTGAACCCCAGGGCGAAGGATCCCCGTGGGTCAAGGCACTCCTCCATGGAGTGGATCTGGCGGAAGAACCCGAAACGGAGGACGCCATCGTGGGCTCGAACCGGGTGGTGACGGGAGCCGGGATGACGCGAACCCGGGAGGGGTTTCTTATCCTGGGGAATCCCCTGGGAGCCACGGGCGTCCTGGAACGCAGGGGCGAACTGGAGGCCCTGGAGGAGGAGGCCGAGACGGCCAGAGCGCGAGCCGACGGCGCCAGAGCCAGGAGGGAGGAGGTCCAGGATGCCCTCCAGGCGGCTGAAAACCGTCTCGAGGCCCGACGAAGCGAGTTGCGGGAGGCGGAGGATGCCCAACGGGAAGCCCGGTCCCAGGAGGATGAGCGGACCCGGCACCGAAAGAGGACCGAGCGGACGGTGGAGGAACTGGACCGGCAGATTCAGGTTGCTCGGACCGCCAGGAAGCGGGCTGGCGAACGGAGGGAAACGGCTGCCAGGGAACGAGAGGAATTGATTCAGGGGAGTGAAACGGAGCAGCAAGAGCGGACCCAGGCCCGGGAAGCCCTGGCCGTAATCGAGGGAGAGTGGGAGGATGTTCGGGCTCGGGTGTCCGAACTGACGGTTCAGGAGGCTCGGCTGGAAGGGGAAGTGGAGCGGTTGGGCGAGAGGGATGCTCAGTTGACCCGGACGCTGGAGAGTGGGACGGGTCGGCTCGGTGCCCTGGACCGGGAAGAGAAGGAGCTGAAACGCACCTTGAAGGAGGCTGGAGAGACCCGATCCAGGGGAGAGTCCGAGACTCGCCGGCTCTTTCAGCTTCGAGATGAAGCTGAGGGGCACCTCCGGGAGCAGGACGAGCTCATGGAGGAGGTCCAGACATCGCTGGATCAGGCCGAAAAGCAGGTTCGGGATGCCCGCACCATGGAGCGGAGTGCATCGGAGGAGCGGCACCGGCTGGAGCTGGAGGCCCGGGAGCTGGAGGGAAAGATCGGTCGGATTCAGGATCGCCTTGAGGGAGAGTGGGGACGGCCCCTGGCCACCCTGGAGGAGGAGGCCGATCCTGTCCAGGGGGAGCGTCAGGAACTGGAGGAGGAGCTCCGGGAGGTGATCCGGAAGCTGGATCGTCTGGGGCCGGTGAACATGCTGGCTGTGGAAGAGCACGAGGAGGAGTCCACCAGACTGGCGTTCCTGCAGGAGCAGCGAGACGACCTGGTGGAAGCCCGCAATGATCTCCGGTCCGCCATCCGGGAGATCAACCAGACGGCCACTCGACTCTTCCAGGAGACTTTCGAGGGGATCCGGGAGAATTTTCGTGAGACCTTCCTTCGCCTCTTCCAGGGCGGGGAATGCGACCTGTGGCTGGAAGATCCTGACGATCCGCTGGAGTCGGATATCGAGATCCACGCTTCGCCCCGGGGGAAACGGACCCAGCGTATCGATCTACTCTCAGGGGGGGAGCGGGCCCTGACCGCCCTGTCCCTCCTCTTCGGGATCTACCTGGTGAAACCCTCTCCCTTCTGCGTGTTGGACGAGGTGGACGCGCCTCTGGATGAATCGAATATCGGCCGGTTCATTCGGCTCCTGCAGGAGTTCAAGGCCCAGACCCAGTTCATCGTCATCACCCATAATCCGCGGACCATCGAGGCGGCAGACTGGATCTACGGGGTGACCATGGAAGAGCCGGGCGTGAGTTCCATCGTAGGGGTCCGCCTGGAGGAGGCGTTGGAGGCGGCAGGGGTAGGAATCTGAGATGAAGCTCACCGTTCTCGGATCCGGGACCCTCCTTCCAGACGATGATCATCGGTCTGCCAGCCATCTGCTTCGAGGGGACGGAATCCAGCTTCTCCTGGATTGCGGGAGCGGGACGGTCCACGGAATGGATCGATACCGAGTGGACTGGCGAGCCTTGACTCATCTCTTCATCTCCCATTTCCATACGGATCACTTCGGGGACCTTCCAGCCCTCCTCTGGGCGCTGAAGCATGGCGTAACGGCAGGCCGGGTGGAGCCTCTTACCCTCCTGGGACCCAAGGGGCTGGCCGCCAGGTTGGATGGGTTGTCCCGGGTGTTCGGCGAGTATGTCGCCGATCCTGGGTTCCCTCTCCAGATCGTGGAGCTGAGGCCGGGACAGCGGTGGCAGGCATCACCCCAAGCCTTTCAGCTCAGCGTCCATGAAGCCAGGCACACCTCCGAAGCCCTGGCGGTGAGGGTTGATTGGGATGGGGGAGGCCTTGGCTACACCGGGGATACGGGGCCCTTACCGGCCCTGGAGTCGTTTTTTTCCGGAGTCGATCTTCTGGTGGCCGAGTGTGCCGTAGCCGACAGCTCCGGGGTAGAGACCCACCTGAGTCCGACATCGGTAGCTGAACTGGCTCGAGGAGCCGACCCCTCCTGCCTCCTCCTGACCCATCTCTATCCGGAAGTGGACCGGAAGGGGCTGGAGGATCACATCAGGGCCCTGGGGTTTACGGGAAGCGTGTTCGTTCCTCGAGATGGCACCACCGTCGAGTGGGTGCCTCATCGAGGGCCGGTCCTTGTCGAGGAGTCCTCGACCGGGCCATCCAACTGAGAGAGAGCAAGCCATGTTGGTCGTAATGAAGCAGGGAGCCTCACAGGAGGCCATCTCAAGGGTTGTCGAGACGATCCAGGACATGGGGTACGACGCCCGTCCGATTCCAGGAAAGCAGCGGACGGCGGTGGGCCTCATCGGAAATGACGGGCGTGTGGAGTCGGCACGGCTGGAGGGTCTGGACGGGGTCCTGGAGGTCATCGCCGTCAGCCACCCCTACAAACAGGTTTCCAGGGAGTGGAAGGCTGAGGACACGGTGGTCACCCTGGCCAATGGGACCCGGATCGGGGGAAGCGAGATCACCATCATGGCCGGTCCCTGCGCAGTGGAGAGTGAGGATCAGATCGTTGGGATCGCACGGACCCTGAGCGAAATGGGAGTCACCATCCTTCGTGGCGGTGCCTTCAAACCCCGGACGTCTCCCTACTCATTCCAGGGACTCGGCGAGGAAGGCCTGGTCCTCCTGGCCCGGGCTCGGGAGGCTACAGGAATGGCGGTGGTCACGGAGGCACTGGATCCGGAGGGGGTGGAACTGGTTGCCGAGTACGCCGACATCCTCCAGATCGGCGCCCGCAACATGCAGAACTACCCCCTCCTCCGGAAGGCTGGGAGATCCGGAAAGCCGGTTCTCCTGAAGCGGGGGATGTCTGCGACCATCAAGGAGCTCCTGCTGGCTGCCGAGTACCTTCTGGCTGAAGGGAACGACCAGGTGATCCTTTGTGAGCGAGGAGTCAGGAGCTTCGATACACATACCCGAAACCTCCTGGACCTGACCGCCATCCCCGTGGTGAAGTCGTTGTCTCACCTTCCCATCATCGCGGATCCCAGTCATGGAACCGGCTTGCGGGCAAAGGTGACGCCCATGGCCCGAGCCGCAGTGGCCGCAGGAGCCGATGGGCTCATGGTGGAGGTCCATCCGGATCCAGGCAGGGCCCTCTCCGACGGTGCCCAATCCCTCTATCCCGAGCAGTTCCGGGAGCTCATGACCCAGATCCGGGTCATCGCCCAGGCACTGGACCGTCGGGTCGGTTCCCCCCGAACGGTGGAGAAGGCGCTCTCCAGTTGATTCCTCCCACCTGTCCCGGGAGAACATTCCTCCGCCCATTGCTTCTCGTCATGATGCCATGACAGCGGGGGACAGTCCGGTCCTGGATCGGCGTCCCATCGAGGGTTCCCGGATGTAGAGCTGAAGGAGACAGGGATGGGGCAACTGGCCTTTCGGAGGGGGCGAATGGGGGAGACTCTGGCGGCCTCCTTCCTCGTGGAGCACGGGTGGGAGATCCTCGACCGGAACTGGCGGGATGGTCCTCGTGAGCTGGACCTGGTGGTCCGGCGAGGTTCAACGCTGGCCTTCGTCGAGGTCAAGAGTCGGATGGTCCAGGCGGATGGAAGGGGCCCAGGAGAAATGGGAGAAGCGGCCCTGGCCGGGGCCCTGGAAGCGTTGAGCTGGCGGAAGCGAAGGGAGGTGGAGCGGGCGGCCCGGGCCTGGCTGGGAGCCTTTCGCCGCCAGATCCCCTGGAGAAACGGGGGCCGGGATGGGACGTTGGGAGCGGAGGGGGCTGGACCGGACCCGGAGCGACGGGAGGTGGCGGGGAGGAGAACCGCCCATCTGCCGGCTGGCATGCCGGAGGTCCGCTTTGATGTTCTGATCGTCCTCCTTCGAAACGACGGGCCTCCTCGCTTCCGGCATCTTCCCGACGCGTGGAGACCTGGTTGGGATCGGAGTTGACGCCGGATACCCCGGGGGATTACCTTGAAGTCGTGCCCCAGGTTCGCAGATCGAAAGCCCACGAAACCCGTCAGGACCTCGCCGGTAGCAGCGGTAAGTGTGGTGATCGTTGCTGCGGTTCGCCTGGGGCATTTTTTTGTGCCCTCGATTCCACCCGGTTCACCTTGAATCCGGTGATCGCCTCCCCCGAGGGCTGAATCCACTTCACCCTCCTGCAGCCCTTGTCCCAAGTCGCTCTCGCCCGTCGCTATCGACCCCGCCGCTTTGCGGAGGTGGCGACGCAGGAGCACGTGTCGGAGACACTCCGGCGGGCGGTGTCCGGCGACCGGGTTGGCCACGCCTATCTCTTCTGCGGTCCGCGAGGCGTGGGGAAAACCACCCTGGCTCGGGTCCTGGCCATGGCATTGAACTGCCAGGATCGGGACAGCGAGGGAGAGCCCTGCGGCCAGTGCGAGAGCTGCACCCGGATCTGGTCAGGGAACACCTCATTGGATGTGGTGGAGATCGACGCCGCTTCCAATCGGGGTGTGGACGATGCTCGGGAGCTTCGGTCCCGGGCCATGTACGCGCCCTCTGAGGAGGGACGCTACAAGGTGTACATCGTGGACGAGGCCCACATGCTCACCCGGGAGGCGTGGAACGCCCTCCTCAAGCTCCTGGAAGAGCCTCCGGACCGGGTCATCTTCATCTTCGCCACTACGGAGCCGGAGAAGATCGAGCAAACGGCGGCGCCCATCCTCTCAAGGTGTCAGCGCTTCGACTTTCGACGGGTCGCCGTTCCTGAAATCGTCACCCGTCTCCAGGAGGTGCTGGAGCGGGAAGGGGCAGAAGCTCCCACGGATGCCCTGCGATTGATCGCCCGAAAAGCCGATGGAGGGATGCGGGACGCTCTCTCTCTCACGGACCAGGTCCTGGCCCTCTCCGACGGAACCGGAGTGAGCGTGGAAGTCGTCCGACGAATCCTGGGCGTCGTGGAAGAGGAGCGGTTCCTTCAGGTCCTGGATCTGATCGCGGATCGGGACCAAGCGGGCATCTTCCAGGTGGTCCAGGAACTCCTGGACCAGGGATACGATCTGGTGGAGTTCTACCATGGACTCCTGGACGCCCTTCGGACTCTCCTGCGACTCCGGGTCGGTGGTTCGATTCCGGAACTTCCGGAGGAGCGTCGTGGAGACTGGGGGGAGCGAGCAGATCGCTTCGCGCCGGGCGACCTGGTTCGAATGCTTGGGATGGCAGCCGAGCTCGAAACGGGGGGGAGTATGCGGCGCAGCTCCCAACCCAGGATCCTCCTGGAGCTCCTTCTCCTGAGGTTCTCCTTCCTGGACCGGACCCTGGAGTTGGAGTCCCTTCTTCGAGGGCTGGGCGGGGAGGATCCCGGAATGGACGGTGGAGGTCTCCGGCGTCCCGACGATCCGGTGTCTCCATCGCCCCCAGCTCGTCCAGCTTCCCCTTCCTCCCCGGCGGGGCCATCGTCGTCATCGTCGGCTTCGACTCCCTCGCAGACCGCTTCGTCGGGGACGCCTTCGAAGGGGCTGGATGGCTCGGACCTCCCGGGCTCTTCTGCCGATGTGGATCAGGAGGAGGGTTTGCCTCCTTCCGAGGCTTCCGCCGGCGGGGCCGTCGTCGATTCCGAACCAACCAACGCAAGAGCCTCTGGTTCCGGTGGTGGGGAAGGGGGAGCGGCCACGTCGTCGTCCGACGGGTCGGCCGGCCGTCTACCCCAGAGGACGCCTTCCCCACAGCCTCAGGAGGGGCGTCCATCGCTCACGGAGAACTGGAGGGCGTTTCTGCGTTCAGGAGAGGGCATTCCACCTGGACTGACCCCGCTCCTCATGGGTTCTCGTGTGACGGAAGGGGAGGGCGGAGATCTGATCCTGTCCCTTCCTCCCGGCCCGGCTCTGGAACGGCTGGAGGACCCGAAGGAGCTGGCGCGCCTGGAATCCGCCTTCAGCCGGGTGGCCGGGACGGATCCTGGAATTCGGGTCGAGCCCATGGAGTTGAATGAATCCACTGAGGAGTCCCGAGTGTCCCGGAAGGAAGTCCGAGCAGGGCAGTTGGGGGACCTCCTGGAGAAGGAACCGGGGTTGCGGGGAGCGGTAGAAGCCTGGGACCTGGACATCGTGGAATAACCAACTGATCAGCTTCCCCGGGGAGAGCCGGCAAGAGATCCGACAGGGGACATCATCATTTTGAGGGAAACCTTATGAATATGCAGCAGCTGTTGAAGATGGGGCAGAAGATGCAGTCCCAGATGGCCGAGATCCAGGAGAATCTGGACCGAGAGGAGGTCACCGCTTCAGCCGGCGGTGGGATGGTGACGGCCACCGTAGACGGGAAGGGATCGGTACGGGGCATCAGCATCGACCCCACCGTAGTCGATCCTGAGGACGTGGAGATGTTGGAAGACCTGGTCCTGGCGGCGATCTCGGAGGCCCAGAACCAGGCCCGTAAGGTCTATGACGAGGAGATGAAGAAGGCCACCGGTGGGATGCCTTTTCCCATGAAGCTCCCCGGCCTTTTCTGAGACGCTTCAGGTGTCCGTCATCGACCAGGTGACTCGGGAGTTCGCCAGGCTCCCGGGGATTGGCCCCCGGACAGCCGGCCGGCTTGTCCACCATCTATTGAGAGGGTCACAGGAGGATGCGCTTCGTCTGGCTCGGGCCATCGAATCCCTGGTGGAGCGAGTACGACCCTGCCAGATATGCGGGAATTTCTCCGAATCCTCCCGGTGCGCCATCTGTTCGGATCCCGAGCGGGATCGATCAGTGATCTGCATCGTGGAGGGGGCCTTCGATGTCCGGTCCATCGATGGAACGGGAGAGTATCAGGGGCTGTTCCACGTCCTGGGAGGGCAACTCTCTCCTCTGGACGGAATTGGGCCCGATGAGTTGAACATCCCGGCGCTCCTGGAGCGGCTGGATGGGGAGGGGAGCCCGGTGAAGGAAGCAATTCTCGCCACCAATCCCTCCGTTGAAGGTGAGGCCACGGCGGTCTACCTTCAGGAGGTCCTCCGGCCCAGGGGCATTCGGGTGACCCGCCTCGCCCGGGGGCTCCCCATGGGTAGTGATCTGGAATACGTGGATGGATCGACGCTGGCCGAAGCGCTGGCCGGCCGTCGAGAGATGTAAACCTCAACACCCCAGGCGCTCAGATATGGACCTTCGGACGAAACGGATCCTCAGAATCGCTGGATTCACCGCCTTGGCCGTAGGGGTGGCTGGGGTGGCGTCCATCCTTCTGGTCCGGGACCAGATCTCCAGGCAGCGTCGAAACCTATTCAACCCCCTGTCCCTGAAGCGGATGGCGGCTCTGGAACACATGGCCCGCCAGCGAGCATCGGTGGACCATGTTACCCTTCTGCGGGACTACATCAACTGGGAGCCTCGTAAACTCCTGAGAAATCGAGCCCGTGCCATCGTGGAGCGTATGGAGCAGGAAGCCTCTGCCCTGAATGGCTTCCCGGCTTCGGCTCCCAACCATGACTGATCCCGTCCCACCTCCCCGGGCAGAATCCCTCCTCCACCTTGCCTCAAAGGGGCTCTGAATGGAGTTTAGGAGCCGCCTGGGCTTCCATGGAGAGGGAAGCGTCTCGGCGCCACAGCTCCGTTCTGCCTTTCACCGGTGGGGGACGCCCCGGTTCTGGCTCGGTTCAACGTCTCTGGGGAGTGATACGTTCGTGGAGGAAACGAAGCCTGCAGACCGTGATGGGAAGGAATTCCGGGGGGTGATCCGATCATGTCAATGATCAACTACGCTTCCCGGGAGATCAACTGCAAGATCGTCTACTACGGAACGGGGCTGGGAGGGAAGACCACCAACCTGGAATATGTCTATTCCAAGGTGGATCCAGATACCCGTGGGAAGATGATATCCTTGGCCACTGAGGCCGATCGGACGCTTTTCTTCGATTTCTTGCCTATCGATCTTGGCGCCATTCGTGGGTTCAAGACCCGATTCCACCTCTACACCGTGCCCGGGCAGGTCTATTACAACGCAAGCCGTAAG
>PWWP01000006.1 GCA_003562075.1 Gemmatimonadota bacterium
CCCTGCTGGGGGGAATGCTCACCCTCATCGGGACAGCCCCCAACATCGTGGTGAGCAACCACCTGCAGGCCATGGGGCGGGATCCCTTCGGGTTCTTCACCTTCACCCCCATCGGGCTGGCGGTGGTCGTCGTGGGCATCGCTTTCATGGCCCTGGTGGGCCGCCGATTCCTCCCTGAGCGGAAATCTCCGAACCAGCCCACCCGGTTGGAAGACACCCTGTCTGTGGAGGAGATGGCCAGCAGTTGGGAACTCTATCCTCGTCTCTTCCGCCTCCGGGTCCCGGCCGAGTCCCCTATCCTGGGACGGAATCTGGGTGAGCTGGAGCTCCCGGAGCGCTACGGCGTCACGGTTCTGGAACTCATCACATCGGACGATGAGGCCGACCGCCGTCGAAGGCGGCTGCCGCGGCCACGGCCAGGTTCGGGGGGCGACCCGGAGCCGGAGCCGGCCCTCCCCGAGGCCACCCTGGCGGCCGGGCAGGAACTCCTGGTGGAAGGGTCGGCGGAAGGAGTGGCCCGGATGGTGGGTCGGGGCTACGTCATCCTCCTGGAGGATGAGCTGGAGGGGGATCCCACGGCCCGGGAAACAGGAATCGCCGAGGTGCTGCTGACCCCTCGCTCCAGGATGGTAGGACAGACGCTGAAGGAGTTTCGGTTCCGCGATCGTTTCCAGTTGTCGGTGGTGGGCGTCCGGCGCCTGGGAGAGCTGGTGGAAGGGGACCTGCGGGACGTCCCACTCCGGTTCGGAGACATGCTCCTCGTCCAGGGGCCGTGGGAGAAGATCCGCCTCCTGGGAGCCGAAACCAGGGACTTCGTGGTGGCCATGGCCCCGAGGGAGATGGGGCCGGCCCTTCAACCCCTGGAACGGGCGCCTATGGCCATCGCCGTCATGGTGGGAATGCTTCTTCTCATGACCCTGAACATCGTTCCGGCGGTGACGGCCGTCCTCCTGGCCGCCGTGGCCATGGTCATCACCAGATGCGTCGGAGCGGCCGACGCCTATCGCTCGGTGAACTGGGAGAGCGTGGTCCTCATCGCCGGAATCCTCCCCATGGCCACAGCTCTGGAGAAGACAGGGGGGATGCAGCTCATCGTCGACGGTATCGCCTCGGGCATGGCCGGGGCCGGCCCGCTCCTCCTCCTGATCGCCCTCTTCGTCCTGACGTCAGCTCTGAGCCAGGTCATCTCCAACACCGCCACAGCCGTCCTCCTGGCCCCCATCGCCTATCAACTCGCCCTGGGGATCGGTGCCGCCCCCGAGCCGTACATGATGACCATCGCCGTGGCGGCATCCACGGCCTTCGCCACCCCGGTGGCCTCACCGGTGAACACCCTGGTCCTGGGCCCGGGCGGCTATAAGTTCGGGGATTTCTTCAAGGTGGGGATCGCCCTCCAGTTCCTGGTCCTGCTGGTGACGATCCTCCTGGTCCCCCTCCTCTTCCCCTTCTGAGGTCAGGGCTCACCCGTGAGGGATCGTTTGTCTTGTTCCGGTGGTCCTCTTAGAATCGGGAGCCCATCCACTGAATAGTTGAGCCAGGTCCAGCACAGGACCCGGCCTCCAGATCACTCTGCCCTGTCCACACCCATGCCCAATCCAGGCACAGGGTCCGCTGGGACCCTTCCTTCCTCCGCCGACTCCACCGGCGTGGAACCCTCCACCGTGACCGAGCTCCTGGACGGGGTCAGCCGACTTCGGGAAGAAGTGGGCCGACTCATCGTGGGACAGGAACAGGTGGTGGAGGAGGTCCTCCTCTGCCTTCTCACCGGGGGCCATGGACTCCTGGAAGGGGTGCCGGGGTTGGCCAAGACCCTCCTGGTCCGCACCCTGGCCCAGGGAATGGAGCTGGACTTCCGGCGCATCCAGTTCACCCCGGATCTCATGCCCGGCGATGTGACGGGAACCGAGATCATCGAGGAGGACCGCTCTACCGGGAAACGGGCTTTCCGATTCCTCCCGGGCCCGGTCTTCACCAACGTCCTCCTGGCCGACGAGATCAACCGGGCTCCCCCCAAGACCCAGTCGGCCCTCCTGGAGGCCATGCAGGAAGGGCGGGTCACCGCCGCTGGAGAGACCCGTCCAGTCCCCTCTCCCTTCCTGGTCCTGGCCACTCAGAACCCACTGGAACAGGAGGGGACCTATCCGCTTCCGGAAGCCCAGCTGGATCGCTTTCTCCTGAAGATCCGGGTGCCCTATCCCACCCCTGGGGAGGAACGGGCGATCCTGGCTGCTACCACCAGCGGGCGCCAGGCTGAGGCGAAGCCGGTTCTGGGGGGAGAGGAAGTCCTGACCCTGCGGGCTGCCACCCGTCAGGTTCCGGCCTCCGACGCCCTCCTGGACTACGCCGTCCGGCTGGTCCGGGGAACTCGTCCCGGGCAGCCCGATGCCTGCACTCCCGTCACGGACTGGCTCCGGTGGGGTGCCGGCCCCCGGGCAGGACAGGCCCTGGTCCTGGCCGGCAAGGCTCGGGCCCTCCTTCGCGGCCGCCTTCACCTGAGCAGTGAAGATCTACGGGCCGTAGCGCCAGCCGTCTTCCGGCACCGGCTCCTCCCCACTTTCCGGGCCGAGGCCGAGGGTCTGGAGGCCGACGAGCTCATCGCCCGGCTCCTGGACACGGTTGCCCGCCCCTCCAGCGGCATGGAGTGATGGTCCGGCACAGAGACGACCTTCTTCCCCCCGAGCTCCTGGACGGCCTGAAAGACCTGGAGTGGGTCGGAGATCTGGTGGCCCGAGGATTGGGGAGTGGGATCCATCGCTCTCCCTTCGTGGGACGGGGCGAGGACTTCGAGCGGCACCGTCCCTATCAGCAGGGAGACGACCTCCGGCACCTGGACTGGCGCCTCATGGCCCGGAGCGATCGCCTGTACGTCCGGCGATACCGGGAGACTTCGAACCTCCGGACCACCCTGGTTGTGGACGCCACCCCGTCCATGGCCTTCCCAGAGGACGGCAGCGTCACCAAGCTTCGCTTCGCCGTCCTCCTGGCCGCCGCCCTGGGCCGGCTGGCCCGGGACGTCGGGGACCTGCCGGGCCTGGCCGTCACCGGTGGACAGACCGCCAACTTCCTTCCTCCTCGCCCCGGCCGGGAAGCTTGGCACGCCCTCCTCCATACCCTGACCCACCTGACCGCCGGAGAGCCCGGGTCCTTGGCACCCACCCTCCACCGGGTGGGTCAGCGGGTATCGGCCGGGGGCCGGGTCGTCATCCTGTCCGACTTCCTGGAGGAAGACGACGGCGCGAAAGTGGTCTCTGAAGCGTCCCACCTCCGAGCCCGCGGCGACGAGGTGACGGCCATCCGCATCCTTTCTCCTGAGGAGCTGGGTGAGGGGGAGAAGGAGGACGCTCTCTACCGGGATCCTGAGGACCCCGCAGTGGAGATCCCTGGCGACCCCGCCCGGGACCCGGCCTACCAGGATCGCCTCACAGCCTACTACGGAGCTCTGTCCCAGCGGATGGGGAACGCCGGTATCCACTGGTGGGAGGCCCGGACCACCGATCCCCTCCTTCCTCTCCTCCGGCGCTGGCTCCGGGACCCAGGAGCCGGGTCATGACCGGGATGCTGGAGATTGCCCGTCCTAGCTTCCTCTGGGCCGGAGTTCTGCTTGCCGGCATCCCCCTGATCCTCCATCTCCTCCAACCCCGGGAGCGGAAGCCCCGTCTCCTCCCTACCGCTCGCTTCCTCACCCCTGAAACAAGAATCCGAATTCGGATTCATAAATTGCCGGACCGGCTTTTCCTCCTGGCCCTTCGGATGGGGCTCTGCCTTCTCCTGGGCGCTGCCCTGGCCGGGCTGAGCTGGATAGGTCCCAGCGAGGGAGCGACCCCGATCATCGTGGCGGCCATGCCCCCTGGTCCCGATTCCCTGGCCGTGGAGGAGCACCTGGCCCGAGCCCACGAGGTGGAGGCGGCGCAGATCGTCCGCGTCTCAGCCGACCCAGGGGAGTCCATCCAACTGGCCCACCTCCTCCGGGCTCTCCGGGACGAAGCCGGCCATTCCACCGGAGCCGACTCCCTCTCGGCCCGTCTCGTTGCCCACCCGGACTGGGAGGCCTGGGGCCCCGGCACGCTTGAACTCCGGGATCACCTCTGGCCAGGCCGAATCTCGTTGGAGGTGCCGGCCCGCCTGGGTCAGGACGGTCCCCCGGCCTCCCCCCCGACCATCCACCTGGACGCCGACCCGGACCTGGTCACGCCCATCACCCAGGCGCTGGAGCTTCTGGGTCTGGATGTCCAGACGGACGCCCCGAGCCCCATCCACCTCCGGGTCGGCGGAGTAGACCGCCTCGGCGACCTCTGGATCCACGAACCCCCAGGGGAAGGCGTTCCCGGCCATCACTTCCTCCTCCTGGACGGCCGGGTGATCCAGGGGGCGGGGACCTTCCCTGGAGGGACCCCTGCGGCGGGTGCGAAGGTATCTCTTCTACGCGTGGGCGGGACGCCGGCTGCGGCTGCTCGGTTTCACCCTGAGGCAGAATCGGCAGTCGAGTGCACCGTAGCCCTTCCTCTGGCAGCGGACGCCCCGGTCCTGGACAGGGGTGAGCTCCCCCTCCTCCTGGACGCCCTGTTGAGAGAGAGCTGCCCGGGAGCGCTGGTCCTTGCTTCGGAACCCGGGGCTGAGGAGGCATGGCGCCAACTCCTGGAAGGAAGCGAACGTCCTGAGAGGGTGGAGGCGGCACCCCTCCGGTACGAAGGCGCAGGGTTTCCCCTGACCCGACTCCTCCTGGCCCTGGCCCTTGCCGTGGCCGTTGGAGAGATGGCCCTGATCCGCCGGATCGATACAACGTGAAGACCAGGAACCCATGAGTGCTTCTCCCCTGACCCAGGTCCAGGCCCGGCTCCGCCGGCTCCTGCTCCAGACCCAGAAGGTCTGGCAGGCCCGGTCCATGGTTCGGGGTCTGGTCCTGGGGATCGTCCTGGCTGCGGCCACCACCCTCCTCCTCCTGGCCGGCAACGCCCTGGGACTCATCCCATCCCACTCCCTGGCCCGGTGGCTCCCGGCCCTGGCCTTCATCCTCCCTTCGGCGGCCTTCCTCTTCCAGGCTCTGGCTCGTGCACCGACCCTGGACGCGCTGGCCATCCGGATCGAGGAGAGGATCCCGGAAGGCGATGGACTGGCCTCGGCTCTCCTCCACCTCCCGCCCGACCATCCCTACGGGCAGGAGCTGGCGGTCCGGGCCCAGCCCGTCCTGGAGGGGAGCACCCCCGGGACCCTCCTCCCTCCCTGGCTCAGCCGCCGGGAAGGGGTCACGGCCCTTCTCCTCCTGGGCGTAGGCGCCGCTGCTGTCCTCTACGCCGGCGGACCGCAGCACCTCTGGGAAAGCTGGGGAGAGACCCCACAAACTCTGGCCGCGGCAGGGGTCCCCTCCTCCGAGCTCCCGGACGAGGCCACCCCCTTCCGCCCCCTGGACCACCTGGAGATGGTGGTCACGCCCCCGGCCTACACCGGGCTGGAGTCCTTCCAGGTGGCCCCGGACGAGACGCTGACGGCCCTGGCAGGAAGCCGGGTGGAGCTTCACGCCCGCAGCCCTGAACTGGCCATCTCGGCACGGATCATCCGGGGAGACGGCGGACCCCGACCCCTGACGTCCGATTCGGCCCCCATGGGCTGGACGCTTGAGACCGGGGACCGGGGGCTGGCGCTGGAGCTGGCCCAGGTGGGGGATCCATCCGGTGGATTGGACCGGGTCATCCCCGTCGAAGTGCTCCCTGACGGTCCGCCCGAGGTGGAGCTGGTGGAGCCGGAACGGGACATGACCCTTGCCACAGGGTCTGGAGAGCTGACCCTCCGGGCCCAGGCCTTCGATCCCTTCGGAATCGAGTCCTTCCAATTGACCTGGGTCCACACCCGGGGCAGCGGTGAGTCCTTCGACTTCCGGGAGGGGTCCATGGACTGGAGCCAGCTCCGTGACGTGGAGGACGGGGTGGAGGGTTCCCTCACCCTGGACCTGGACGAGTTGGGGCTGGGACCAGGGGACGTCCTCCACCTCCGGGCCACCGCCACTGACGGGAATGTGGTCTCGGGGCCGGGAACCGGCGTCTCCCGCACCCGCCAGCTCCGAGTGATCCGGGAGGGAGACGAGTTCTCGGTGGATGTCCTCCTGGGGCTTCCCCTGGACGTGGACGATGAGCCCATCCTTTCTCAGCGGATGATCCTCCTCATGACGGAGGAGCTTCTGGAGCAGGCTCCACAACTGAGCTCCCAGGAGGTTGCAGAGGAGGCCAGGGCCCTGGCCCGCCAACAGGTCCGACTCCGGGATCAGGTGGGGGATCAGGTGTTCTCCCGGGCCACCGGCGCCATGGAGCCAGGCCACCTGCAACTGGGCGGAGGAGACCACAGCCATGGGGATCCAGCCGAAGCGGTGGAGGCTGAGCTCCGGGCCCAGGCCCATGACCACGAAGAACCTGAACCCCGGGGATCCCGGTACGGAGTGGCCTCCATCTTCGATTCCTCGGCTCCAGACCCGGAGCCAGACCCTGATCACGGCCATGGCCATGCCGGGGTGGGAGCGGACGAGGCAGGTACCGGCGTGGGCACCGTCACCGTAGGCGGCCTGGGAGAGCTGCCCACCGGGTTCGGGGAGCTGGACCACCTGGGGCACCATCACGACGGCGACCCCATCCTCTCGGTGAACGAGCCCCTCCTGGCCATCTACAACGCCATGTGGGAATCAGGCCGATTCCTGGAGCTGGCAGCCATGGAGACCTCCATCCCCTACCAGGAGGAGGCGCTGGCCGGCCTCCAGGCCCTCCGGGAGAATGAGCGGGTCTTCCCCCGGGGCCACGTCTCGGCGCCACCGGTGGATGTGCCCGACGTCCGAGGAACCGGCGAGGTGGATGACGCCGAGCCGGCCTCCCGGGGCCCGGGCACGGCTCTGGACGCGGGAGAACGCTGGATTCCGGTACTGGAGGAACGGCTGGGCACTCTGCGACAGGCCGACGACGCCCGAACCTCCAGCCGTGCCCTCTCGGAGCTGGCCATGGGACTCCTGGGGGACGGAGCCGTTCCGTCTCGGGTGGGGAGCCTGGTGGCCCGAGCCGCCACCTCCTTCCAGGAGGAGAGCCCGGGTGAAGGGATCCAGCAGTTGGAGGAGGCGCTGCGGCTCCTGGACCCGGATGGCGTGCGGCCCCACCGCTACGCCTGGCCCGGTCACTCGGGAGCGTCCCTCTCTTCCGTATTCCTGGCCGGTGGGCTGGACGTGTCCCGGGACCCACCCGACCCCTGGAACGGAGCGGAGGAGGAGCCCACGCCCTTCATCTTCGCCACGCTCCGATACGACTCGGGGAACTGGGATTCGGCTCCCCTGGTCCCCCAGAACCTGATCCACTCCCTGGCACAGTACACCGATCTGCCGGTGGCGCCGGAAGGGGTGTACGTGGACCTGGCCTCCCGGGAGATCTTCCAGTACCCGGTCCTCTACCTGACCGGTCACCTCCCGGTCCGCTTCTCGGAGGCTGAAGCCCGGAATCTGGAGGAGTACGTAGAGCGGGGCGGGTTCGTCTTCATGGACGACCACAACCACGACATCGACGGCGCCTTCCACCGCACCGCCACCGAGGAATTGGCCCGGATCTTCGGTGAGGACGCCCTCCAGCCCCTCCCCAACGATCACGAGCTCTACCGGAGCTTCTTCCACTTCGAGGACGGCCCACCCACCACCAGCCACGAACTCTCGGGGTGGGGCGACGGCATCATCCACCCGGAGCTCCACGCCGTCATGGTGAATGACCGGATCGGGATCCTCTACTCCAACAAGGACTACTCGTCGGAGTGGAGCTACCATGCCGTGAACAAGCGGTTCCTGGCCGTGGACAACACCCGCTTCGGCGTCAACATCCTGATCCACGCCCTCACCCGGTGACCCTCCCCCGCCTCCTTCGGGCCACCTCCCTGGCCCTTCTCGTCCTCGTCCTGATTGTGGGAGTCCCATCCGCTCCTGGAGAAGGGAAGCCGTCGACCCCCCTTCCCGTGTCCCTGACGGAGCTGGATGAGTCTACGGACTCCACCTGGCTCCGCCTCCTGCGGCACGGGGCTGAAGCCCCGGTCCACGCCATCCTCCCTGGCGACCCGCCAGGCGCTCCACCCCCGGTGACCACCACCTTCCCTCAGCGCCTTCGGGCCGATCGGGCGGCGGGGCTGGGGGTGGAGGCCCACCAGGAGGTCCAGCTCACCCTCACCACACCGGCCGGCCTTTCGCAGGAGCTGTCCCTGGCCCCTGACGATGGAGGAGCCTTCCTTCTCCGGCCTCGTCAACCCGGGCCCGCCCGGTGGGAACTGGCTGTGGCCGATGGCCGGACCGAAGCCCTGGCCGGCTGGGTGGAATCGCCCCGTCCCCTCCGGATCCTGGCCCTCTCCGGACCTCCGTCCTCCGAATCCCGCTTGGCGCTCCGGGCGTTGGAGGAGGCGGGCGAGGAGGTCGAGGCATGGATCCACCTGGGCCGGGATCTCTGGGTGGGTCGTGACCCGGGCCCCCTCCCCCAGGACGCCCAGGCCTATGAGGAGCTGGACGTGGTCATCCTCTTCCCGGGCCTCCAGCTCCCGGAGCCGGTGGTCCAGATCCTGGGCAGGAAGGTGGAAGAGGAAGGGCTGGGGTTCCTACTGGCCGGTAGCCCCTCTCCCTCGGCCCAGGGGGGCATTCAGCCGGCGGAGCTCCTCCAACTTCCTTCCCTGGCTACCGGGGTCGGACCCACGACCTCCGCCACCGCCGAATCCCTCTCGTGGACCCTCCCGCCGGAGATTTCCCCCCTCCCGCCGGCTGACATGGAGGTCCGCATCCAAGCCGACCAGGCATCACCCATGGTGCTGGCCACCCCTGGGCGGGGTCGGATCGGGATTCTTTCCATTGCCGACACCTGGCGCTGGCGGATGGAAGCCGAAGAGGCAGAGGGACACCGGCGGTTCTGGCAGAGCACTGTCGCCTGGCTGGCCGGCGGACTGGTCCACGATCCCATTCTGGAGGTGGCTGGGGACCGGGTCCGGGTAGGCGAGGATGTCCGGGTCCGGATCCTGGGCCAGAGTGAGGAAGACGTCCCCACCCACCTGGTCATCACGCCTCCCGGCGGCCCGGACGCTCGATGGGAGATGGACCTGCCTGCTTCCACACCTGAGGGCTCCATCCGACTGCAGGAGACCCGTTTCGTCCCCTTCGAGCCGGGACAGTACCTCCTGGAAGCCCGGAAGGAGGGAGACGAGGCCCTGGTCCGCTCCAGCCTCCTGGTCCTGGATCGGGAGGAGTCGGAGCTCGACGCCGGTGGGCGCCTGGCACGGCTGGCTCTGGCCTCCCCTGGTGGGGGAATCTGGGGTGAGGACCCGTCGGCTCCGACGGCGGCGGCTCGCCTTCTACCCTGGCCCTTTCTCCTCTTTGGTGCCCTGGCCCTTCTCCTGACGGCCGAATGGCTCATCCGACGGCTGGGAGGCCGCCCATGAAGAACCAGAAACTTGTGGCACCAAGGTTGGCCCGTCAGATTCAGGGGTCTGATACCCTACAGTTGACCCCTGAGCGAACGCCGCGCCCCAGGCATGGAACCAGCTCCGGGCACCTGCATCGTACGCTCAAGACCCCCCGGACCGGGCCCGATCCCGGCTCTCGGCACGGCTCGAACAGACCACACCCCTCTATACTTCGAGGATCCATATGAAGCGACGAGACTTCCTGCGCCACTCGGCGGTGGCCGCTGCCGGCCTCTCCATGGTGGGTCACCCGGATGCCCTCCACGGGATCATCCGCCCGGTGGCCTTCGGACCTATTGCCGGCAGTTCGGACCGCCGAGATCTGGCCATGCGCGCCCTTGAAGCCGCCCGGTCCGCCGGTGCCGACTACGCAGACGTCCGGATCAACACGAACCGGAACCAGGGCATCCAGACCCGGGAGCGCCGGGTCACCGGACTCTCGGACAACGTGACGTCAGGATTCGGCGTCCGGGTCCTGGTGGACGGGACCTGGGGGTTCGCCGCGTCAGGCAACACGACCCAGGACGAGGTGGTCTCGGTAGCCCGTCAGGCTGTAGCCCAGGCCCGGGCCAACCGGGCGGCCCAACGGCAGCCCGTCGAACTGGCCCCCACCGAAGTCGAGCCCGATGGCGTCTGGCGGAGTCCGATCCGTGTGGACCCCTTCGAGATCCCCATCGAAGAGAAGGTGGACTACCTCTTCCAGGCCAATGAAATCGCCATGGGGGTGGCAGGGGTCCGCTTCGTGAACTCGGGGATGTTCTTCCTTCGGGAAGACAAGTTCTACGCCAACTCGGAGGGGACGGTCACGGATCAGACCATCTACCGGACCTACCCGTCCATGAATGTGACGGCCGTCTCCGACGACAACTCGGACTTCCAGTCCCGGAGCTCCACCGATATCGCCCCCATGGGGCTGGGTTACGAGCACGTCACCGACTCGGACATGGTGGGGCTGGCTCCTCGCTTCGCCGAAGAAGCGGTCCAGAAGCTCTCGGCCCGTTCGGTGGATCCCGGGGAGTACGACCTGGTCCTCCTCCCCACCCACCTCTGGCTCACCATCCACGAGGCCATCGCCCATCCCACCGAACTGGATCGGATCCAGGGGTTTGAGGCCAACTATGCCGGGACCTCCTTCATCTACCCGGTGGAGGACTTCCTGGGCCAGTTCCAGTACGGTCCCGAGTTCATGAATGTGGTTGGGGAGCGCTCCACGCCGGGCGCCCTCTCCACCGTGGGCTGGGATGACGAAGGGGTGAAGCCCCAGGACTACCACATCGTGAAGGACGGGATCCTGAACGACCTCCAGACCACCCGGGAGCAGGCGCTCTGGCTGGAGGACTGGTACCGGAGCCAGGGTCGGGAAGTCCGGTCCCACGGGAACTCCTACGCCCAGTCCTGGGCCGACGTCCAGTTCCAGCGGATGCCCAACATCAACCTGGAGCCGTACCCGGACCGGGACGTGAGCGTCGAGGAGCTGGTGGACGGGATCGACCGGGGCATCCTCATCGATGGCTCTGGCTCCTTCTCCATCGACCAGCAGCGCTACAACTCCCAGTATGGCGGGCAGGTCTTCCACGAGATCCGCAACGGCCAGGTCACCGGGATGCTCCGGGACGTGGCCTATCAGATCCGGACCCCCGAGTTCTGGAACGCCATGGATCTCTGTGGAGGCCCCAGCACGTATTTCCTGGGAGGGGCCTTCGGCGACGCCAAGGGTCAGCCCGCCCAGAGCAACGCCATCACCCACGGGTGCCCCGCCACCCGCCACCGCAACGTCACCGTCATCAACACCGCCAGGAGCGTCTGAGCCATGGCCGATCGTCGTTTTCTGTCCGAAGAGGAAGCCCGCCGGATCACCGACCGGGTTCTCTCCTTCTCCCAGGCCGATTACTGCCGGGTGAACCTGACCAGCGCCATGGATGGGAACACCCGCTTCGCCCAGAACCAGATGAGCACCTCGGGGGACATCGCCAACACGAACCTGACGGTATCCAGCGCCTTCGGGCTCCGGGTGGCCTCCTCCACGACCAACCGGTTCGATGACGAGTCTCTGGAGCAGGTGGTCCGGACCTCCGAGGAGCTGGCGCGGCTGGCCCCGGAGGACCCGGAATACATGGGCGAGCTGGGATCCCAGAGCTATCCCGACACCCAGGCCTCATACTACGAGTCCACCGCAGAGCTGGAGCCTGAGGAGCGGGCCCGTTCCATCGCCAACGTCACCGAGCAGTCGGTGGCCGAGGACCTGATCTCCACCGGATTCCTGGTCCATCGTTCCGGCGCCACCTGCGTGGCCACCTCCGAGGGCCTCTTCGCCTACGGGCTGGACTCCCGGGTGAACTTCACCACCACCGTCCGGACCGAGGATGGGACCGGGTCGGGGTGGGCCGGAACCAGCGTCAACGACTGGAGGAACCTGGACACCCGCCAACTGGGGAGCATCGCAGTCCAGAAGGCCATCCAGAGCCGGGAGCCCCGGGATGTGGAGCCAGGCCGGTGGACGGTGGTCATGGAGCCCACCGCCGTGGGGAACATGGTAAACCTCATGATGAACCAGCTTTCGGCCCGGGCCGCTGACGAGGGGCGATCCTTCTTCTCGGCCTCCGGAGGGGGAAACAAGATCGGCGAGCAGTTCATCGACTCCCGGGTGAACATCCATTCCGACCCGGAGGACCCGTCCATCTACTCCACCCCCTTCAACAACGAGGGGCTGGCCAACCGTCGGACCGTCTGGGTCCGGGACGGCGTGCTCCAGGAGTTGAACTACGACCGCTACTGGGCTGCCGAGAACGACCGGGAGCCCACCGGCTTCCCTTCGGGGTGGTACATGGCCGGGGGAAGCGACACCCTGGAAGAGATGATCGCCTCCACCGAGCGGGGGCTGCTCCTGACCCGCTTCTGGTACATCCGGAGTGTGGATCCCCGGACCATCCTCTTCACCGGACTGACCCGGGACGGGACCTTCCTCATCGAGAATGGCCAGATCACCCACCCGGTGAAGAACCTCCGGTGGAATGAGACCCCCATCTTCATGCTCAACAACATCGAGATGATGGGGGCGCCGGTCCGGATCTCCTCCGGCGAGTCGGCTGGACTCACCCCGGCGGTGGCAGTCCCACCCCTGAAGGTCCGGGACTTCGCCTTCACCTCCACCTCGGACGCGATCTGAGGATCTGGGCGGGTCCACCAACCAGGACGCCCGTCGTCCCCCGGAAGGGGGGCGGCGGGCGTGTTGGTTGAGACCTGGCTGGCCGGGTCGAACTGACCTCTCGGGCCCCCTCAGACCTCCCGGGCCGTGTTGATGACGGTGATGTCCCGATGCCGGGTAGCCGGGCAGCCGTGGGTCACTGCGTTGGACTGGGCCGGCTGACCCTTGGCGTCCCCTACGGTCCCGTACATCTCGTAGGTGCTCTCTCCCCCGCACAGGTCCATGGCGTTCCAGAACTCCGGTGTGCGGATCTGATAGGCCACGTCCTTCAACATCCCCACCACCCGGCCATTCCGGATCTCCCGGAAGGTCTGGCCACCGTACTGGGAGTTGTACCGCTGCTGATCGATGGAGAAGGAACCCCGTCCATCGATGATGATCCCCCGGTCCACCCCGTCAATGAGCTCCTCCAGGCTGACGTCCCGGTCCGGGTACGGCTCCAGGTTGATGTTGGGCATCCGCTGGAACTGGACGTCGGCCCAGGACTGGGCGTAGGAGTTCCCGTGTGAGCGGATCTCCCGACCCTGGCTCTCGTACCAGTCGCTGAGCCAGAGGGCCTGCTCCCGGGTGGTCTGCAGATCGTTGAGGATCCCGTCCTTTACGATGTGGTAGTCCTGGGGAGCCACTCCCTCGTCGTCCCATCCAACAGACGCGAGCCCGCCGACCGCCGACCGCTCACCGACGATGTTCATGAACTCGGGGCCATACTGGAATTGCCCCAGGTACTCCTGGATGGGATAGATGAAGGAGGTCCCGGCGTAGTTGGCCTCGAAGCCCCGGATCCGGTCCAACTCGGTGGGGTGAGCAATGGTTTCATGGAGGGTCAGTCCCAGGTGGCTGGGGAGGAGGATCAGGTCGTACAACCCCGGCTCCACGGACCGGGCCGAGAGCTTCTCCACGGCTTCCTCGGCGAACATGGGGGCCAGACCCACCATGTCCGAATCCACCACGTGCTCCCACCCCAGGGCCAGGGGCGGGATGTCGGTGGAGTTCCGGGACTGGAAGTCGGAGCCGTCATCGGAGACGGCAGTGACGCTCATGGTGGGGTAGGACTGGTAGACCACCTGATCCGTGACCGTCCCCTCCGAGTTGGCGTAGAACTTGTCCTCCTGAAGGAAGCGGAGGTTGGAGGTCACCACCCGGACGCCGGCCACAGCCAGGGCCGCTTCGTTGGCGTTGAAGAGGAACTCCACCTTCTCTTCGATGGGAATGTCGAAGGGATCCACCTGGATGGGGCTCCGCCAGACTCCGTTGGGCTCCACCGGGGCCGGCGCCAGTTCCACCGGCCGTCGCTGGGCCGCCCGGTTGGCTCGGGCCTGGGCCACGGCCTGCCGGGCCACGTTCTCCACCTCATCGGCGGTGACGGTGCTACTGGCGGCAAATCCCCAGGTGCCCTCCACCAGGACCCGAACCCCGAAGCCGGCCGTCACATTGTCGGCCAGCCCGGTGATCCGCCGATCCCGGGTAGAGAGGGCCTGCATCCGGTTGGTGTTGATCCGCACGTCGGCCCACTCGGCGCCGGCCGATTCAGCGGCGCTCAGGGCCCGCATGGCCAGGTCCCGCCGATCCGCACCCGGAACAGGGCCGAAGGTGACCGGCCGGATGATCCCGTGGAGGGCGTCGGGATGGCCCAGGAGGGAAACCCCAGCAGCGGCTACGGCGGAGTGGCGGAGGAAGTCGCGTCGCTTCATGGCAGATGTCCAGCGCTTGGCAGGGTCAGTGAACAGACGAGCCGTCGCCGGTATCCTGGCGACAGTCCTCTCTCTGGATCAGGTCTCTGGATCAGGGATGAGATGCCGGAAAAGTAGGCCGGGCCCCGAGGGTCAGCAAGACGG
>PWWP01000154.1 GCA_003562075.1 Gemmatimonadota bacterium
AGGAAGGTCTCGGCCTCCCGGAGGTCGCTGGTGAAGATGGAGGAGCTGAGCCCCTGCCGGACCCCGTTGTGGTAGCCCAGGGCCTCATCCAACTCGCTGTAGCGCATGAGGTAGAGGATGGGGGCGAAGGTCTCTTCCTGGACGATGGGGAAGTGGTTCTCGGCCTGGCAGATGGCTGGGCGCACGTAGTTGCCGCTCTCGTAGCCCTCTCCTTCCAGCACCTCACCTCCATAGACCACCTCTCCCCCGGCCTCCTTCACCTGAGTCAGGGCGTCCTGCATGGCCGCCACCGCGTCGGTGTCGATGAGGGGACCCACCAGGGTGTCCGGGTCCAGAGGACTCCCGATCCGGAGGCCGCTGTAGGCCTTCACCAGCCGGTCCCGGAGCTCGTCGAAGACCTCCTCGTGGACGATGAGACGCCGGGTGGAGGTGCAGCGCTGCCCCGCCGTCCCGGCGGCGCCGAAGACGATGGCCCGGATGGCCAGATCCAGGTCGGCCTTGTGGGAGACGATGATGGCGTTGTTGCCGCCCAGCTCCAGGATGGTCCGGCCCAGCCGAGCCGCCACCGTCTGGCCCACCTCCTTGCCCATGCGGATGGAGCCGGTGGCCGAGATGAGGGGGAGTCGGGGGTCGTTGGTCATGTACTCGCCTACGTCCCGGGTCCCCTGCACCAGGCAGAAGATCCCTTCCGGAAGGTCGTTCCGGGCCAGGACCCGGGCCACGATCTTCTGGACGGCGATACTGCAGAGGGGAGCCTTCTCCGAGGGTTTCCAGATCACCACGTCCCCGCAGATGGCGGCGATCATGGCGTTCCAGGCCCACACCGCCACCGGGAAGTTGAAGGCGGTGATGACGCCAACCACCCCAAAGGGGTGCCACTGCTCGTAGAGGCGATGCTCGGGCCGCTCCGACTGCATGGTCTTCCCGTAGAGCATCCGGGACTGGCCCACGGCGAAGTCGCAGATGTCGATCATCTCCTGGACCTCGCCCTTCCCCTCTTCGGCGATCTTGCCCATCTCGTACGCCACCAGACGACCCAGGTCATCCTTGTGGGCCCGGAGCTCGTCGCCGATCTGTCGGACGATCTCCCCCCGCTGGGGCGCCGGCATCATGCGCCAGCTGCGGAAGGCCTCCTCCGCCGTCTCCACCACCTTGTCGTACTCGTCCCGGGTGGTGGTGGCCACCGAGGCGATGCGGCTCCCGTCCACCGGGGTGTGGCTCTGGATGGGCTCGCCGGCCTCCGAGCCGGAGAAGAACTCCTGGCCCGTGCTGGTGCCGGGGAGCTGGTCGGCGTCGACGCCGAGGCGCTGGAGAAAGGAAAGGTCGATCTGGGTCGTGGATGACATGGTTGGCTAAGGCTGGGTTCGAGGCGTTGGGTTGTCAGTCCTTCAAGCTAATGGAGGGCCGCAGGGCTCGAAACGGGGATGGGGGGTGGGGGGTGGACGACCCGTCGCTGGAGCAATGCCAAGCCCGCGTCGCTCCGGGGAATGATGACCATGAGGGGGGGCGGGTAGCGGGAACGTTGTCGGTGCATGCACATGTCGGCCGGGCCCTCCACCTGTGTTGCATCCTTCACACCCCCGCCAGGCGCGTTGCGACAGCGGGTGCCATGTCTCCGCGGAACACCTCTTGCTCCGACTGCGGGACCAGAACCCTATGAGGCGGTCTCACGGGGTCGAATGGGGACACGTCGCCACAACGTCCATCTCGGGATGTCCGTGTCATGAGACGTGCAGACCCCCGGACTTCAAGACTTGCATCCGGCTCATATAGAAGGTGCAAAGGGCCCGATGGCCCACGCCGAGCATTACACCCGCAATGGAGACGAAGCAAATGAGTCGAATCCGACGCCACCTGGCAATCGCCGCAATCCTGGCCTTTGGAGTCGTGGCCTGCGGCGACGACATACAGGTCACCGATCCCGATCCCGATCCACCCCCGGCACTCTCGGTATCGCTCACACCGGAGAACATCGACCTGGATGTGGGTGACATCGTGAACCTGAGCGTGGGGATTACCGGGGGCGCTGCGGATGCCCAGGCCACCATCACCTGCGAGTCTTCGGATACGGGTGTGGTGAGCACTTCTGTTTCGGGCTCGACCTGCGTGGTGGAAGCGGTGGGAGCCGGCAGCGCCACCGTGACGGCTACCGTGGAGAAGGGAGACCAGGAGGCCTCAGCCGCCGCCTCGGTAACGGTCCAGGAGGACCCTCAGGCCGCGACCGTGGCATCGGTCTCCGGGGACCAGCAGCTTCTCGGGTTCAACGACGAATCCCAGGCGCTGGTGGTCCGGGTGGACGATCAATTCGGAATTCCCTTCGCTGGTGCTGAAGTGGCGTTCAGTGGCGACGGTGTTGCCCACACGCTCTCCTCCACCAGCGTGACCACGAACAGCAGCGGTGAGGCTTCCATCACGGTGACCTCCGGTCAGGAGGAGGGTGACATCGCCGTCACCGCCTCCGTGGACGGGGTGGGGGTCGTCACCTTCACCCTGGAGGTGGAGGACGACACGCCCGACCCCGAGGCCCACAACATTGTAGCCGTGTCGGGAGAAGGTCAGACGGTGACCCTGGGGGAGGAGTCGACACCACTGGTGATCCGCGTGGACGATCAATTCGGCAATCCCTTCCCGGGTGCCCAGGTGGAATTCAGCGGCAGTGGTGTGGACCACACTCTTTCCGCCACCAGCGAGACGACGGACGGCGACGGCCGCGCCTCGATCACGGTGACGGCGGGACAGGAGGAGGGCACGATCCAGGTTTCCGCCTCGGTGGAGGGAGCGGGAACGCTGACCTTCAACGTCGAGGTGGAGGACGACACGCCCGATCCGGAGGCCGCGTCACTGGATCGTTTTTCGGGCAACAACCAGGTACTCGACCTCGGCCAGGAGTCCAACGGACTGGTGGTCCAGGTCCGCGACCAGTTCGGCGATCCCTTCCCGGGCGCCCAGGTGACGTACAGCGGCAGCGGGGTGGACCACACCCTCTCCTCGTCCAGCGCCACGACGGGGACGAATGGCCGGACATCCGTCACCGTGACGGCCGGCCAGGACGAGGGGGGCATCACGGTTGACGCCGAGGTCGCCGGCGTCGGGACCGTCACCTTCACCCTTCAGGTGGAAGAAGGCGAAGAGGATCCCGAGGCCACCGCTCTGGTGCGGGTCTCAGGCGACGGCCAGACCCTGGACCACGGCGAAGCGTCCGAACCGCTGGTGGTCCGGGTGGATAACCAGTTCGGCGACCCCCTACCGGGAGTCACGGTCGGCTTTTCCGGCGACGGCGTCGCACACACCCTTTCCGACGACAGTCAGACCACCGGCACCGACGGCCAGGCTTCCATTACCGTCACCGCCGGTCAGGCAAACGGCACCATCACCGTCACCGCTTCCGTCGACGGTGTAGCCGAGGATGTCACCTTCATCCTCAACGTCGAGGAGGCCGCGGCCCCGGTGGCCGATACCCTCATTTCAGTCTCAGGCGACGGCCAGACCCTCGACTTCGACGAGCAGTCCGAACCGCTGGTGGTCCGCGTCCAGGACCAGGCCGGAGCCAACTTCGAAGGCGCCGAGGTAACGTTCGTCGGCGCCGGCGCCGGTCACACCCTCTCCTCCCCCACTGCAACCACTAACGTGGACGGCGAGGCTTCCATCACGGTCACCTCCCAGCAGGAGGGAGGCACCATCACCGTCACCGCTTCCGTCGACGGTGTAGACGAGGATGTCATCTTCACCCTCAACGTCGAGGAGGCCGCGGCCCCGGTGGCCGATACCCTCATTTCAGTGTCAGGCGACGGCCAGACCCTCGACTTCGACGAACAGTCCGAACCGCTGGTGGTCCGCGTCCAGGACCAGGCCGGAGCCAACTTCGAAGGCGCCGAGGTAACGTTCGTCGGCGCCGGCGCCGGTCACACCCTCTCCTCCCCCACTGCAACC
>PWWP01000070.1 GCA_003562075.1 Gemmatimonadota bacterium
CAAGCTCCGCCTGACGCGCCGAACATGCAAAAAGGATTTCGGATTCCTTTATATTGCGCACGATATAATGAAGCAGCGCTGCGGATGCCTCATCGAACCAGTGTATATCGTCGAGTATAATCGCGAGAGGATTCGCTGTGCCGGCAATACTGTTTAACAAGCTTACGACCGCATCGAATATACGGTTCCGCTTTTCTACCGGTGAAGTTTCTTTACTCAATTCCGGTAGAAGGGGGGCAAGATCTTTTCGTATCCCGGGTGCAATTAAATCGTGAGGGATCATCCGGAGCGCATCGATCCATGCACCATACGGTCGGACGACCTCTATATCGAACGTGCGACCGGTAAGAACATCGCCGCCCATTTTATAAATTTTGGCCGCAAATTCGTCGAGCATACGTGACTTCCCGATGCCGGGTTCTCCTGAAAAGAGCAGAATATTGGGCGATGATTCCGTTTGCCGGTTATCAATAAAATTCTGAATAATCGCTTGTTCATTTTCTCTGCCGGTCAGTGAATACGGTGAAGAAATAAGATATCTCTGTCTCTCAATGACTTTGGATTTTTTTGCCACGGCAGAGTCCGAATGCGGAAGATTTTTCCTGACCGATTCAAGTTCTTGTGAGGGACGTGTTCCGATCTCATCAATCAGCATTTTTTTACATCGCTCGTATTGTTCCATTGCTTCATGGGTGTTTCCGGTTTCACCGAGTAGCCGGATAAGATCGATGTAAGATTCTTCTGAATATGGGTTGATAGCGAGACGCTCGCGGGCATAGTGCAATGCTGTTTCGGGTTCTGATGCAAACCGTTTGATCAAGGTCGACAGAATTTCGTCGCGAAGTTTGCGGATATATTCACGCTGCGATGTACACCAGATATCGAACCGATAACATCCCGATAGGGTCAATCCTTCGAGAAATTCGCCCCGGAATAATTTCGCCGCCGTGCGGAGATCATCGGTAGATGTTTTCTCCGGTGACGAAGCGATAAGGTTTTGGACAGTCAACAAATCGATTTCGGTATGAACCGGCTCTAACCACACTGAGTGGTGATCGCCGATTATTCTCTTTGTCGTTTTGTTGTTAAGGATATTTCGGAGTTTTGACAGACTCCACCGGAGTTCAGCACGGGGATCGACAGGTCCATCCCAGAGCAGATCACAGAGATGTTCGCGCGTATGCGGCTTTCCTGTTGCAGCAAGATAGGCAAGCAGCGCCCGGGTTTTTTTGGACGGATGAACGGAGATTGGTTCTCCGTCCTGTGTTATCTCCAATAGTCCGAGGAGACCAATGGTGATTTTTTCAGTGTCCATGATTGTAACCAATCGAGCTGTTCACCTGAGTGTTCAACTATGAAATAATTCATAGCGACTACCTTTAGTAAATACAGCAGTCGAGTATAGGTTTAATCTTAACAACCTGTTATCAGGTGAGGTTCATTAATTAATTGATGTTACACACAATATTTAAAAAGATAACTTGCGACGCACTTACCCATTAAAATGTTTGAAAAATCGGGTAATTTCATTTCTTTTTCACAGGGAAGTGCGTTGCAAATCTATTCATTGATGGGAATGTGCCCGTCATTGTTTCTTTACATATACTACAGCAGGGTAACGGCTAGTCTGTAAGGTCCGTTCTGTATTTTTTACATTGATTTCCGGCGTGATAGTTGTACCATGCTTAAGTGTGTGGTTCAGCCCCAATTTGCCGGGAACTTGCGGGGATCAGGACCTATGCGCTGATTCCGATCCAGCCGGTTGATCGACTGCATCTCATCAGCGCTCAGCTCGAAGTCGAACACATCTGCGTTTTCCTCAATGCGATGCCGCTTTACAGATTTCGGGATGGTTACGCTGCGGTGTTGAAGCGCCCAGCGGATGGCTACCTGGGCCGGCGTCTTGTTATGCGCGGAGGCGATACGCACTATCTCATCCACGTCACCGACGTTGCCCACCATCAGCGGCGACCAACCCTGATGCTGAATTTCATGATCCTGGCAAAAGCGCAAGAGCTCCGGCTGCTGCAGATAGGGATGAAACTCAACCTGGTTGACCATAGGTGCGATATCTGCCTGTTCAAGAAGCTCGATGAGTTGATGCACATCGAAGTTGGACACGCCGATTGCGCGTGCCTTGCCCTGCCGGTATACCTCTTCAAGCACCCGCCACGCATGTTTGTAGCCGGGCACCGGCCAGTGCAGAAACAGCAGGTCGACAACCTCAATCCCGAGCCGCTTGAGCGATGCATCTATGGCGTCGCGGGTAGCATCCGACCCGGCCGCGATGTCGTCGTTCCACACCTTGGTCGCGATAAACACCTGCTCACGGTCCACGGGATGCGAAGCGATGGCACGCCCTACGGCCTCTTCATTACCATAGAGGGCAGCGGTGTCGATGTGACGGTATCCGGCGTCGAGCGCGGCGCTCACCGCCCCGGCGACTCCCTTGTCAGATCCCAGAACGGCTGCGTCCTCCGAGCTCTTGTGGAGTTGCGTCCAGCGGCCGGCAGTACCCAGGCCCAGCCACGGCATCTCCACGCCATTGGCAAGCGTGGTGCAGGTACTCAAACTCTCGATCTTCGGTTCAATCATCGAATCCTCTCCGCATCTTGTTGTTACCTCTTTACAATAAGTCGATATTGGCTATTCATTATGGCTATGTACAAGGTACAAAGGGGGTGTGGTAACGGGCGTGGAAGGAGGCGTTGAATTTTTACTTGGAATGGAGTTTCGTTTTTATCCTTTCCGATATAAGTTCATTTTGCCTGCTCATTTGAAACTCCGGCCGGATTATTCGGTTATTTCCTCCAAATTTTTAATAAATGCTTCACCCACCCACACACTGTCGAAATCAACGTTAGCCGTCCGGTGTGCAATACGCACAGATTCGGCGTCCGGCGCCTCGAAGACACAGAGCATGCGGCTGCCGTCATCGGAGACATAACTGCGCATTGCTTTAATTTTGTGTTGTTCAAGACAGGGTCCCAACCGTTCGCTAATGTTATTGAGATCTTCCTCTTTGAGCGGCGGATCGAAGCTGTGTTCAACAATGAGATATTTCATAATGCACCTTTAATCGTATATTTGATGAATGGTATTTTATAACAACGAAATATGAGCCCGAACTCCAAGTTGCAAATGAAAAGGCGCTGCCTGCTGAATTCCATTATAATGTCTGTAGATAGGGATTTGAATGAACGAATACGTCTCGATTGTAGAACTCACATTCATCTGAAATCCCGGACTCAGAAAAATCCATCGTCCGCCCGTGTTTTCGCGCGATTCATAAGTTTGCCCCACGTTGGCATAATCCTGAAATCTGCCGTTAACCTGAAGAAGTAATCCGGCTCGTTCGATGAAGAAGTATTCCGTGCCCAGATGTATCTGCACCACATCGCCGAAGCGGTAATCATCGACTCCTTTACCGTTATGCTGATACGTGACCGTTGCAGAGAGGGGCATTGCAGTATAGGTTCCATCGAGTGTCGGCAGACCGAGCAATACCTGACGGTATGATAACCCGGCAATAAAGTCGTATGAACCCGTTCCCGGTTGGATCGTGATCTCGCCTATCGTACCGCTTGTGTTGCGAGCATCGGTAATGCCGGTGGGGAGCTTGAGACCTGCCTGAAGGTTAAGATACGGACCGTAGCCCATCCGGTCGGGAAGTGAAAGTGAATAAGAGCCGCTTACCACGACATCACCCAGCCCGTTGAAATTCCAGCTTTCCCACGCAGATCCGACGTTGTCGTCGTGTCCGTTGTGGGTGTGGCCCGAGTTGACGATGTGATGGTGTTCGCGTTTAATGAACGGGAGTTCAAGTGCGAGACCCACTCTGTTTGTGATGCCTGCCTGCACGGTTAGTACCGAACGGTTATTAATGGTTTGTACTTCGTCATGGTGGTGCGGTATTGCCCCGACGAACG
>PWWP01000314.1 GCA_003562075.1 Gemmatimonadota bacterium
GAGGGCCCCCGGATCCCAGTGGGTGTGGCCACCCTGGGAGATGAGGAGACGGAGATCCCGGCGGTTGCGGCCGATCTGGCGTCGGGACAGGCTCTCCGGGCCGCCCTGGACGCCGGCGATGAAGTGGTGGTCCGCCTCATGGTGGACAACTGGATGGAGCGGACCGAGGCCGCCAACGTCCTGGGTGAGATCCCGGGGCAGACCGACGAGGTGGTCCTGGTGGGAGCCCACCTGGACTCGTGGGATCTGGCCACCGGCGCCGTGGACAACGGCTCGGGGTCGCTGGCCACCCTGGATGTGGCCCGGGCCCTCTCCGAGTACGTGGCCGAGACCGGGGAGGTCCCCTATCGGACCATCCGGTTCGCCTTCTGGATGGGAGAGGAGCTGGGACTCTACGGCTCCCGGGAGTACGTGGAGGATCGGCTCGCTGACAGCCGGATCGATCGCTACGCTGCCGTCCTGAACCTGGACGTGGTGGGAGCCCCGGTGGGACTGGGCTCCATGGGCCGACCGGAAGCCCAGCCCTTCCTGGAGGCAGTCCGCAGGCCCCTGGTAGAGGCCGGGTTCGACCTGGAGGAGGAGATGGGCACTGGTGGGGGGATCTACTCCGACCACCAGCCCTTCATGATGCAGGGCGTGCCCATCTTGTCGGTTCGCAGCCGGCAGCTCCCAGAGGCCTCGGGGGTCGGGCACACCATCCACGACACCCGGGACGTCATCGATGAGCCGGGGATCAGCCGGAGTGCGGCAGTGAGCGCCGCTCTCCTCTGGGCAGCAGCGAACACGCCGGAGCTGGGGCTGGACCGGTGGGCCGAAGAGGAGATCGGATCCCACCTAGAAGGACTGGGTGTCCGGGATCCGTTGGAGCGGGCCGGGGAGTGGCGCTGGCCCTGATCCCCAGCCGTCAGGCACTCCGACCCTGCCGTCGGGAGGGCCTCTGACCCTCCGGGAGAGCCGGCCTCATGACCACATGGTCATGGGATCTTCCGGCCCTCCCGGGGGTTTCCATCAGCAATGGTAGGACCTTCTTCTTCCGAGAGCTGATGTCACGTCGCAAGCCGAGTCCAGGGGTGAAGGGGACCGGCAAGGAAGGGCGGGCCACCCGGCGACGTCGCCGGCGCTGGCTGTACGGCTTCCTGGCCTTCCTCGGCGTGACTATCGTCGGCGTCCTGAGCCTGGGCGTGTGGGAGATGCGCACGTCCCACTTCCAGGCCCGCTTCCTGACGTCCATCGCTCAAGAGTCCACCTGGACCCTGGAGCCGGGGCCGGCCTCCTCCTTCGTCTCTGCCCCTGAGGGTCCCTACGATCTTCGTCTGGGGTACGCGGGACTGGAGGATCGGGTGGAGCGGGTTCGTGAGCGAGGCTTCCATGTGGTGGAGCAGGCCAGGGTCTCCGAGCGCTTCCGGGAGTTGGTGGAGGACAGGCAGCTCTTCCCCATCTACCATGAGAAGACCCGGGCAGGCCTTCGCATCACCGACCGGGACGGGGTGCCTCTGTACGACCATCATCGCCCAGAGCTGGTATACCCGTCCTTCGAGGCCATTCCGCCTCTCATCTGGCAGACCCTTCTCTTCATCGAGAATCGATCTGCGCTGGATCCTGATCGTCCCCTCCAGAATCCTGCCGTCGAGTGGGGACGGTTGATCCGGAGCGCCACGGACCTGGGGTTCCGATACCTGGGCCGGGAGGGACGCGTGGCAGGCGCCAGCACCCTG
This sequence comes from Gemmatimonadota bacterium, assembly GCA_003562075.1. Taxonomy (GTDB): domain Bacteria; phylum Gemmatimonadota; class Gemmatimonadetes; order Longimicrobiales; family Gaopeijiaceae; genus PWLA01. The sequence goes on from PWWP01000314.1 coordinate 1,716, forward strand.
GCTACACAGATGGAAAAATTCCGGCACGCGCCCGAAGGCATCACGGAAACACCACGGGACAAGCTCCTCCAGATGGGTTCAGCGGCGCTTCGAGGATACCTGGATGGGCAGGAGACCCTCCCGGCACGCCGGCGAATCGTCCTGGACTACCTGAACTCGGTTCCCCTGGCAGCCATCCGGGGCGATGGTGAGATCCTGGGGCTGGCTGAAGGCCTACGGGCCTGGTACGGCGCCGATGTGCCTCACCTCAACTGGCTCCTTGCCCAGGTCCAGGTGGAGCGGATTGGACCCATCCCGCGAGCCCAGGAGATCCTTCCCCCCGAAACCCCCTTCGCCGCCAGTTTCTGGGAGGGAGCCCGGGACCGGAGCCTGATCCTGGCCGGCGGAGCCACCACCGCCGAGGAGCGGGAGAACGGTGAAGGGAGCCTGGCCCAGCCGGTAGCTCGGGAGCTCACGCCTGGATGGAGGCCAGACAACGAAGGGCAGGGCGGCCAGGAGGACAACGGTGGCACCCCCTCCCTTTCCGCCCAGGAGTGGGCCGAAGCGGGGACGGCGTACCGCCAGGTGGTGAGCCTCCTCCTGGCCCAGCGACGACCGTCCTACCACTTGACGGACCCGCAGGGTCGGGAGGCGCTGGCTGCCCTCACCGACCGACACCTGGACCTGCTGGAGAGCCAGGGCGTCATCTCTTCTCGCCTGGCAGAGGCAGCCCGGGAGGCTCGGCCGGAGCTCCGCCTCCTTCCCCCGCCTCGCCCCCCGGTCTCCTTCGTGGAGCGGAAGGCGGCCAATGCCGTCCGGACCCAGCTCCTGGGTCTCCTGGGGGTCGAGCGGCTCTACGACCTGGACCGGATGGACCTATCGGTTCGGACCACCATCGATTCGGATGCCCAGCGAGACGTCACCCGGTTCCTGGAGCGACTGCAGGATCCGGAGTTCCTCCGTGAACGAGGTTTTCAGGCCTACCGCCTCCTGGATCGGGGCGACCCCTCGCAGGTGGTCTATTCGGTGATTCTGAACGAGCGGACTCCTCGAGGGAATGTGGTTCGGATCCAGGTGGACAATCTGGACGCTCCCTTCAACCTGAACGAATCGGCCAGGTTGGAGCTGGGCTCCACAGCCAAGCTCCGGACCCTGGTGAGCTACCTGGAGGTGGTCGCCGATCTCTGGGCCAACATGCACTGGCTCTCGGCTGGCGACCTCCAAGCCTATCCGGTGGCTTCCCAGGATCGTCTCACCCTCTGGGTCCGGGATCAGCTCCTGGCCCAACCCGAGCTGGAGTTGGAGCCCCTCCTCCGGCGGGCCATGGAGCGGCGTTACTCGGCGAACCCAAACCAGCGATTCGTCACCGGGGGCGGTGTACAGACCTTCTCCAATTTCGATCGGACCTATGACCAACAGGTGGTGACCGTCTCGCTGGCTTTCCAGCAGTCCATCAACCTGGTCTTCGTACGGATGATGCGGGACATCGTGGATCACTACATGTACCGGGTCCCCGGTTCCACGGCCCACGTGTTGGAAGAACGGGATACGCCCCTTCGACAGGAGTACCTGGCCCAGTTTGCCGACCGGGAGGGGATCCAGTTCATGAACCAGTTCATCCCCCGGTATCGGGAGAAGTCCCAGAACGAGATTCTCCAGACCCTCCTGGGAGATCGGCGCCTGTCACCGCAGCGGATCGCCTGGGCCTATCGTTCCGTGGTTCCCGAGGGGACGGTGGAGGAGTTCGAGTTCCAGCTCCGTACCCACCATCCCGATGCAGAATTCTCTGAGGCCGCAGTGGCGGATCTCTTCCGCCGAGCCGATCCTGAGCCCCACTCTCTGGCAGATCTGGGATACCTGGCCTCCATCCATCCGCTGGAACTCTGGGTGGCCCGGTATCTTCGAGAGAACCCCGAGGCGCCGCGATCCGAGCTCATCCAGGCCAGTGCCCAGGACCGGCAGGACGTCTATCGGTGGCTCTTCCGGACCCGCTTCACCGATGCCCAGGATCGGCGGATCCGATCTCTCCTGGAGGTGGAAGCCTTCACCGAGGTCCTGAAGGGGTGGCAGCGAGTGGGATACCCCTTCCAGAACATCGTCCCCTCCCTGGGTACCTCCATCGGGAGCTCCGGAGACCGTCCGGCGTCCCTCAGTGACCTGGTGGGGATCATCCTCAACGACGGTGTCCGTTATCCCACCCATCGGGTGGAGGAGCTCCACTTTGCCCAGGAGA
>PWWP01000017.1 GCA_003562075.1 Gemmatimonadota bacterium
ACGAGGAGCAGGCTGCAGCCCGCCGACCCCAGGCTCACCGAAAGCACCATCCCGGTTAGAATCCATCTGCGAAATCGTCGATCCATTCGTCCCCCCGACAGGAACGCGACAGCGCCCCCGAACCCCTGCGTTCATCCCTTCCCTCTGCTCTCGGCCATGAGGCACAGGGTCTACCCAGGAACGCTAACCGGCCCCTCCGACACTGATGCTAGGTCGGAGGAGCCGGCTTTGCGGTGGCGGGGCCAAGACCCCGGCCTTTGGAACGGGGCCATCTACTTGGAACGAGAAGCGATTCCCGGTGCACAGGGCCCGAGGACGATCCGACGGTGGGAAGGATTGAGTGGGAGGCGGCTTTCTCACCGCCCAGAAATAGTTGACTCAGTCAACTATCTGGTCCCTTTCCCCCCTTCTCCAGGTGGACCGTCAGGAGCATAGCGCTGGGCTCCGACGCCTCCACATCATGGGGGATCCCGGGGTTCAGGATCAGGACCTGTCCTGCGTCCATCTCGTGCCCCTCCCCTTCAGCACCCACCCGGAGCCGTCCTTCCAGGACCTGGATATTGACCAACCCGTTGGTGGTGTGTTCTTCCAGCCGGCCCCCGGTCTCGAACGAGAAGAGGATATGTGTGACCGGAGCCCGCCGGTACAGGGTGATCTGATGGTGACCCCGTTTCGCTTCGTGCTCCTCGGCCCGGAGCTTCCGGAGAGCCCGGCCCAGATCGAAGTGGTGGCTGTCCCCGGCGAACCGCTCAGTGGGAGGGGGCCGCAAACGATCCTCTTCCTTCTCTGGTTGATCCGCCATGGCTGCTTCTCCCGTTCAGGTCATCCTGCGTTACGATTCGAGCCCCCGGCCGGACCGGCCCCGCTGACCAGTCGATCTGAACAGTCGGGACAGAGGCCGTGGGAGACGGAGGTGTCCTTCTCTCCCGAGAGGTACTCCTCCATGGTCACCCACTCCCCTTCTTCAGTCTGGATGCTCCCGCACCAGGAGCAGAGCGGAAGGAGCTTCCGCAGCTCGGCTGCCTCCTCCTGGGCCTCCTTCAACTCCTGGATGTCATGGATGATCACCAGGACCCCATCCTCCTGGAAGGGGAGGAGTTCCATCCGGAACCAGCGCCGGAAGCCGTCGGGAAGGGCCACCTCCAGCTCGTTCTCCTGGGGCTCGCCGGTCTCGAGGAGGATCTTGAATGCCTCGTTGAAGACCGTCACGGACCCAGGCGCCAGGAGCTGGTCCGGCGTCTTCCCGATGAAGTATTCCACCTCGTACCCGAACCGAGCCCGGTTCAGATAGCGGACCGTCTTGGTCCGGTCCACCACCAGGACCTGGTCCGAAATCATCTCCAGGACCTTCCTCAGGGCCGCTTCATCCAGAGTCACGAGCGTGCGCCTCCTCTGACCCTACGGGTGGGTGGGTTCGGTATCCTCGTATCCCCAGGGCGGGGGTGGCGGATCCATGGGCTGACTCAGATCGAAGTCGAAGCGGACCAGCCACTCCTCCCCGTCGTGGTTTCCGTATGAGAACCGCTCCCCAGGGACCATCTCCAGGACCCAGTAGCCCGGTCCGTCCCGGGTGAACTCCTGCCGGAGGGGCGTGCCGGCCTCCGAGGTGCTGGCTCCGTACATGGTGTTCTCCGAAGAAGATCCGTCGGGGTCCCGGTGGTCGTGGCGGAGGTCCAGCCCCCCGTTGATCGGCGTCATGATCCAGGTCCGGGAACGATCCTCACCGATGTGTCCCGGGATCCGGATCTCGTCATCGAAGCACTGCCGGAAGTGGGCCACCATCTCGTAACCGGCGTAGAGACCTTCCCGGCGCGTGTCCCCCTCCCGGATGATGGCGGCGTACCCCGGATAGGCCTTTCCGCAGTGCTCCTCCAGGTTTGCCCAGAACTGCTGCTGCTCAACCGGGAGATCCGCCCGGGCAGCAGGAACGTCGGCCGGCGCCTCGGCAACATCAGGTGCGACTTCCGACTCAGGCATGGGCGCTTCGCCATTCCCGCAGCCGGCAGCCAGCACCGCCACCAGGATCAGACTTCCCAGCTTCAATTGCTTCATTCCCGTCTCGTCCTTCCCCCACCCAGGGGGCTCGTTGTCTCGGTTGGTTCGGTCTTGGCACAAGGCTTCAGGGTAGGTTGGCCACAGCCAGGGAGCAAGGTCGACTTGCTCCGTACTCTCCTGCCCCCTCTCTTTCCCCGAGGCGCTACGTTCCCCCTGGCCCGACTGGACCATGCCTGATTCCAACCGCCTCCATCCGTTTGCGCTCGCCCCTCAATCCTTCACGCTCTTCCTGGGGTGTCTTCTCCTTCTGGGATGCGCCTTCCTCGTTGCTCCCTCCCCCACGGCCGCCCAGGCCCTGGCACCGGATACAGCAGCGACTTCAGTCCACGGCCCTGGATCCGACACCGATGACCCCCCGGTGCCCCAGACCTTCGACTGGCACCTGGAGGTGGAGCTCCCCACCACCACCGATTGGGGCACGCCCATCCAGCGGGAGGCTTCCGAGGAGATCCGGAGCTGGACCACCAAGCCCGAGTTCATCAGCCCCCTGGTGGATTATCTGCCGGAGGGGGACGGCGTGGTCTCACCCTACGACCAGTTCGGCCACGCCATCGGGAAGCCGGGGCACCTCCACCGGGTGGACGAGATCTACGACTACTACGAGGCCCTGGCTGCCAGCTCGGACCGGGTGGAGCTCCAGACCCTGGGGCTCACCGAGGAAGGGCGGGAGTTCCGGCTCCTCCAGATCGGAACGCCGGAGAACCTGGCTCGCCTGGATCGGGTCAAGGAGGGGATGAACGCCCTGGCCGACCCCCGCCAAACGTCCCAGGAGGAGGCCCGGGACTGGATCCAGGAGCTGCCCATCATCTACACCGTCTACACCGGCCTCCACTCGCCGGAGACGGCCCATCCCGAGATGGCCATGGAGATGGCCTACCGGCTGGCCCTGGCCGAGCACCCCATGGTGGCCCAGGCCATGGAGGACGTGGTGGTCTTCCTGGTCCCCATTGCCGAGCCCGACGGCCGGGACCGGATGGTCCAGTGGTACCAGCGCCACGGCCAGGACATCTACGATGACCGGGACAACATCCCCGCCGCCCCGTACTGGGGCCACTACGCCGGCCACGACAACAACCGGAACGCCCTGCAGCTCTACCTGCGCCTCTCTGAAGAGATGCTGGACCTCTTCCTGGAGTGGAAGCACCCCATCAGCCTGGATGTCCACGAGGCCGGCGATGCTACCTCCTACCATTACTTCTCCACTGGCACAGGACCATACAACGAGTACATCGAGCCGGTGACCATCAAGGAGTGGCAGTGGATGGCCAATTACGAATCCACGGCTCTGGAGCGGTACGGGATGCCTGGCGTCTTCACCCACGACTTCTACGACGGATGGTTCCCGGGCTACCTCTTCTGGATCACCAACAACCGGAACGCCATCGGCCGGTTCACCGAGACCTGGGGAATCTTCAGCTCCCTCCCCAACACCCGGGTCCGTTCCCCTCGGGCCGAGATGCGCACCCGGGAGTGGTTCCGCCCCAACCCGGCCTACGAGACCGCCCACTGGTCCTTCCGGAACGTCATCAACTACCAACAGTCGGGGATGCTCCATTCCTTCTACTGGGCCGCCACGAATCGGGAGGAGATCCTGGAGCAGTTCTGGGTGAAATCGAAGAACAGCCTGGAGCGAGGCCGAACCGAAGCCCCCTTCGCCTACGTGATCCCCCAGGCGCAGGACCGCCGGGCGGACGCGGCCTACATGTTGAACCTGATCCGGAAGCACGGGATCGAGGTGCATCAGGCTGCCCGGAGCGGGAGCTTTGGGGGCGTCCAGGTCGAGACCGGGGACTACGTGGTCCGGATGGATCAGCCCTACCGGAACTTTGCCCACATGCTCCTGGACGTGCAGCGCTACCCTTCCGAAGG
>PWWP01000065.1 GCA_003562075.1 Gemmatimonadota bacterium
CATGTCCGACGAACGTCTGAACCTCCCCAACGCCATCACTGGCGCCAGGATCCTGGCCTGTCCGGTCATCTTCTTCCTGGCTCTCTCTCCAGGGACCACCCAGCTCATTGTGGCCTTTGGGCTCTTCGTTCTGGCCGCCGTATCGGATCTCTGGGACGGATACCTGGCTCGCCGACGAGGTTTGGTGACGGACCTGGGCAAGCTTCTGGATCCCGTGGCCGACAAGCTGCTCCTGGTCTCGACCTTCATACCCTTCTATATCGTCTCCCGGCCTCCGGGCCCGGAGACGGAGATCCCCTGGTGGGGTGCCATGCCGCTCTGGGTGATCATCGTGATCTTTGGACGGGAGCTGGCCGTCACCCTCCTTCGGAGCTGGGCCGCCCGCAGGGGATCTGTGATCTCGGCCGGTAAGTCGGGGAAGATCAAGGCTTTCATCCAGAATATCTTCATCGGGGCTCTTCTCCTCTGGTACGGGTTGGTGCGGATGGCCCGTGATGCCGGGTGGGAGGGACACACAGTCTGGGAGCTCTGGTCCGGGTTCCACGGGTTGGTCGTCGGACTTTCCCTCCTCCTGGCCATCGTCCTCACCGTGTATTCCATGGGGGTATACCTGGTGCATAACCGGGCGTTGATCAGCGGGAAGGACATGGAGAACCCATGATGCGGGGGGAGAGGGCTCCGTGGCGTCGGGACTAGGAGAAGTGGGCAAGGACGCTCTGAGGGGCGAAGCTCTGGCCCCCATGGCCAGGGTGGTCACCATCGGTGATGAGTTGCTGACTGGTGAGAGGGTGGATGGCAACGCTGGCTGGCTCGCGCGCAGGCTCACAGACCTGGGTTTTCGCGTCACAGGGTTGGAGTCGGCAGGCGATCGGGAAGAGGACATTGGCGAAGCGCTGTCCAGGGCCGTTTCAGTCGCAGATCTCGTCGTCGTGACCGGTGGGCTCGGTCCCACTTTGGACGACAGGACCCGAGAGGGAGTGGCCCGACAGTGGGGACTCTCCCTGGACGAATCTCCGGCGTTGGTGGAGGAGATGCGGGCCCGATTTCGAGCCCGTGGCTATCACGATCTTCCTGCGGCCAACCGGCGAGTGGCACGGGTGCCTCAAGGGGCTCAGGTGCTCCCAAATCCCGAGGGATCTTCCCCAGGGCTTTGGATCGAGCTTCCTCCAGGAGCAACTGAGCCAACTCCGGTGATTCTCTTGCCTGGAGTCCCAAGAGAGATGGAAGCCATCATGGCCGGGGCCGCCGGCTCAGCCATCGCTCATGGCTTCCAGGAGCGGCTGGCGCCAGCTCGGTCCATCCTGGTCTATACCACGGGTATCCCGGAGTCGGTTCTGGCCGGACGGGTGGAAGCCCTGGTGGGCGATGACCTGGACGTGGAGGTGGCATACCGTCCGTCCCTACGGGGTGTGGAGATGAGACTCAGTGCCAGGGGTTCCGGGGCGGAGGAGCGATTGACCCGAGCCCGGAGCCTTCTCCATGATGCACTCGGGTCCCATCTCTACCATGCACCGTCAGGGAATCTCGCTGAGGCGGTTGGGAAGGCACTTGAGTCCAGGGGGCTCCGGGTGGCCGTGGCCGAGAGCTGCACCGGGGGACGGGTTCTGGGGCGGTTGACGGACATTTCCGGCAGCTCTCGCTGGGTCGTAGGCGGCGTGGTGGCCTATTCCAATCGAATCAAGGAGGAATGGCTCAAGGTGCCGCCAGCACTCCTGGAAGCCCAGGGGGCCGTATCTCAGGGAGTGGTAGAGGAGATGGCCCAGGGGGTTCGGACCCGGATGGGGGTGGAGGTCGGGCTGGCGATCACAGGGATTGCCGGACCCACAGGCGCCACTCCGGGGAAGCCGGTGGGGACGGTCTGGTTCGGAGTTTCGGGCCCTGCTGGATTGCACTCCGAACGCGTCCGGTTCGGAGGAGGGCGAGAGGAGGTCCGGGAGCGAGCGGCTCAACATGGGCTCCACCTGATCCTTCAGGCTGTCTCCGCTCCTTGACGCCGCCCCTCACTGCCAGTGTGAGAACCCGTTGGACTTACGAGGGTAGATGACGCCGACGGGGAATCGCTGGACCATGACGTAAGAGAAGCCGGATTGTGTGCCAGCTGCTCCTTCTGTGTGGAACCTCCTTCGTGGAATCTGAAACCAACTGATCATGAGCGAATCGACTAGACGGAATGAGGAACACGAGTCAGCGGGATCCGAATCTCCCGCTGAGGGGAGGGTGGACACGTCCGCCGCTCCGGATGACGAACCGAACGGGACTCACGTCGGAGGTCAGACCTCCGAGGGAGAGAATGCAGACGTGGAGGAGCTGAGACGGGAGTTGGAGGCGCTCAACGATCGCCACCTTCGGCTGGCTGCCGAGTTCGACAATTTCAGAAAGCGTTCACAAAGCGAACTGGGTGAGTCGGGCGCCCGAGCCCAGGCGGCTCTGGTCGGTGACCTCCTGGATGTCTTGGACGACTTCGAACGTGTCTCGTCATTGAATCCTGACCAGGCCACCGTGGAGTCGGTACTGGAGGGAGTCCAACTGGTGGAACAGAAATTTCACCGGGCCCTGGAGAACGCAGGTCTGGAGGAAGTGGAGACCGAGGGAGCCACGTTCGATCCCAATTCCATGGAAGCCATGCTGAGGGAACCCACGGATCAGGAGGATCAGGACGAGAAGGTGGCTCAGGTGCTCCAGAAGGGGTTCCGCTTCAAAGGCCACCTGGTCCGGCCTGCCCGGGTGAGCGTTCACAAGCATGACTGATGGTGCACACCTCCCACGGATCTGAGGCATGACAACCAAGTCCAAGGACTTCTACCGGATCCTGGGCGTTCCCGAGGATGCAGATCGGGAGCAGATTCGAAAGGCCTACCGGAAGCTGGCCAAGGAGAATCACCCCGATGCAAACCCGGACGACCCCAAGGCCCAGGAACGCTTCCAGGAGATCGGGGAGGCGTATGCCGTCCTCTCCGACGAGGAGAAGAGGAAGCAGTACGATCAGATGCGTCGCTACGGGGCTTTTGGATTCGGTGGAGGGGGGCCTGGCGCCGGCCCATCCCGCGGGCCCGGACGGGCTCCTGGGAGCCAGGACGCAGGAGCATTTTCCTTCGATGACCTGGGAGGGTTGGGCGGCCTGGGAGATCTCTTCAGCACCATCTTCGACCGAGGTCGACGTGAACCAGGCGCCGGTCCGAGGACCGCTCGGGCTTCAGGCGGACGAGATGTAGAGGTTCAAGTTGAGATTTCCTTCCAGGTGGCTGCGCGGGGAGGGAAGATCTCGTTGACGGTCCCGGTCACGGAGGAATGCGCCACGTGCGGTGGCTCAGGGGCCCGGCCGGGTACGGATCTGAAGCCATGTGGGGAGTGCGGGGGGGCCGGCTCCGTTTCATTCGGTCAGGGAGGCTTCGCCGTGAATCGTCCCTGTCCCGCGTGCATGGGGCGGGGACGAATTCCCGAGACCCCATGTACCATTTGTCGGGGTCGTGGATCGGTGCGGCAGAAGCGGAAGATCGAAGTGAAGGTTCCGGCAGGTGTGGAGACGGGGTCCCGTTTGAAGGTGAGCGGACAGGGCGAACGGGGTCCCGGGGGAGGTCCTCCCGGTGACCTGATCCTGGTCTTCAAGGTGAAACCCCATCACTTCTTCCGTCGAGAGGGGCTGGACATCCACTGCACTGTCCCGGTGAATCTGGCCCAGGCAGTCCTCGGCAGCAGGATCCGTGTCCGAACGGTGGAGGGGAAGCACGTCGTCCTGAAGGTTCCACCCGGTACTCAGAGCGGCACCCGGTTCCGGATTCGAGGACAGGGCATCACCCGGGGGGAACGGACGGGGGACCAGTATGTGGAGGTTCGCGTCCGGGTTCCCGATACCCTCAACGATGAAGAGAGGGAGAAGTTCGAAGCCTACGCTGAGACCGCCGGGATGCGACACTGATTCAGGTGCCGGAGCTGACCCCTACGGGTCACCTCGGCTCCACCTTCAGACCCACCAGAAGGGAAGGAGATCGGATGAGGCGATTCATGGATCCGGAGTTGACTGAGTGGGAGGTCTGGCCAGCACCCTCGGGAGAGCGGGCGCAGGGCCCCGGCCGGCTGATTTTCCAGGAGGTGGCAGCGGGCCCGACTCGTGCTCGGGAGGTCGAGCTCACCCGGGAGGAGCGGGAAGAGTGGGGAAGCTCTGCAGCATTGGCGTCCCAAGGGACCGTTTCCCAGCTCTTGGAGCTGCTGAAACGAGCCAAGCCCATGAATTGATCCGAGGCTGCCCAACGACCTGGGGGACTCCGCGCCGACGCAACCCTCTGGGCGCCGAGGGGTTGCGGCACCGGAGGTCGTCACTCCTCGCTCGCCGTAGCACTACGGCTACGCCTCGTCGTCGTTCCTACTCCGGCACTCGCAAGACCTCGGCTCGCGGCCGCACCCCACTTTCCGATCAGACTTCTAGACCTTCACCGGGGTCTGGGCCTGGACTCCGGTTCTGCCGGTCAGATTCTGCAAGGGCTGCCGAATGCGGCCTCCTCCCAGGAGCTGCTCGCCGCGGAAGACGGCGCACGACTGACCCGGGGTCACCGCTGACTGGGGTTCCACCAACTCCAGCGTCATTTCAGAGGGGGAGCTTTCATCCACCCGAGCAGGTGTCGCCGTGGCACCATGCCGGATCTGGATGCTCACTTCCTCGCCGGGAGCCGGAGGTCCGAGGAGCCAATTCAGGTCATCCACCTCCAGGCCTCTTGCCTCCAGGGCCCACCGAGGACCCACGACCACGGTGCGAGTCTCAGGCTTCACCCGGATGACGTAGTGGGGCTCGTCGAACCCACCGCCCAGCCCTTTCCGCTGGCCCACGGTAAACCCGGCATATCCCTGGTGCTCTCCCACCACCTGCCCTGAAAGATCCACGATGGGACCGGGTTCCAGTGCAGGATGCCGATTCTGGAGGCGGGTTCGGAGAAGATCTCGATAGTCCCCTGTTGGGACGAAACAGATCTCCTGGGATTCCGGCTTGTCTGCCGTGACCAGGTCCATCTCCCGGGCCCTGTCCCGCACCTGGGCCTTGGTCAGCCCGCCCAGGGGAAAGTGGAGAAGGGGGAGGATCTCCGAAGGGAGTCCCCAGAGGAAGTAGGCCTGATCCTTCTTCCGGTCGAGTCCCCGAAAGAGAGCTGGGTTTCCCTGATCGTCCACTCCGGATCGAACGTAATGGCCCGTGGCGATCCCCTGGCATCCCAGAGCCTTCCCTCGCTTCAACAGGTCCCCGAACTTGGTGTTTGAGTTGCATCGGACGCAGGGGTTGGGTGTTCGACCCTGGGCGTACTCAGAGACGAAATCATCGATGACATCCCGGGTGAAGTCCTCCTCCACATCGAAGACGTAGTGGGGAATGCCCAGCCGGTCCGCCACCTTGCGGGCATCGGTGATCCCTTCCAGTCCACAACAACTGCGGGCGTGAGCGGGCGTCCCTTCGTAGCAGAACGTCTTCATGGTGACGCCGATCACCTCGTGACCGGCCTCCACCAGGAGGGCGGCGGTCACCGACGAATCCACTCCCCCCGACATGGCGACGAGAATTTTTTTCCGATCCATGGATTCCATATCCCCTTAGCTGGGCCTGGTCCCGATCCCTGCACTCCGGATCTCTCCAAGTACCCGTGGTACGATCTTCAATGCTCCTTCCACCACTTGCGGGGTGGAGTTCCACCCCAGCGAGAGCCGAAGGGGGGCTACACCCCGAGCATGGGCTTCCCCGTAGAACTCTGCCAGAACGGGACTGACGCCACTGGACCCACTCCGGCAGGCTGAGCCGGCCGAGGCCCGTACTCCAGAGAGGTCCAGTGCCCCGGGAAGGACGTCGGCTGGCAGCCCGGGAATGCCCACATTGGTGATGTGGGGTGCCCGGGGGCCTTCGGCGCCATGGATTCGAAGGTCGGGAATCGCCTCTTTGAGTCCCTCTTCCAGCCGATCCCTCAGTCTGGTCAATCGAGCCGCTTCCCCTTCTCGGTCGTGCGTAGCCAACTCCAGGGCCTGGGCCATTCCTGCTGCTCCGGCTACGTCCTCCGTGCCGGGACGAAGTCCGTCTTCCTGCCCCCCACCGAAGAGCCGGGGAGAGAGGAGGGAGCGGTCCCGACACACGAGGATGCCCATGGACCGGGGTCCCCCCAGCTTATGACCGGAGAGGGAAAGGAGGTCGGCTGCTCGTGCCAGTTGGGCCAGATGAAGTTTGCCTGCCCCCTGGACCGCATCCACGTGAAGGGGAACGTCCTGAGCCCGGGCCACCTCCAGCAACTCCTCCATGGCCAGGACTGTGCCCGTTTCGTTGTTCACCCACATGCAGGAGAGGAGCGCGGCTGATGACGGATCAGGGTGTCGCTCTAGCGTCTCCCGGATCGTGGTCAGGTCGAGCTGGCCCGATGGATCGACGCCGAAGACGACGGCCTGCCCGTGACTACGGACCGCCTCCTGGGCTGCTTCTCGTACCGCTGAATGCTCTACTGATGAGTAGAGGATGAGGGGGGTGTGTCCCTCACTGCGGCTCCGATCTGCTCGACCCAGAATGGCCAGGTTGTCCGACTCGGTCCCACCCCGTACGAAGAATACGGTGCCCGCGGGCACATCCAATACCTCGGCAACCCGATCCCGGGCCGCCTGGAGTGTTCTTCGGGCGTCCTGTCCCCAGCGGTGAGGGGAGGAGGGATTCCCTGGGAATTCCTCTTGGACGTGCCTCATCTCCCTGGCCACCTGGGGCCGAAGGGGGGTAGTGGCAGCGTGATCCAGGTAAAGGTCGGTCAAGGGAGGCTTGGGCACAGGTTCGGTCGGCGACGGGGAAAAGATAACTTAAGGTTCCTGGGAGACGGGGTGCAGGGGGCGAGCAGGTGGGATCCGAGCCTTCTCCCTTTGAGTTGGGGCGGTAGGCAGCCTCCCCGATCGTTGGCTCCCCTCGACGTGGCGCTCGCTACCTCTGCGGGTCGCCGCCTACGATGGGGTTCCCAACGGTGGTCCCTGTATTTGTTCAACGTCCCTATAAACAACAGGAGCCTCATGAGCCCACGGGGTAGATCGGAGTTTCCCCCAGGACGACCTCGGCGTTTCCGTGCAACCGTCCACGGAATTGTCTTTGCCGGACGCGAGCGACTTCTGGCCCAGGTCCAGCCCGGTGACCAGCTCAACCTGATTCCCGATCCTCCGGGACAGGAAGACCCGGAGGTGTGGGTTCACCTCCGGTCGGGCGAGCCTCTGGGGCACTTGCCCCCGGAGATCGGACAGTGGCTGGCTCCCTGGATGCTGAGAGGGGGAGGGGCCCAGGCGGAGGTGCTTCGAGCATCGGGCCCGGATGTCCCCTCGTGGCGTAGGCTCCTCCTGGAAGTCTCCTGTTCCTGAGCACCGTCAGAACGAAGGAACGTCAACCGTTCCCAGCGTAGCCGCCCGGACAGCTTCCCGGGTCCAGAAGGGCTCCCCGTAGGCCACCCGGATCAGGGATCCGTAGTGGGCCAGCTGGGCTCGGACCTGATCCTCCAACGGCCGATCTCCCCCTGGGAAGGCTTCCCCGGCTCCTCGCGCGCCATCCCACTGGGAGGCGAAGCAGGCCATGGCCTCCAGCCGTCGCTCCATCTGTCGGGAGACGTCCACGACGAAGGTGGGCGGGGGGGCTTGCTCCCTGAAGGTGAGGGTGTAGATGACCTTCCGGGGTCTGAAGGGGTCGAGTGGCAGATCGGCTCGGGCCAAGCCGGCCAGGAAGGCTGCATCCGTGGCCAGAGCCGCCGCTTCCCGATGGTCCGGGTGTCGCCCTTCCAGCCAGTGGGTCACCACCGTTCGGGGTCGAAGCTCCCGAATGTGACGCGCCACGGTCCGTCGCTGGGAGAGACTGTTCTCCAACTTTCCATCGGGAAGCTCAGCGTTTCGACGGATCTCCACTCCCAGGACCCTGGCGGCGGCAGCAGCTTCTTCTGCCCGGAGCTCCGGCGTGCCCCGGGTTCCCATCTCGCCCCGGGTCAGGTCCAGGATCCCCACCGCTTCTCCGGCATCAACACTGGCGGCCAGGGCGCCGCCGCAGAGGAGTTCAGCGTCGTCAGGATGGGCGAAGATGGCCAGGAGATCCAGAGTCGCGGTCATGGAGCCGGAAGGGAAACGGGAGGGACAGTCCAGAGAGTCGCCAAACTACACCTGAGCTGGGTCCGGGTTCAGGTGTAGAATCCGGTCATCCTTCCGCCCTGGAGCCATTTCGGGTCATTCGGCCCGAAGGGCCCGGACCGGTTCCATCCGGGCGGCTCGCATGGCGGGGATCAGCCCGAAGAGCATCCCGGTGATCACGGCCATGGCCAGGCTGGCCACGATGGCCCAGACGGGGATCATGGCCGGAATGGGCGTGAGAGTGCTCACGAGCCAGGCCAGCCCCCCGCCAATGAGGAGACCGGCTCCTCCACCCAGGAGGGTCAGGACGCCGGCTTCCACCAGAAACTGCCAGAGAATTTCCGGGCCCGTGGCCCCCACTGCCTTCCGGATTCCGATTTCCCGGGTCCGCTCCGTCACCGAGATCATCATGATCCCCACCACGCCCACCCCACCCACAAGGAGGCCCACCGAGGAGAGGGCCAGCATGACGGCGAAGAAGACCGCGGTGAACTGATCGAAGAGTTCCAGGAGTTGGGTGGACCGGAGGACGGCGAAGTCGTTGGCTCGGCCCGGACCCAGGCCCCGGGCGCTCCGGAGGGCGGCGACCACCTGGTCCTCCACCACCCCCTGATCCACCTCATCTCCAGGGACCACGATGACCTGTAGCCAGTCTTCCGAGACCTTGAATCGACGAACAGCGGTCGTGTAGGGAAGGATGGCCAGGTGGGGAGCCTGCCCTTCGAAGATGTTGTCTCCGGGATCGAAGACGCCTACCACGGTCAGAGGGAGGCGGATGCCGGCACCTGCCCGGGCGCGGACCCGCCGGCCCACTGCATCTTCGTCAGGGAACAGATCCGCAGCCAGACGGCGGGAGAGGACCACCACGGTCCGGGCGTCGGCCACTTCCGCAGGGAAGAAGTTCCGACCACTGACGAAGTCGCCCACCCGGTAGTCAGGCCAGCTGGCATCCTCACCGGCGCCCTGGATTCCTCCAATCTCCCGGCCGTCCACCTCCAGGGTGATCCCACCTTCGGCGCCCGGGTCCTGCAGTCCGATGCTCACCACCGCCCGTTCCACATCCGGGAGTCGGTTCAGGGCTCGTGCTTCATCTCGGGTGATGGGTGGCCGATTCCACCAGGGGGGGCGCCCGGTGCCATCGCTCACCAACTGGATGTCGGTGAGGTCGAAGCGCATGACGAAGAGATTTCGGGGGCCGGCCGATTCAATGCCCTCGGCCACCGATCCGCGGATCCCGGTGACGAGGGCAGCCATGACCACCACCACCATGACGCCGATGGCGATCCCCAGGATGGTGAGACCTGACCGGAAGCGGTTGGCATGAATGGAGGAGAGGGCGATCCGGATCCCTTCCCCCACCCCGTAGGCAAAGCGTCCCAGCGTCCGGAGGCTATTCATACCTGAGCGCCTCCACTGGATCCATCCGTGAGGCCTGAAGGGCCGGATAGACCCCGGCGATGATTCCCACGGCCAGCCCCAGGAACATACCCAGGGCAATCCAGTGTGGAGCCACGGCGGCTGGGAGGGGAGTGAAGGTTCGGACGGCCCAGGTCAGACCGATGCCCACGCCCACGCCCAGGATGGCTCCAAATCCGGAAAGAGTGGCCGACTCGACGAGAAACTGGTTGATGATGTCCCTTCGCCGGGCACCGATGGCCATCCGGACGCCAATCTCCCGGGTGCGTTCCGTCACCGACATGAGCATGATGTTCATGATGACGATACCTCCCACCACCAGCGAGATCCCTACCAGTCCCGGCAGGGCCAGGAAGAGGATCGTGGAGATTCGATCCCAGAAGGCCAGGGACTCCTCCGACGTTTCCACCTCGAAGTCATTGGAATCCCCGGGGCGGAGGCCCCTGTGAAGCCTGATGGCCACCTCCACCTCGGACATGGCGATTCGAAGATCTCCAGGGTCCAGGGTCTGGATGGCGATGTTTCCCACCGCTCGGGAGTCTGCAAGGAATCGGGTGATGGGCGAACTGGCCGGAACCAGGACCAGGTTGTCCAGAGACATTCCCAGCAGGGTCCCTTGTTCCTCCAGGACACCCACCACCCGGAAGGGAAAGCCTCGGATCCGGATCCGCTGGCCCAACGGGTCCTCCCCCTCATAGAGCGTTTCAGCCACCCGACTTCCCAGGATGGCCACCGGAATCCCGCGGGCCGCCTCCTGGGGAGAGAAGGGACGCCCGTGTGTGGTCCGGAAGGTCCGGATCTCCAGGATCTCCTCGGAGATGGCCGACACCCGGACCCCATCGGCCCGAACCCCGGCCGAACTTCGGATATCAGCCATGAGGTTGGATTCGACCCCCACTCGAGCGGGGACGGAGAGGGTCCGACGTATGGTTTCCGCTTCCTCCCGTTTCAATCGCGGGCGGCGCTGCCACTCCCTTCTTTGACTGGCGGTGACTGCCATCTGCACCGAAGGGGTCCGGAGCACCTGAATGGTATTCACCCCGAAGATCTGTTCGGCGAAGTCCTCGGTGATGTAGCGGTCCAATCCCTCCACGACACTCACGACCACTACCAGGAACATGACGCCGATGACGACCCCCAGGAGGCTGAAAAAGCTCTTCAGCTTCTCCTGGTGGATCTGAAGGAGAGCAAGGCGGATTCCTTCACGGAAGTCCATGGGTGGCTTGCCCCGGCGTCAGTCCGAGGAAGATGGGGGTGTGGGGAGGCGCACGGCGTCCCCGTCCTGGAGTGATTGGATGCTCTGGAAGGGACCACTTATCACCATGTCTCCGACGGAGAGCCCTGAGGTGACCTGGAAATAGTCCTGGCCGGTGAGGCCCAGTTCCACGGGTTGGAAGTGGGCCTGGCCATCCCGAACGACGAAGACGCCTTCCTTCTCTTCGGGCTCCCCATCGCCGTCTTCGGCCTCCGGGTCTGCTACGTCCCGAACAGTGACGGAGATGATGGGGGTGGCCACGGCGCCGGTGGCTGCGTCCACCACGATGTCGGCTGTGGCAGAGAGGTCCGGTCGGAGTTCCATGGGGGGATCCAGAAGGGTAAGGATGACCTCGTAGTCCACTGAGGTTCCCTGGGGGGTCGTGCCCCCGGCTTGATTGCGGATGGCCGAGTTCCCGATCTTGGCCACCGTCGCCGAGAACTCCCGCCCGGGAAAGGCATCCAGTTCGACCCGGGCAGAGTCGCCAATGGACACCCGGGGGACGTCGGTCTCGTCCACGGCCATGACGGCTTCAACCACGGAAAGGTCACTGATGGTGAGGAGGAGTGATCCGGGGTTGTTCATCGTTCCCACTACCACCGTCTCTCCCTCTTCGATGTCCAGCCGGGTCACTCGGCCCGAGATGGGTGCCCGAATGGTGGTTCGACCCAGCTGGTCCTCTGCTTCCGCCATGGCCGCCCGGGCTTGCTCCACCCCGTGTTCGGCAGATTCCAGGAGGGCCTGCTGCACTTCTACTTCCGTCTCCGAGTCCTCCAATGCCTGTCGGCTGATGAGGCCCGGGTCCCGGTCACGAAGTCCCTGATTCCTTTCCAGGTCCCGCTGGGCTCGGAGGAGGTTGGCCCGGCGCTGAGCAACGTCGGCCATGGACTGGCTCAGGCTGGCCCGGGCCCGGGCTGTTTGAGCCTCCAGTTGGCTGGGGTCGATCCGGAGAAGGACCTGTTCCCGCTCCACCTCGTCCCCTTCTTCCACGTTCAGCTGGATGACCCGGCCCTGGACATCGGAGGAAATATTGACCTGCCGGCGGGCGCGAACGCTTCCGGTGGCGGTGATGGTGGCCACCAGATCGCGTTCCCGGACTTCTTCCACCCGGACCTCGATGCCCCGGTCCTGAGCCCGGAGCACGCCGATGACGGCAGCCAGGGCCAGGAGAAGGACGATGACGATCCCCAGGACGAGCTTTCTCTTACGAGTCATGGACCCACTCTCGATCATTCAGCGGTGAATTACCGACCCATGTGCCCGGGTCAGTAGGGGTCTGGCGGGGTGCGGGGTGCGTCGCAAGGCCAATGGTGCCGGCGGGTGGGCCCCAAGGGCCAATGAGCCGCTGAGCCCCTACGTAGTTGGGATTCGAAGCGAAAATGCCCGGCCTGAGAGCCAGGAAGCGGGGGAGGGACGGAGCGGAGAAGGGGCTTCCGTCGGTGTCGAATCGATGAATCACCGGGGAGGACCTCCGGTTCAGGTGGTGGCTTCGCCCTTCCCAGGTGGACCGGGATCGGGGTTCACACCCCCTTACGAGGGGAGGACCCAGGAAGATTCAATGGAGAGGGAAGAGGTACTCCTCTTTCAGGGACGTCGCTCCCGCTCGGCCACGTATCCTCCGCTGGGATACTCAAGTCGGAGGACTCGTCCATCCGAATCCACCCAAAGCTCCCGAGTCTCCTGGTTTCCTTCCAGGCGAAGGTGGCGGGCGTCCACGCCTTCTCCTCCGATCTGGATCCGCTCATCGCCGACATGCGTGACGGTCAGGTCGAACTGGCTGCTCTCTCTGGGGACGATGACGGGAATGCTTCCATTGCCCCCATCGATCCGAGAAGAAATGAAATAGTACTGGTGGGCTACGCCGGTATCCAGGAGGACGGTTCCGGGGGTGGCCCGGTACTCCCGTTCCTGCTCACCCCGTTCGGATCGGATGCTGGTGCGAAAGCGTCGATCGCCCAGGGTGACGTAGACCTCCTCCTGGCGATGCCCTGAGACCTTGATCTGGTAGGCCGATACCGCCATGTCACCACCGGAAGCCTGGAGAGCCGGCCTCAGGTCCAGCGCACCTTCCGGCATCTCCATCTGGATCTCGGCTGTGGCAATGATCTGGGCGTCGGCTCCGGTGCCGGACCTGCGGATGGCGAAGGTCTCCGAACCCACTTCCGCCCCATCCACAGTGATTCGGAACACCCCCTCGTCCACCGTGACGCTCTGAGCGGTCAGATGGCTGGAGGGAAGGAGGAGCCCAGCCATTGCAACGAGGAACAGGGGCAGGGTCCGAAGCATTGCATCTCCCGGAAGTGGGGTTGGCAGAGGCCGCTCAGGGAGAAGTCCTTCACCCAGGTGACCTTGATCTGTCTCTCATTCTACCCGAGGGATGGCTGTGACGATCCCCCGTCCTCGGGGACCGGGTGGACTTTTCCCTGAAACCAGGTCCAACCATCTTGGGGAGGGTTCCAATCTTCCAATCGTGTCTCTGTGGGGCAACCCGCTTGTTAATTCACCCGCTGATTGCGCCGGCAGCCCTCATGGGTGGAGCGTTGGCGGTGGCTGTCCGGATCTCCGGAGGAGGGCTGGTCTGGCTCCTCCTGGCGGGGATCCTGGTGCTGGGCTCCGTTCTCGTCTCTGTGCCCACCACCCGCCGCAGGGCCGGAGCCACCGCCTTCCTCCTCCTGGCCCTGGTTCTGGGGTTTGCCGCTCAGGGGGACCTGCATCGGTTTTCAGCTCAATGGCCCGACCGCCTGGAGCGCTGGGAAGAGGGTGTCCAGGAGGATCTGCGAAACGACCTGGATGCGTTGCTGACTCGGGCGGAGGCCGCCGCCGACCGGGTATCGGGAGAATGGAGCCAGGACCGGAGAGACGCAGGTGTGGAGCTGAACGCTGCATTCCTCCCGGAAGGCGTGGACGCGGTGGCCGCCTTCGATCCCGGCGGCACCCTCCTGGCCCGGGGCGGCGTCCATCAGGGCCCATTCCCCCTTGAGGCCCGTTTTGGGGATCAGCGCTATCTCTACAGAGAAGGCGCTCTGTTCGGTTACCTCTACGTGACCCATCCCCTCCCTGAAGGCCAGGGTACCGTGGTGGCTGCTTCCCTCCTCCGGGCCGATCTGCCGCCTGGGCTGGACGAGGGGCTGGAGGACTTCACTTCCCGTTTCGAACGGGAACGGGGAGCGGTGATCCGCGTCTCCCGGGAGGACCGGGTCGAGGGCGAGAGCATCTGGGACCTCCGTTGGAATGACCGGATCCTTTTCAGCGTGACGGCCGAACCCCTCTCGGAAGGGGATGCCCTGGATCGAAGGAGACTGATGTGGGAGCGAGGTGGGGCGGTGGCCATCTTCGGTGGATGGCTCCTCCTCCTCCTGGCCCTCCGTCGTCATGGCTGGGCGCTGGCAGTTCCTGGCCTGGGATTGCTGGGACTTCTTCTGCTTCTTCCCCTGGGGCGTCTCCTGGCCGCACCGGAGCTCTTCTCAGCAGGCGGGTTTCTCCTGCCTCTGGGTCCGGCCCTGACTCTGGGAGATCTCCTTGCGCTGGCCGGAGGTGGACTCTTTCTCCTGGGGGTGGCGCCTCCACCGCCCCGCTTCCGGTGGCTCGGTTCGCCCCTCCCCGATTCTTCCCTGAGGGGCGCCCTGCTGGCCCTGGCTCTGGGGGCCGCCCTCCTCCTCCTGGGATTACTGGGTGGGGGGGCGTCCCGGGACCTCCTGGCCTATAGCGAGGGGGGATGGATCACCTTCCAGACGGTGGCCGGTCTTCTGGTCGGACTCATCCTGACACTTGGGCTCCTCCTGAGCCGTCGGGACGAGGGCGAGATCTCCATCCCCTACATCGTGGGGGCTCTGGTGGCTGGCCTCGCCTTGGCTGGATTCGCCGCGCACCAGGTCTATCGGGGGCCCCAGGCGTCGATCTGGCTCGGGCTCCTCTGGATCATCCCTCTTGGCCTGGCAGCTCGCGCTCTGCCCGGCCGTCGGCATTGGACGACCGGAATCCTGGGACTCGTGCTGGGGATGGGGATCGCGGCGACCTTGAGCCTTCCTTTGTCCTGGTCCTTGCAGGTGGAAGCGCGGATGGCGGCGGCGGAAGCCCGAATGGAGCGCCTGGGGACCCGGCCCGATCCTTTCCTGGAATTTCTCCTGCTGCGGGCGGGAGAGGATGCGGTTGCGCTGGCTGGGACGGGTAGGAACGCAGTGGAAACGCTCTATGGAGCGTGGACCCGGAGTGGGCTGGCTCGGGAGGACGTTCCGGCCTGGATGACGGTTTGGTCTCCTGACGGCCGGCCCCAGGAGGAACTGCGGATCGGGGTCTCGGGCCCTCGACCGGGGATTCCGTTGGACCTGGTCCAGCAGGCGGTCATGGAGGGAGAGGTGCGCCTCCGCCGCTTCGACCTGGCCGACGTGCATTACGCCGCGGTAGCCCCCCTGTCCAGGGGCGCGGTCGTCTCCATCATCGTGCCTCCTCGGCGCAGTTTGGCAGCTCCTTCGCCCCTGGGCCCCCTCTTCTCTCCTGCCCGAGCCGAACCCGACCCACTGGTGCTCATCCCACTCCTTCCCGGCGAGGCTCCGGGGGCAACGGACCAGGTGGAGTGGATCCGGGGAGACGACGGGTGGCAGGGGGAGCTCTACCTGGTCTACCCCGACGAGGTCTACCATGCCCACTACATCCTGGGACTCCCGGGAGTGGGTCTCCTGATCGCTCGGGGAACGTTGCTCCTCCTCCTGGCAGTGGGTGTCGCCACCCTCTTGTGGGGTGTAGGACGACGGGTGGGCCAGGGAGCTCAGGGAGGGGTGGAGTGGATCCGACCCTGGCTCACCTCCTTCCGGGGGAAGGTGACGTTGACCCTCTTCGCCTTCTTTCTCATCCCTACCCTGGGATTCGGAACTCTGGCCTATCAGACGCTGTCGGCGGCAGCCGGCCGGACGGCGGAAGCCCTGGCCGAGCGGGCGGTGGAGGAAGCCGCCAGCTGGTACGGGGAGGTGGGAGGCGCCATGGACGTCCTGGCTCGGAGAGCCGGTTCAGACATCCTCCTCTACGAAAACGGTGAATTGGTGGCCGGCTCCCTCCAGGAGTTGGTGGATCTGGGCCTCTATCAGGGGTGGCTTCCGGCAGCTACCCATCATCGGATGATGGTGGGGGAGGAACTCATGACTTCGGCGCCGGCGGCACTGGGTGGCCTGGAGTACGTGGTGGCGTATCGTCGCATCGCCGGAGGGCAGGTGCTGGCAGCTCCTGCCCCTCTCCAGGCCGGAGCCACGGCACTTCGGCAGCGGGACGTGGCCGACCTGATCGGATTTGCCGTCGTCATGGGTGGAGGTCTGTCCATCCTCCTCTCCCTCCTGGTCGGCCGGGCCCTGACCCGTCCCATCCAGACACTACGGGTGGCCTCTGAGCGGGTGGGGGCCGGAAACATGGGGGTACATCTCCCGGAGGACCGGGCCGATGAGTTCGGAGCCGTCTTTGGTGCGTTCAACCGGATGGTGGATCGGCTGGGGCGCACGCGCCGGGCTCTCATCCGGAGTTCCCGCCGAACCCGGGCCATCATGGAGGAGGTGGCCACCGGGGTGGTGGCGCTGGACCCGTCGGGCCGGGTCATCCTGGCCAATCCCCGAGCTGAGGATCTGCTGGGGACGGCCCTGGCCCGGAGCCAGCCCCTCCCGAGGAGTGAGGACGGGGAGGATCTCCGGTCCCTCCTCTCAGCCTGGGTGGAAGGATACATGCGAGATGGGCTGCAGGAAGCCACTACCGAGTTCCAGGCCGGGGACCGGAGGGTTCGGGTGAGGGCGCGACGGGTCAGCCGCGAGGGGCCTCCGGGGGGGTTGGTGGTCAGCCTGGAGGATGTGACGGATGAGCTGCGCACGGAGCGAATCCTGGCGTGGGGTGAAATGGCCCGGCAGGTGGCCCACGAAGTGAAGAATCCCCTCACGCCCATCAAGCTGGGCGTTCAGCATATCCGACGTGCCTGGTTCGATGGGCACCCTGACTTCCAGCAGATCCTGGAGCGGAACGCCGAGGCCATCCTGGGTGAGATTGACCGGTTGGCGGCCATCGCCGCCGGGTTCTCCCGATTCGGGGCACCGGACGGCCAGGTGTCCCAGCCCCTGGGACCCGTGGATCCGGTGGCGACGGTGGAGGATGTGCTGACGCTCTATCAGGCAGGTGATGGGCCGGTCCGGTTTGGAATGGACGCACCCCGTGACGTTCCTCCAGTCCAGGCTCGACAGGATGAGTTGAAGGAGGTGGTCATCAATCTCCTCGAGAACGCCCGAGCAGCTCTTCCTGGCGGAGGTCGGGTGGTGGTGGAGCTGGAGGAGGTGGAGGGGGAGTGCGAACTCCGGGTCCGGGACACAGGTGCCGGGATTCCTCCGGACCTCCTTCCACGGATCTTCGAACCCCATTTCTCGACTCGCTCCGGAGGTTCGGGGCTGGGGTTGGCCATCGTCCGACGGCTCGTGGAATCCTGGGGTGGCCGGGTGTGGGCCGAGAGCCAGGCTGAAGAGGGGACCACCATGACCTTGCGGATCCCTCGGTGGATCGGGGAGGGGGTCGAAGGGGCTGACGAACGTCCTTTCGGAGCGTAAGTTAAGAAGGTTGACCTGCAGCTTTTCCCCGGGAGACCATGCCACAGTCCACCTCCTCACCGTCGGACCGGCGGAAGCGACCTGACCCTTTGCCAATCCAGAGAACCCGGGAACATCGTGCACTGAGCCCCCAGGAGTTGGTCCTCTGGCTCCGATCCCACCAATCAG
This sequence comes from Gemmatimonadota bacterium, assembly GCA_003562075.1. Classification (GTDB taxonomy): domain Bacteria; phylum Gemmatimonadota; class Gemmatimonadetes; order Longimicrobiales; family Gaopeijiaceae; genus PWLA01. Next base: position 17,503 of record PWWP01000065.1, read on the forward strand.
GGATGGCCGAGCGTTGGCTCCTGGAGATTCGATCCCGGGTCCAAGGCCTGGGAGAAGGAGAGAGCGAACTCCTTCGAGAGTTTGCCACCCTCATGACCTCCTTTCTCCCCGAGGGTCTGGATGTATACCGGGATCAGGCCATGCCCCTCTTCCACCAGGCCGCCGAGCTCTACGGCCACCTGGCCGCCGTTCGTGGACTGGCGGCCGGAGAAGCGGTAGAAGAGGTGCAGCTCCTGCGGGAGGTCATTCTCCGGTACCTCTATCGTCATCCTCCGGCCAGCGGGCAGGGACTGGGTCTCCGGGAGCTTCTTCAGCTTTCCCGACTGGTGGATCACGCCGTCACCCACACGAGCATCGGCCATACGGACACCCTCTTCTTCAACCTCTTCCAGGGAAACGGTGTTCCAGAAGGGCCCACCCCGGAGATCCTGAACGAGGTCAGAGATCAGCTTCAGGCGCTCCGGCAGGAGCTGGCTTCGCTCCAGTCCCTGGAAGACGTGGAGCCGGACCTCCAGTGAAGGCGTCGACCGTGGGTCCCCAGGAGTGGTGAACCCAGCTGACGACCCCAGCGCCAGGGTCGAATCTGGAGAGGAGGGGGAAGAGATCCAGACGGATCCTTTTCCCCACGGCGCCGACATGCCTCCTGAAGAGTTCCGGCTCCAGGGCCATGAGGTGGTGGATTGGATAGCCGAGTACTTTCGCGCGGTGGAGGACACTCCCGTCCTGGCCCAGGTCCAGCCAGGCGAGATTCGAGAGGGGATTCCCGCTCGGGCACCGGAGAGAGGCGAACCCATGGGCGAAATCCTCCAGGGGTTTCGCACGTCCATCATGCCGGGGATCACCCACTGGAATCACCCCGGATTCCTGGCCTACTTCGGAATCTCCGGCTCGGGCCCCGGGGTCCTGGGGGAGATGCTCTCGGCCGCACTCAATGTGAACGCCATGCTCTGGCGGACGTCGCCGGCGGCGACGGAGCTGGAAGAGGTCGTGGCCGGGTGGGTTCGGGACCTACTGGGGCTTCCGGAAACCATGTTCGGAATCATCCAGGACACGGCGTCCAATTCCTCGCTGGTGGCGCTGGCGGCAGCCCGACACCGGGCCTATCCGCAGGTCAGGAAGGCCGGGCTGTTCGGCCTGCCCCCAGGGCGCATCTATGCCTCGGAGGAGGCCCACTCCTCCATCGAAAAAGCGGGGATAGCCCTGGGGCTGGGGCAGGAGGGTGTTCGACGGATCCCAGTGGATGGAGCGTTCCGCCTGGATGTAGGGGCGTTGGAGTCAGCCCTTCAGGAGGATCGATCCCAGGGCATCCGGCCCGTAGCGTTGGTCGCGACGCTGGGGACCACCTCCACCACGTCGTGCGATCCGGTGGAGGCCATGGCTCGAATTGCTTCGGAAACCGGGACGTGGCTCCACGTGGATGCAGCCTACGGTGGCGCGGGGGCCGTGCTTCCTGAGCTGCAGAGCTACTTCCGGGGCTGGGAGGCGGCTGACTCGGTGGTCTTCAATCCCCACAAGTGGCTCTTCACACCTGTGGACTGCTCCCTCCTCTTCACCCGGCACAGACAGCTTCTCCAGGATACGTTCTCCCTGGTTCCCGAATACCTCCGAACGGAGGAAGCGGACCGGACCACCCAACTCATGGACTATGGTCTGGCGCTGGGCCGACGCTTCCGCGCCCTGAAGCTCTGGTTCGTCCTCCGCTACTTCGGTAGCGAAGGGATCCGGAGGAGAATCCGGCATCACATCGCCCTGGCGAACCACTTTGCCCGAAGGCTGGAGGAGGCTCCTCGGTGGAGGGTCATGGCGCCTGTTCCATTCTCCACCGTCGTGTTCCGCTTCGTCCCCGCAGGGCTGGAAGAGGTGGAGTTGGATCGATTGAACCAGGCGATTCTGGACGGGGTGAATGCTCGAGGCCGGGTCTTCCTCTCTCACACCAGTCTCGAGGGAAGGCTCTGTCTCCGGGTGGCCGTAGGGAATCTCCGGACCCATGCCGGGACACTGGAGAACTGTTGGACCGACCTGCAAGAGGTAGCCCTGGGTCTCCTGGGGGAATGGGACTGAAAGGCCGTTGAACAGGTACCGGGCTCGCCGCTGGTGACACCAGAGGTGCCCGGAGACGGGGTGCAGGTCCGTGTCTTGCGCAGCAGCATCTGTCGGGCCAGGCTGACTCTCTAGAAGGCTGTTGAAGAACAGGAGCGACCGCCGCGTCGGGGTCTTGCGGCCCTGGACAAGGCGGATCCTTGAAGGCGATGCCGCAGTGCATCGGCAAAGGGCTCCAACGACGATCCAGGGCCGCAACCCCTCGAAGCCCTTCGGGTTGGGGCGGCAGGACGTCGCCTCCGGCGTTGGCTCGCCTGGACGTAGCTTGTCCGCTATGCCTGCGGCGAGCCGCCTTGGATCCAGCGGCCTGGCGCTCCCAACGGCGGTCGCTCCTGTTCTTCAACAGCCTTCTGATCCTCGGGAGTGGATAGAGTCGTCCCTTTCGCATCCCTCACCTCTTTCTTCCAGTCGCCATGAGCTCCAGTTCCCCTCCGTCACACCCCGCGCCGCCAGCCTCGTCTTCCGTCGGGGAGCTGGATCGTCGGCATTTTCTCGCCACCCTCTCGGCCCTTGGGGTCGGCGGAGGACTCTTCCCAGGGATCTTGTGGGCTCAGGCGGCTCAAGAGCCTGAGATCACGGAAGAGACGATCCAGGCTGCCGAAGGGCTGGCAGGACTCTCCTTCTCTCCGCAGCAGCGGACCATGATGTTGGAGAACCTGCGGAACAACCGGGGAGCCTACCGGCGGATGCGGGAGGAGGAACTCAGCTACGATGTTCCGCCTGCCCTCCATTTCGATCCTCTTCCGCCTGGGGCGACGATCCCTTCCGGACCTTCCCTCATGCGTCCCTCCAGGCCCCGGGATCTTCCTGATCCTGACGACCCGGTGGAGGTGGCATATGCTTCCCTGACGGAGCTGGGCGCCCTCCTCCGCAGCGGTCGGCTCAGCTCGGAGCGTCTGACCCGGCTCTACCTGGACCGACTCCGTCGCTTTGGGGATGACCTGGAGTGCGTAGTGACCCTTACCGAAGACTTGGCACTGGAACAGGCCCAGCGGGCGGACCGGGAGCTGGCGGCTGGGTTGGTCCGGGGCCCCCTTCACGGGATCCCCTGGGGGGCCAAGGATCTCCTTGCGACCCGGGGTTATCCTACCACATGGGGAGCTGCGCCCTACCAAGACCAGGCATTGGAGCATGACGCCACGGTGGTCCGGCGACTGGACGAGGCCGGCGCTGTGCTGGTGGCCAAGTTGACGCTGGGTGCCCTGGCCATGGGTGACGTGTGGTTCGGAGGGCAGACCCGGAGCCCGTGGGATCTGGAGAGGGGGTCCAGTGGCTCGTCAGCTGGGTCGGCTGCAGCGGTTGTGTCCGGGCTGGTGGGCTTTGCCATCGGGAGTGAGACCCTTGGCTCCATCATCTCGCCGGCTGTGCGCTGCGGGGCCACCGGACTCCGGCCTACCTTCGGACGGGTAAGCCGAGCTGGAGCCATGCCCCTCTCCTGGAGCATGGACAAGCTGGGCCCCCTCTGCCGTCATGCGGAGGACTGCGCCCTGGTCCTGGATGGGATCCAGGGGCCCGACAACCTGGACCGGACCGTTCGCCAGGTTCCCTTCCGATGGGATGGCGAGGCAGGACTGGATGGAATAAGGGTTGGTCGCCTGACGGGAGCGTTCGACGCGGACGGTCCGACAGGGGACCTGGATCGGGCGGTGTTGGAGGTTCTGGAGGGTCTCGGTGCCGAGCTGGTGGAGGTGGGGCTCCCCGACGATCTGCCCCTTGGGGCCCTTCGGATCATCCTGAACGCCGAAGCTGCCGCCTCTTTCGACAGTCTGACGCGTAGCGGCCGGGATGCTCTGATGGTTCGGCAGGAGGAGGGAAGTTGGCCCAACCTCTTCCGCTCGGCCCGGATGATTCCGGCCGTGGAATACCTGCAGGCCAATCGCCTCAGGACGATTCTCCTGGGGCGACTCGAGCAGGCGTGGGCGGGGGTGGATGTACTGGTGGCCCCCCCATTTGCCGGCTCTCTCCTCCTGGCTACCAACCTGAGTGGACACCCAGCGGTGGTGGCCCGCCACGGTTTCGAGGACTCCCGAAACCCTGGAGCCATCACCTTCGTAGGGGGACTCTGGAAGGATGGGGAGGCGCTGGCCGTGGCCCATGCGTTCCAGCGGGCCACCAGCCATCATCTGGAGCGCCCGACCCGTTTCAGCTGACGGGATCCTTCGTGTTCTCCGTGTGTAGGGAGCGCAGTTCCACCTCCCCAGGTGTCCTGCCAGGCAGGCCTCCTACGGTGTGATCCGTCGACACGGCTCCACCGACTGAAGGCCAAGCCCCGGTGGTGCTTTCGTGCTTTGTTCAGCACCTCAGACCACTGTCGGGCGCCGGGTCCATTTTCCGGATCCCCTACCTGCGCCGGATATTTTCCAGCTCCGGATCGAAAGGCGTCACAAATCGTTTAACGCTCGAGTCTCCGAGAGCCTCTCTTCTGTTGAGGCGGTCGGAGTCGACGGCACCCGAGTTGCGCTGAACGACCCGGCCTCTTTGCCATTAAGGACCTTGAACCTGGAGTCCGTTGACGTGCTGAAGGAAAATCCCACCCGTGGACAGAGCGGCAGGATGAAGGCTGTACTTCTCCTGGCGATGGCCCCTCTCCTCCTTCCCGGTCTTGCGGAAGCCCAGGAGGTCGGCTCCAGCGAGCTTCGGACGAACAATGCCCTCTCGCTGGAAGAAGCTCTTCGCCTGGCCCACGAGTACAACCCTGACTACCGCATCCAGGAGTCCCAGCTGGATGCGGAACAATGGCGTCAGCGAGAGGCCTGGGGAGACCTGATACCCTCGGCCAACGCCTCCACCTCCTTCGGCTACACGGCCTCGGGGGAACGGCGGTTCCAGTCGGTCCAGTTGGGCACCGAGCCGGCCATCTATTCCTCCAACTACAATCTGGGGCTTTCCATGAGCCTTACGGGCCAGACCCTGCTCCGGCCCTCGGTGGTTCGGGATCAGAATCAGGCTACCCGGGCTCAGGTGGAGGGCGCTTCGGCGGGGTTGGTGGACCAGGTCACCCAGGCCTACCTGTCGGCCCTCCAGGCAGACGAGGAGCTCAGCCAGGCTCGCACGGAACTGGAGCGGACCCGTTCCTACGTCCGACAAGCGGAAGCCCAGGTGGAGGTGGGCGCAGGTACCCCCCTGGACATCCGCCGGGCCGAGCTCCAGGAGGGGCAGGCGGAGGTCCAGGTCCTCCAGGCGGAGAATTCGGTTGCCACCACTCGACTCATTCTGGGTCGGGTCGTGGGGGTCGATGTGCGGGAAGACGTGGAGCTCACCACCGCCTTTGACCTGTTCGACCCGGACCTGGAACTGGGGGATCTCCTGAATCTGGCCATGGACCAAAACCCGGTTCTGCGAGCTTCCCGGAGCCAGCAGTCGGCAGCCGAGACCCAGACCCGTATGGCTCGGACCCAGTACCTCCCGTCACTGTCGCTGTCGGCGAGTTGGACCGGGTCGGTCTTCGAACCGGCGGATCTGAATCCCCTCTTCCAGGAACGATTCTCCCAGCTTTCCAGCCAGTACGACTCGTGCCGGGAGGACAACCGGATCCGGGAGCTCCTGGGGGACCCGCCCCGGGATTGCAGCCAGTTCGACATCACCCAGCCCGGGGTGGAGGTGGGGGTTCGAGAACAGATCAGAGATCGGAATCAGGGGTTCCCCTTCGATTACCGGGCGCAGCCCCTTTCCCTCTCCCTCCAAGTGTCGATCCCGGTCTTCACAGGCTTCTCGCGCCAACTCCAGGTGGAGCAGGCCCGGGTCTCGGAGAGGAATGCCCGGCAACAGGTCCGTTCCGAGGAACTCCGCCTCCGGTCAGAAGTGGAAGGAGCCGTCCGGTCCGTTCGGACCGCCTTCCGGACCGTAACTCTGCAGGCCCGTATTCGTGAGACGGCAGCTGAGGAGCTTCGCCTGGCACAGGAACGCTTCCGGCTCGGGCTGGCTTCCTCCATCGAGGTGGTGGATGCCCAGGCCAATCTCTCGCAGGCCGAGCGGGATGAGATCTCGGCCATCTACAGCTTTCACCAGTCCTTTGCCGGGCTGGAGGCGCTGGTGGGACAGTCGCTTCGGAATCAGTGAGCGCGTGGGGAGAGGCAAGAGTCCTGTCCCCACCTGATTTGATAGATCGCTGCCTGCCCTCTGGCAGGCTCGGAACAGGAAAGATCATGGCAGAACTGCAGGGATACAGGGTTGGGTCGGTGCGGTCGTGGCGGGGATCTGTCCTCATGGCCCTTCTGGCCATGGCCGCGGGTCTCCTGGCCGGGTGCAGCTCCGATGACGATGGACGAGCCCAGATGGCCCAGGCTGCCGACGGTCCGCCCAGGGGCGGGGGAGCCGAGCGGGCCATTCCCGTTTCGGCCCGCATCGCCGTCCAGGAAGAACTCCAGGTGACGCTGCGGGGATCCACCAACCTGAGGGCCCGTGAAACGGTGGATGTGATTCCCAAGGAGTCGGGAATCGTGGCCTCCATCCCTGTGGAGGAAGGGGACCGGGTTGCCGAGGGAGATGTTCTGGCTCAGCTGGATGACGAGGAGTGGCGTCTCCAGGCAACCCAGGCCCAGGCCCGGGCCCAGGCCACCAGCGATCAGGTCACCCGAGCCCGTGCCCTGGCTGACCTGGATCTCATCTCCGAACAGGAGGTGGGCAACCTGGTGTCCGACTCGGCAGTGGCGGCTTCGGACCTCGAGCTAGCCGAGCTCCGTGTGCGAAATGCCGCCATCCGCACTCCCATCTCTGGAGTGGTCACCCATCGGTATATCGAGCGAGGGAGTCAGATCACAACCGCCAACCCTGCTTTCACCGTGGCCGATGTGGATCGCCTGGAGGCCCGAGTTGCCGTGCCGGAGCGCCAGGCATCGGCGATCCAGGTGGGGCAGGCCGCCAGACTCATGTTCCAGGAGGGGGCTGACCCCATTGCCACCGGCACCGTCGAGAGGATTCGTCCGGTGGTGGATGCCGAGAGCGGAACCGTCCAGGTCACCATCACCGTGTCCGCTCGGGAGGACTCCCGTCTCCGGCCGGGACAGTTCGTGAATGTGGACATCGTGACCGAGACCCTGGCCGAACGGATCACCCTGCCCCGCACGGCCGTGTTGGTGGATGGTGCCGTTCCCCGAGTCTTTGTGATCCAGGATGGCCAGGCAGTGGAGCGGGAGGTCTCGTTGGGTTATGCCCGAGGGGATCGGGTGGAAGTTGCCACTGGGTTGGCGGCCGGCGACACCGTAGTCGTCATCGGTCAAGACAACCTCCGTCCCGGTGTCCCCGTCCGCCTCATGGAACTGGATGGCCAGCCGGTGGAGGGACAGGGCCAGTGAAGGTCGTAGATTTCTCCGTCGCCCGCCCGGTGGCGGTCTCCATGGCCTTCATTGCGGTCATGGTCTTCGGGATGGTGTCCTATACCCGGCTCCCGGTGGATCTGCTGCCGGACATCTCTTTCCCCACGGTCTCCATCGAGACCGAGTACCAGGGCGTGGGCCCCCGGGAGATCGAGAACCTCATCTCCCGTCCCATCGAGGAAGCCATCTCCGTGGTCCAGGGAGTGGATCAGGTCACCTCCCGGTCCCGGCCCGGTCGGTCCGAGATCACCATCCAGTTCGGGTGGGGGACGGACATGGACTTCGCCGCCATGGATCTCCGGGAGCGACTGGACCTCATCAATCTCCCCCCTGACGCCGGCCGGCCCACCATCGCCCGATACGATCCGGCATCGGAGCCGGTGGTTCGATTTGCCCTCATTTCGGACCGGGCGTTGGATCCCCGACTGGAGGAGGACCGGGAAGAGCTCATTGCTCTTCGCTGGCTGGCAGAGGAGCAGGTCCGCCGAGCCCTGGAGGGGATCGAAGGTGTGGCGGCCGTCCGGGTCACCGGGGGGCTGGAAGAGGAGATTCTCGTGGAGGTCAACGAGACTCGCCTGGCCCAGCTGGGGATCCCCTTCCAGCAGGTGGCACAGCGGCTGGCCGCAGAGAACATCAACCTGGCCGGCGGAATCCTGGAGGAGGGGGATGCCGAATACGTCGTCCGGACGGTGAATGAGTTCGTGGAAGTGGACGAGATGCTGGGTGTGGTGGTGGGACAGGCCGGAGGTCAACCCATCCTCCTCCGGGACGTGGCCGGCGTCCGGCGGGGAGCCTCGGAACGGGAGACCGTTTCTCTGGTGAATGGGAATGAGTCGGTGGAGGTGGCCGTACTGCGGGAATCCACTGCCAACATCGTAGGCCTCTCCCAGGTCGTCCGGGATCGCCTGGTGGAGCTGCAGGGGGATCTTCCGCCTGGCGTCACCACCAGCCTGGTCACCGACCAGGCCATCTTCATCGAGAGGGCTGTGGCCGACGTGCGTCTGGCAGGGATTCTGGGTGCCATCTTCGCCATGATCATCCTCCTCCTCTTCCTCCGACACCTCCCCACGACCCTCATCGTGGTGACGGCCATCCCCATCTCGGTCATCGCCACGTTCGTCCTCATGTTCTCCAGGGACATCTCCCTGAACATCATGTCGCTGGGTGGATTGGCCCTGGGCATCGGGATGTTGGTGGACAGCGCCATCGTCGTGCTCGAGTCCATCGCCAGGGAACGGGAACAGGGGGCTTCAGTGGTGGAGGCGGCTCGGAAGGGGACGGACCGGGTCGGGGGGGCCGTGGTCGCTGCCACCCTCACCACCGTGGCGGTTTTCATTCCCATCGTCTTCGTTCAGGGAGTGGCCGGCCAGCTTTTCGGCGATCAGGCCTGGACCGTGTCCTTCGCTCTCCTCTCAGCCCTGGTGGTCTCCCTCACGCTGATTCCCATGCTGGCCTCCCGCGGCCAGGGTGCGAAGGCCCGGACCGGCGAGGTCGGAAAGACAGCTGAGCCCGGGAAGGTTGGTTCAGCCCTGGCCATGGGAACCGGAGGGATCTTGAAGGTCTTGCGGAAGGGGGGTGGCGGCTTCGGGCGTCTCCTGAACCCGGTGGCCGACGGATTCGACGGCCTGTACCGAAGCCTGGCTGACCGCTATCCAGGGATACTCCAGGGGGCCCTCAAGCGACCGGTCCTGGTCCTCGGCGGCGCTGCAGTGGCCCTGGGCATCGGCCTGGCCATCATTCCCAGGGTCGGGGTCTCACTGGTGCCTGAGCTGGCCCAGGGTGAGCTGGTGGTGGAGTTGGAGGCAGCCCCGGGAACCAGTTTGCTCCGGATGGAGGCCCTGGCCCGACGAGCTGAGGGGATTGCCCTCCAGAGCGCCCAGGTCAGGGAGGTCTTCACCAATGTCGGGGTGCGAGGTGGAGCCGGCACCCTGGGTCGGACCGGAGAGCAGGAACGACACGCCGCCACCCTCCTGGTCCGCCTTTCCGAGGTCGGCACCGTGGAGGACAGGGTGGCCGCCGAACTCAGCGAGGGCCTGGCCAGCCTCCCGGGAGTTCAGGTCCGGGTGGACCGACCCCAGCTCTTCAGCACCAATGCTCCCCTGGAGGTTGAGGTCCGTGGCTTTGACCTTCGACTCCTGAACGAGACGGCCTCCGATGTCCGGCAACTCCTTCGGACCGTGCCGGGCATCACGGGGGTGGAGGAGGAGCGGAGGCAGGGAACCCCGGAGATCGCCATCCGATTCGACCGAGAGCGGCTAGCCCGGCAGGGGCTGACGGTGGGGGATGCGGCAGAGGCGCTCCAGGCCAAGATCCGAGGGGCATCGGCAACCGAGTTCACGGAGCGGGACCGAGACCTGAACGTCCTGGTTCGAGCCCAGGAAGAGCAGCGGACCAGCCTGGAGGATCTGGAGAACCTGCGCCTGGAGATTCCAGGAGGCGGGAGTGTGGCGTTGGCTGCGGTTGCGGACCTGTATTTCGAGGATGGTCCGGCAGAGATTGTCCGGCGAGGCGGATCCAGGGTGGCCCTGGTAGAGGCCCGACCGGTGGGCACCGACCTGGCTGGAGCCTTCACCAGAGTGGAGGAAGCCATCAGTGGAATCACCCCTCCCGCAGACATCTTCGTCACGGTGGCTGGCCAGTCCAGGGACCTCCAGCAATCGATCCGGTCCATGCAGCTGGCACTCCTTCTGGCCATCTTCCTGGTCTATCTGGTCATGGCCAGTCAATTCGAATCCTTCCGGCAGCCGGGGATCATCCTGGCCTCCATTCCCCTGGCCCTGCCTGGGGCCATTGCGGCTCTCTGGATCACCGGGAGTTCCCTTTCGGTGGTGGCCCTCATCGGGATGGTCATGCTGGTGGGAATCGTGGTGAACAACGCCATCGTCCTGGTGGACTACGTGAATCAGTTGCGCCGGGACGAAGGCTACCCTTTGGATGATGCGCTCGTGGAGGCGGGGCGTGTTCGCTTCCGACCCATCATGATGTCCACCCTGACCACGGTCCTGGGGCTGGCTCCTCTGGCCCTGATCCCCGGTGAGGGGGCCGAACTCCGAGCCCCCCTGGCCATCCCCGTCATCGGGGGGCTCATCATCTCCACGGCTCTGACCCTGGTGGTGGTTCCGGTCCTCTACCGGATCTTCGAGATCCGTGGGGAACGACGCCGGCAGGCCGAGGCCCAGGTGCCCCCACCGGAAGGAGTTGAAGAGGTGGACGAGCCAGAGTCGACACCGGTGGGTGCCGGAGTCGGCGCCGCCCACCCTGAAATGGCATGACTGAGATCCACTCGAAGGAAGACTGACCCATGTCGCTACCCAGATTTGCAGTCCGGAAGCCGGTGACCACCGGGATGATGGTGGTGACGGTCATCGTACTCGGGTTGATCTCCACCTCGCTCATCCCGCTGGACATGTTCCCCAGCTTCGAGCGTCCAGTTCTTCAGGTCACCGTTCCCTATCCCAATGCTTCGCCCAGCGAGGTGGAGCGGCGGATCGTGCGCCCCCTGGAAGAGGAGCTGGGCACGGTCCGGGCGCTGGAGTCCATCCGGGCCACGGCCTCCCAGGATCGGGGGCGGGTGGAGCTGGAGTTCAAGCCAGGCACGGACATGGACATGGCGGCTCTGGAGGTCCGGGAGCGGGTGGAACTCGTTCGGGGACAACTCCCCTCCGATGTTCAGCGGATCAACCTGAGGCGATTCTCCTCCGATGAGCAGCCCGTCCTCCGAGCAGCCATTGCCTGGGATGGAGATCCCGCTCTCCTGACTGAACTAGTGGAGCGACAGATCGAACCGGCCCTCCTACAGGTTCACGGGGTGGCCCAGGTGGAGTTCTCCGGGTTGGAGGCCAGGGAGGTCTCCATTGAGCTGGACCAGGATCGAATGCGGTCCCAGGGCATTACCATCGCCATGATCAGTACGGCGCTGAACCGGGGGAACGAGGACTATTCGGCAGGTGAACTGGAGCTGGAGGGAACCCGTTTCGACATCCGGGCCGAGGGCCAACTCCGCTCGGTGGAGGAGATCGAGAATCTTCCGCTGAACGCTGTCGGGGTGCGCCTCTCGGATGTGGCCGAAGTCACCTACGACTTTCCGGAGCGGGATTTCTTCTTCCGGATGAATGGGCAGAATGCTCGGCAGGCCGAGGTGTACAAGGAGTCGGAAGCCAACATCGTGGAGGTGGCTCGAGCCGTCCGGGTGGCGCTCGAGGAGGTGACGGAACGTCCCGGGTTGGAAGGGCTTTCCTTCCGCATCTGGCAGGATCAATCGGAGGGGATCATCGAGGTACTCTGGCTCCTGGCCGGAGCCGGAGCGTTGGGAGGTGGGCTGGCTGTAGTGGTTCTCTTTGCGTTTCTCCGGAGGCTTACGCCTACCCTCATCGTGGCTGCGGCCATCCCCGTGTCGCTGATCTTCACGGTGGTGATCCTCTACCTCTTCGGCGACTCGCTGAACATCATCACCCTTTCGGGTCTGATGCTGGCAGTGGGAATGCTCATCGACAACGCCGTGGTCGTAGTAGAGAACATCTTTCGACATCGGGAGATGGGATCTGATCCTGAGGAGGCGGCTGTGGATGGAGCCAATGAGGTTGGGCTGGCCATCCTGTCGGGAACGGTGACCACGGTCATTGTCTTCACCCCCCTCTTCTTCCTCCCCCCCACCCAGATGGGGACCCAGTTCCGGGCCTTCGGAACCAGCATCTCTTCCACCATGCTGGCCTCCCTGGGGGTGGCTTTCACCCTCATTCCCCTCCTGGCTCTGTGGCTCCTGAAGGGGAAGATGCCCAGGCCCGGTCGGGTCATGAGCTGGATGAACAACACATACCAGCGAGCTCTGGACCGGATCCTGAACTACCGGTACGTCACAGCCGGAGTCGCCGCCCTCGTCTTCACGGCCGGGATCAGCCTTCTCATGGGTCTTCCCCGGGAGCTCATGCCCGAAGAGGACAACCGCTTCATCCGGATGAGCGTCTCCACCCCCCGGGGCATCTCGGTGGAGGAACGGAGCCAGATCTTCGCCGAGGCCGAGCAGACGATCCTGGACCACGCCGAGGGGCTGGAGATCACCAATGTGAACTCCTTCTCCCGGGGGACCTTCTCCAGCATCTTCATGACGCTCAAACCCTTCTCCGAGGGGGGAGAGAAGTCCACGGCCCAGATCACGGAGGAGATCCAGGATCTCCTTCCGGTGATCCCCGGGGTGGAGTGGCGGCAGCGGAGGGGCTTCGGTCGGATGTCGGGTGTCCAGGTGCGACTGGTGGGAGAGAGCACGAGCGAGCTGGCGCGCCTGGCCGAGGCTGTTGAGCTGCACTTGAGTCAGTCGGTGGACGGGATCAACGAGATCGACAACTCCCTGGAATCAGGGAACGAGGAGGTCCGGGTTCGAGTGGATCGCCGTGCAGCCGAACGAGCTGGCCTGACCTCCCAGGATGTGGCCCAGGCCGTCTCGGGAGCGCTGCGAGGATCGGTAGCCACTCGGTTCCGCTCCGGGGAGCGGGAGGTGGATGTCCTCCTCCAGCTGCGGGAGGAAGACCGGGTCTCCATTGCCCAGCTCAGCAACATGGCCGTGGGAACGGCCGACGGGACCAACGTGCCCCTGGGAACGGTGGCTGACATCCAGGTGGTGGGCGGCCCTACCGACATCCAGCGGGAGAATCGCCAGACGGCGGTGACGGTCTCGGCAGAAGTCTCCACGGGCTACAATCGGGAGGATGTGATCCAGGACGTCCAGACTGCCATGGCCGGGTTCGAGCTTCCGGTGGGCTACAGCTGGGACCTGGGCCGGGGTTGGGCGGAGGAACAGGAGCAGTTCGGAGATATGATGATTGCCGCCATCCTGGCGCTGATCCTCATCTACCTGGTCTTGGCCGCGCTCTTCGAGTCCATGGTCCTCCCTCTCATCATCTACTTCTCCATCTTCTTCGCCGTGCCGGGGTTGGGGCTCATCTTTCTCATCACCGGTTCCAGTTTCTCCATCCTCTCCTTCCTGGGGATCTTGATCACCGTTGGGATCGTGGTGAACAATTCGATTGTGATGATCGACCTGGTGAACCAGTTGCGAGATCGAGGAATGGACCGAAGACAGGCCCTCTTGAGTGGATGCACGGCTCGACTTCGGCCGATCCTCATGACGAGTCTCACCACCGTCATGGGCCTGATCCCCATGGCCTTCTGGGCAACGGAGGGGATGGGTGTCATGTTCGCCCCCATCGGGCAGGCGGTCATCGGAGGCCTGACCACCTCTACGATCCTGACTCTCCTCCTCACACCCACGCTCTACGCCTGGTTTGATGACATGGGGCTCTGGCTCACCGCCGTCCGGCGTCAGGCTCTGGCCATGGCCGGCTTCGGCTCGGTGGGCGGAGAGACGGGGACGCCGGAAGCGGCTGTGGCTCGAGGGTCCACCTCCACCGGGTGATCCAACGGATCGGATTGGTCTTGGGGAAACAGGAGAGGCCCGGGTTTCTTGCCCGGGCCTCTCCTGTTTCTGGTGGAGGACTGACAGATGCCACGGCACCAGGCGGGGGCGGGTGAAACGGCACTGAATGGACGGGTGCCGAGGGGAGTCCCATTCCCCTATCCCGGTGCTCCGAGGAACCCCCGAAATTGAAGGCCATCCGCCAGGGATCTTCCGGGTGCGGATCCATTCCTTCGGCCTCAGGAGGGGCTTTGCTGGCTCGAGTCCATTCCAGCACGCTGGTGGGAATCCAGCCGGTTCCGGTTCAGGTCCAGGTGCATCTGACCCCCGGCCTGCCCTCCATCTCGGTGGTGGGGCTTCCCCAGAGCGCTGTCCGGGAAGGGAAAGATCGGGTCCGTGCCGCATTGCAGCAGACTGGGATCGCCCTGCCGGCCCAGCGGGTTACCGTCAACCTGGCGCCAGCGGACGTGCGAAAGGAGGGGAGTGGCTTCGATCTCCCCGTGGCCGTGGGTCTGGCCATCTGCTCTCTGGGGCTTCCGCCTGAATGCCTGGAGGCCACGGCGTTCCTTGGCGAACTGGGACTGGACGGGGAACTGCGCCCCGTCCGGGGAGCCCTGGCCGTGGCTCGGGGGTGCCGGGAGGTTGGAATGCAGACGCTCATCGTCCCTGAGGGAAACGGTCGAGAGGCCGCAGCGGCAGATCCCACGCTCCAGGTCCTGACGGCTGGGTCCCTTCGCCAGGTGGTCCAGCACCTTCAGGGTCGGGCACGCCTGACCCGGGCGGCGCCTCCGGATCGGGATGCCGGCGCTTCCGCCCTCCTGGGGGCCGGCTGCTTCTCAGAGGTGCGGGGGCAGGAAGGAGCCAAGCGAGCGCTGGAGGTGGCGGCAGCCGGAGGCCACAATCTGGCTCTCATCGGCCCTCCAGGGACGGGAAAGACCATGCTGGCTCGGCGCTTCCCGGCCATTCTGCCGCCTCTGGATCAAGAGGAGGCCCTGGAGGTCACGACAATCCACTCGGTCACCGGGCTCCTCCCGGATGATGCAGGGGTAGTCCGGGCCCGTCCCTTCCGAGCACCACACCACACCACCTCTCGGGCCGGCATGGTGGGCGGAGGGACACCTGTCCGACCTGGAGAGATCAGTCTGGCCCACCGGGGCGTTCTCTTCCTGGACGAGCTCCCCGAATTTCGGAGAGGGGTCCTGGAGACCCTCCGCCAGCCTCTGGAAGCCGGGTGGGTATCGGTGGTCCGGGCCCGGGAACGTTATCGCTTTCCCAGTCGGTTCACGCTCATGACGGCCATGAATCCCTGTCCCTGCGGTCATCTGGGCGATGAGAACCAGGCCTGCACCTGTGACCCGGGGCAGGTGGCCCGCTACAGAAACCGTGTGTCCGGTCCTCTGTGGGACCGGGTCGACCTTCACGTGGAGGTTTGCTCACCCTCGGTGGAGGTTCTCCGAGGTACTGGGACAGGGGAGGCGTCGGGCGCCATTCGCCAGCGGGTCATGGAGGCCCGGGAACGGCAGTCGAATCGCCTGGGTCCAGGGCGAGTGAATGGGGAAATGGCTCCCGGTGAGGTGGATGCTTCGGTGCCTCTGGGCCAGGCAGGCGAAGCCCTCCTCCGACGCTCAGCGGTGAGCCTGGGCCTCTCAGCTCGGGCCATCCATCGGGTGTTGAAGGTTGCCCGGACCATTGCCGACCTGGAGGGGGCGGGATCGGTCCGCCGGGACCATCTGGCCGAGGCCATCCAGTACAGGGTCCTGGATCGGAGCGTCGGGAAAGGGGCCGCTTGACCCGTCTCGGCCAAGGTGCGTACCTTCCAGGACACAATTCGACCTGCGGGCGAGCATTCCGGAAGCCGGTGTGAATCCGGCACGGCCCCGCCACTGTGAGAGGCCCCCACCCGAATGGGAGGGGAGCCGGCCCTCCTCGAATGACCACTGGGACCCTGGGTCCCGGGAAGGTGAGGAGCGGCCCGCCTCGAGTCAGGAGACCTGCTCGCCTGCGACCTGCTTCCATGCACTCTTCGAGGGCGAGAGGTGCTGGCTTCTTCGTATCTGAGAACCGGGCGGAGCCCCTTGGGCTTCCTGACCCTTCTGATCCTGCCGATCCTCCTGGTGCCAGGAGTCTTCCTGGTGACGCCAGGAAATCTTCCGGCCCAGCACCCTCCTGAGCTCCAGGGCCGGGTGTTGGACAGCGCCACGGGCCAGGGACTCGCTGGGGTCCAGGCAACGGTCGTCGGAACAGGGTCAGGCGCCGTCTCCGATGGGGATGGCCGAGTCCGGATCCGCTCACTTTCCCAGGGGCCGGTCGTCCTTCGGCTGGAGCGGATGGGCTATGCCACCGTCCAGCTGGCGCTACTCCTCCGGAATGGCCAGGTGACCCGGTTCCGCCAGGAGTTGGAGCCTGCCCCAGTCCATCATCCCGGGATCCAGGTGACGGCGCCTCGGGAAGCATGGACGGCTGGGGCCTCCTTCGTTCTTGAGCGGCCAGGCATCGAGGCCTCGGGCGCCAGGACCCTGGGAGAGATCTTGGAAGGACGGCCTGGGCTCATGGTGGTCCAGCGGGGTCCTGGCGGAGCTCAGGAGCTCCAGATGCGGGGAGGGGTGTCGGACCAGATCCTGGTTCTCCTGGACGGGGTTCCCCTCAACGATCCCCTCTCCGGAACGGCCGATCTCTCCCGTGTGGCAGCGGGTGAGATCGAGCGGGTTCAAGTCCTTCCGGGAGCGCGAAGCGCCCACTACGGCCCTGGCGCGTTGGCTGGGGTCGTCCTCGTGGAGACCCGGCCGGCCCAGTCGACTGCCGAGTTGACGGCTCAGGCCGGGTCTCTGGGAGAAAAGGGTGGAGAAGCCCGCCTCGTCCGGACCCACAGCTCCGGGTGGAGTGTGGGCGCAATGGGAGGCATCCGGGAGATGGAGGGGCGCTTCCCCTTTGCCCAGGATCCGTCGCTCGGTGGCGGACGGGAATTACGACGGAATGCCGACCTGCGTCACCGTCACCTCCACCTTCTGAGTCGAGGCCCTCTAGGCGAGGGCGAGTGGACTGTCCGCCTTCGCGGGGAGTTGCAGGAGAGGGGGATCCCGGGCAAGAGCTTCGCCCCCTCCGACTCGGCACGACAGAGCCAGGGATCGCTCACCGCCACCACTCGGTGGACCCGGTCGAGCCCGGATGATGGACGGAGGCTGGACCTCCGCGCTCAACATGTGGAAACCCGCCTCCATCTGGCTGATCCTGCACCGCCGGCAGGCCCCCCCTTCGATGACCGGACCCATTACCGAGAAACGGGAGCGGCCTTCCGCCTGGACGAGGACACCTTCCTGGGCACCGGGGTGGAGGTGGCCGCGGACCTGGAGCTGACCCGAAGGGAGATCTTCGGCGATGGCCTCCGGGAGGAGGGAGTGCCTACCGCCATGGATGGTGGGATCGGACTCCGAGCCGGCCGTACCCTCTCCGACGTTCCTTTGCACCCTCGTCTCACGGGAGCTCTGCGCCTCCACCGGGATGATCTACAGGATCAGTGGTTCCCGGCCCACGACCTGACCCTCCAGTTGGGCGGGAGGGTGATGAACGGTCACCTGACCCATCGAACGTCCTTCTCCCCTCCCTCCGTCTCCGACCTCTTCTTCCGTGAAGGAGTGGGGATCGAACCCAATCCCTTTCTTCGAGCCGAACGAGTGCCCAGCGAGTGGGAGGTTGGGCTGTCGGGAGAGTTCTCCCTGGGCGGCGCTGAACTCCTGCTTTCTGGTCAATACTTCCAGGGAGACATGGAAGACATGATTCTCTGGGCTCCCGATTTTCGATTCGTCTGGAGCCCACGGAACACGGATGTGGAGCGGGACGGCATCGAGCTTCAAGGGGAGCTGGACCTTGCGTCCAAGGGGCTGGTCCTGTCGGGCCACATCAGTTCGGTCCGGGCCACTTACGGACAGGGGGCCGGCGAACCGGGAACCCAGGTCATCTATCGGCCCCGGCGTTCGGGTGGGCTTTCAGTCAACTGGCGTCGGGGAGGGTGGCAGGTGGGGTTGAACGGCCAGTACATGGGCCATCGCTATCCCGTGCCGGCCGCCGCCAACGCCCTGGAGGGGTTCTGGACCGTGGATCTCACTGTGGGCGGGCCCATGGCGCTGGGGGACTGGGTGGCTGAACCCCGGCTGCGGGTCCATCGCCTCAATGGTGAGACCGCCCCCTTCATCCACGCCGTGCCCGAACCCGGCCGAACCGTCTCATTCCAACTGACCCTGAGACACGGGGGCTGAGGGCGGGGTCCGATTGTGGAGGCTCAGTCCCATGTCCCTGCTGGATTTCCTATGAAAAACCCGAACCAGGAGTACTTCGTGCCATCAAATACTTTGTATTCAAGCTGCCTTTTCCGGAGTCACCGGAGCTCCGGCGCCGGGGTCACCGTTGGCCTCCTTCTCCTGGCTGTCCTCTCGCTCCTCCTTTCCGGGTGTGACGGAGATGGGGGAACGACGACCCCTGAGCCCACACCGGATCTGGGGGAAGTGGGGGTGGTGGTGAACAGCGTGGAGCAGACGGTGACCCTCTTCCGTGTCGATGATCCTGACGAGTCCCCCCGGACGGTGGACCTGCAGACCGGGGGCGATGCCACCCCGGTGGGCGCCGCTGTTCGAGGAGACCGGGCCTTGATCCCCCTGGGCCTCTACCCAGCCGCCGTCCTGGTGGATCTGAAGGCGGGTCAGGTCATCCGGACCATCGGGCTCCCCCAGGGCTCGGGAGCCACGGGCGCCATCTTCCTCACCGACTCCACGGCCCTGGTGGCCAACCCCGATCGCAACTCGGTGAGTCACCTGGACCTGGAGGCGGGAAGTGCCGGAATGGAGATCGAGGTGGGCCGATACCCCCAGGGTTTCGTGGAGACGGACGCGGGGATCGTGGTGATCAATGCTGAATTGGAGAACTTCCAGCCTGCAGGGCCCGGAACGCTTACCGTACTGGATCCCGAGGCCATGGCTGTCACCGGTGAGGTCACCCTCACGGGCCAGAACTCCAATTCAGGGGTCGTCACATCAGATGGCCGCCTCTTCATCCTCCACGGTGGGAGCTGGGGGGCCGACGATGGCTCCCTCTCGGAGGTGGACATCTCTCTTTCTCAGGAGGTGGCTCACCATGAGGGATTCGGAGATCTTCCGTCCGGTCTCACCTATCTGGACGGGTCCCTCTGGGCATCCTCCTGGAGCTTTGGAATCATCCAGTGGGATACGGAATCGGAAACCTTTGTCCGGGGTCCCGACGATCCCATCCATCCGGCGGGGATTCCCTCCAGTGCCGGGCTGGGTGTGGACGAAGAGGGTCGCCTGTATGCCTTGACCCCCGAATGTCAGGCTCCAGGACGGGTTCTGCGTCTTGGAGGGGATCTGTCCGTCCGGGCCGAGGTGAATGTGGGGATCTGCCCGGCATGGGTGGGATTCGGCTGGGTGGACATCGAGTAGAAAAGCCCGTTGAGGAAGTACAGGGACCACCACCCCGGTCGGTGGTGCCTGTACTCCCTCGACGGGCCTGTAGGGTGACTGGGGGAGGGCAGGTCCTCTCTCCCTAGGGAAACCAGAAGGCTGCGCCCCTTCCAGTTTGACGGTCAGCCTATCGCCGTGGCCCATATCGTCATGGTGCACGCCAGGGGCGCCCTGTTGTGAACGGCCGTTCGAAACCGTAGCTTTCGGCCCTTGCAGGAGGACCATGGAGGAGATGACGGGTGTGGGCAGAGGGCCCACCAGAGCCGGGAGCGGGCATGCATTACATGGATTACGCGGCCACCTCAGCCGTCCGACCCAGACCAGTCATCGATGCTGTCACCCACTTCCTGGAAGAGGTGGGGGCATCGCCGGGACGAGGCGGGTATGGCCTCTCGGTTGAATCGGCCCGGATCGCCTTCCGATGTAGACGGGCGCTGGCCCGGATCATGGGGCTCCCGGGAGATCCGGGGCGCATTGCCTTCATGCTCAACGCCACCCACGCCCTGAACACGGCCCTGCACGGGACGCTCCAGCCTGGGGACCGGGTGGTCATCACCCCCTTCGACCACAATGCCGTACTCCGGCCGGTCCACGCCCTTTCCATCAACTGCCCGGTGGAGGTTCGGATGGCTCCGGGCGATGCCCAGGGAAATCTGGACATGGAGGCCCTGGCCCAGCTCCTGGATGGCGCGCGACTCCTGGTGATCAACGCCGTCTCCAATGTACTGGGGACCAGACTCCCTTTGGCGCAGATGGCGGCCCTGGCTCGGGAATCCGGCACTCTCGTCCTGGTGGACGCAGCCCAGTCGGCGGGACATCAGGAGGGGTCGCTGGCAGAGGATGGAGCTGACATGGTGGCTTTCACGGGGCACAAGGGACTCCTGGGCCCCCAGGGGACAGGTGGCTTGTGGGTCCGTCCCGGATTGGACATGAATCCCTTGCTGTGCGGGGGGACGGGAGGAGATTCGGCGCGCCGCGAGATGCCCCCGGCCTTTCCGGACCGGCTGGAGGCGGGGACACCCAATGCCCCTGGGATCGCCGGTCTGCTGGCTGGATGCCAGTTTCTCCTGGATGAGGGAATCTCCACGATCCATGCCCGGGAGATGACCTTGAAGGCCCGGCTCCGGGACGGCCTGGAACAGGTTCCGGGGATTCGGGTCCTCTCGCCCCCTGCACCGGATGGGGGTGCCTTGGTAACTCTGGTCAGCGAAAGCGTGGATCCGGCAGATCTGGCCCGTCGTCTGGACTCGGAGTGGGGAGTGCTGGGTCGGTCCGGTCTCCACTGCGCACCGGAAGCCCACCGACTCCTGGGTTCGGCGGAATCTGGAGCTCTTCGCCTCTCCCTGGGTTGGGCATCCACCACTGAGGATGTGGATCGAGCCATTCGGGGGGTGGACGCTATCGCTGGGCGTCGGGCTCTGAATGTTTCCCCGCCTGCGGCACCCTGATCTCATTCCGGGTCGGACGACGATCCGACTCGGACTTCCTGGGGACCTTCACGAATCCATATGCGACTCTTTATTGCCCTGAATCTTCCGAAGGCTGAGCGGCGCCGGATCCATGAAGCAGCCGCACCTCTCCGAGAGGCCGGCTTCCCTGTTCGCTGGCTAGACCCCGAGAACTATCACGTCACCTTGAAGTTCCTGGGAAACACCCGAAATGAGGTGGTCCCGGTCGTCGAGAAGGTCATCCGTAAGGTTGCGGTCCAGACCCGGACCTTTCCCCTGACGCTGAATGGGTTTGGCGCGTTCCCCACCATCCGCAGACCTCGTGTCATCTGGCTGGGTGCCGATCCCATTCCAGCCCTCCGCTGCCTCAAGCAGGATCTGGAATGGGCCCTTACCCGGCACGGCTTTGAGCAGGAGACCCGTGCGTTCCACCCGCACGTCACGCTGGGGCGAGCTGACGAGGGACAGGGGGCCGGGGCCTTCCGGGGCCTGGATGAGCTGGCTGCAGGATTGGATTACGAAGGGCAGGTCACGGTGGAAACGGTGGACCTGATGCGGAGCCATCTCTCCAAGAAGGGTGCACGTTATTCCATCCTTCACTCGGGCGATTTGAAGGACGTCGCCGACGGAGGGTGATCCGGTGAACGGGTGCTTCGGAGGATGCCTGGGGCGGGTGGCGGCCCTGGTCTTCCTGGCCGTCCTGGTGGTGGCCGCCTGGCGGTTCGGGCCGGAGCTTTCCCATCGGGCTGGAGAGTGGATGGAGCGGGGGGAGGCGTCAGCTCCTGTGGCCTCACCGGAGATGGCCGATGCCACTCTGGCTCGGCTCTCAGAACTGACGGCGGGCGGTGAAGGCCGAAGGACATTCACGGCAGCGGAGGTGGAAAGCGTGCTCCGTTACCGGATGGACGGGGCCCTTCCTGCCGGAGTCCAGGATCCTGCGGTGGAGTTCAGAGACGAGGAGCTGCGGCTGGGGATCCAGGTGGCCCGAGAGCTCTTGCCCTCCATTCCGGAAATGGAACGGATCCGAGATGCCCTTCCGGAGTCGGTTCCCATCCAGATCCGGGCAGTCCTCCTCACCCTGGGGGAAGGGGAGGGAGCCCTGGTCATCCGACGCGTGGATGCTGCCGGAATTCCCGTGCCTCGACGATTTCACCGTTCCATCGCCCAGATCCTGGATCCGGCTCAGGAAGCGAGTCTGCCTCCGGAAGCAGTCTCCTTTTCCCTTCCGCCGGGCATCACTTCGGTCCATCTGGCCGGAGATGAACTTGTCGTTACCGTTCACCCCTGACCTGATCCCGGAGTGCGGCAGGAGCCCAACGTCATGGCCAAGATTCTGATCGTAGATGACGAGGAGCCGATTCGGAGCATGCTTCGACAGCTTTTCGAGTACGAGGGCCACCAGGTGGAGGAAGCCGGTTCGGCCGAAGAGGCTCTGAAGGAGCTGGAGGCCGGTCCCGTGGATGTGGCCTTCGTCGACGTGAAGATGCCTGGGCAGGATGGCATCGAACTTCTGGGCCAGCTCCAGGAGGATCGGCCCGAGTTGCAGGTGATCATGATCTCGGGGCATGGTACCATCGACACGGCCGTGGAAGCGACCCGACGTGGCGCCTTCGATTTTCTGGAGAAGCCACTGGATACGGATCGACTCCTCCTGACCTTGAGGAATGCCCTGGAGGTAAAGGGCCTCTCAGCGTCCGTGGCCCACCTCCGCTCCCAGGTGGAGTCCCGGCACGCAATCGTTGGCTCGTCCTTCCAGATCCGCCAGGTCCTGGACCGGATCGAACGAGTGGCACCCACCGATTCCCGGGTTCTCATCACCGGAGAGAATGGGACGGGGAAGGAGCTGGCAGCTCGGGCACTCCATCGGCTATCACCGCGACGGGCCGGCCCCTTCATCGAGGTAAATTGTGCCGCCATTCCCTCCGAACTCATCGAGAGTGAGCTCTTTGGCCACATGAAGGGATCCTTCACCGGAGCAGTCCAGGATCGACCGGGGAAGTTCGAGCAGGCCGATGGTGGAACCCTTTTCCTGGATGAAATCGGCGATATGTCGTTGGCCGCTCAGTCCAAGGTGCTCCGAGCCCTGGAGGAAGGAAAGGTGACGCGAGTGGGGGGGCAGAAGTCTCGGGAGGTAGAGGTGCGGGTGGTGGCAGCCACCAACAAGGATCTGCCGAAGGAGATCGAGGAGGGACGTTTCCGGGAGGACCTTTTCTACCGGCTGAACGTGGTTCCCATCCATATTCCACCGCTTCGAGAGCGGCGGGAGGACATTCCCATGCTGGTGGCGCACTTCACCACCCAGATGGAGAAGAGGGACGGTCTCCCGGTTCGGGAATTCACCCAGGAGGCTCTGGACCGGCTCCAGGAGCTGGCGTGGCCCGGGAATGTGCGGGAGCTTCGGAATACGGTGGAGAGGCTCCTCATCCTTTCCACAGGGGATACCGTGACGGCCCAGGACGTGGAGGCGTTGGTAGGGCAAGGAAGGGGGCAGTCGGGGTTGGGGGCCGAGCTCCTGGGGGCTGAGACCTTCTCTGATTTCAGGGATCGGGCGGAGCGTGCCTTTCTTCTTCAGAAGCTCCGGGAGCACGGTTGGAACGTCTCTGAGACGGCCCGGGTCCTGGATATGCCCCGCTCCAACCTGTACAAGAAGATCGACAAGTATGGGCTGGA
>PWWP01000274.1 GCA_003562075.1 Gemmatimonadota bacterium
CACGACCGGATCCGACGGTTCATGGCGTCTCCCCGAGCTCGCTCCGGGGTCCTATACGGTCGAGTTCCAGAAGTCGGGCTTCGGGTTGGTGCGTCTCGTCGATGTTCCGCACGACAGTTCGGAGGTCGATTCGGTCGTCCCGGCCCTGTCTTCGGCCATCGTCATGGACCTTTCCGCTTCTGTCGACGAGGAATGCGGACCGGCGCCGTGTCTGGACCTGACCGCCCGCCTGGCGAACGCCGGGCTGTTCCCTGAGGAGGGATCCCGCCGGGTCCTTCGAGGCTTTCTCGGGCCGGAAGGAGAGCTCGGCCGGGACTCCTTCGACCAGACCTTCCGGATCCTCGTCACGGACGACGACCCCCTGTTGACCGCAGATGGTGAGACCTCTGTCATCCAGATCCGGGGAATCCGAGGGCTGAACCTCCCTGCGGCCACCGGCGGCGACCTCGCCGTGCTTCTCGTCGGGGCCACGGAGAACGACATTTTCCGGAATCCGGATCACGATGCTCCCTCGGCCAGATTTCCCGACCTGGCGCCAGTGGGAGTCGAATCGCTCGTGATCCCCTGACATCGCAGGGCGAGTCACCGGTCACCCCCTGAACCGGTCACTTCCCACAATGGGGGTGGAGACGGCGGCGGTACCCTGCCTGGAGCGGCAGGGGAGATCCGGAATCGGAGGAATGGATGAGGAGGCGCTTCACCCTGATGGGCACCCACCGAAGGACCAGCGGGGATCATGTATCGTGGTGTCCATGGGCTCCCCTGGCTCTCCTGGCTCTCCTCCTCCCCGCCGGAGCGTTGGCCCAGGACTCCGTCTCGCTGACCATGTCGGACCGACCGCTCAATATCCTTGTCGATACGCTGGCGGTGCTGGGGGATTCGGAAGGCCCGGGGATTCTGGCGTCGGAGAACGTGTATATCACCTCGGATTCCAGGGGGCACTACTTCGTCTTCGCCCTCCCGTACCCTGTCATCCAGGAATACGATGGCCGGGGTCGCCACCTCCAGTCGATGGGAAGGGAGGGGGATGGTCCGGGTGAGTTCCGCTGGCCTCAGGCAATTCATGTGGACGACGACCAGAGGGTCCACGTTGCCGATGGCGTCCATCAGCGCCTCACCACCCTGACTCCGGATGGGCCAGCCCCGCGTACGATCCCCCTTGCGGGCCTGAACCCGGGCTTCGAACTGACGGCGATTACAGGTGATTCGCTCCTTCTGACTGGCTACGCCCTGACCTCGGAGCTGGGCGGCGAGCCACTCCATGTTGTGGCCGAGGAAGGCGGAGTGACACGGTCCTTCGGAGCGCCGGATCGCCCGATCCAGACATCTGATCCGGTGGAGCTCCTTCGGTCCATGCACTTCGTCCCGGACGATACCCTGTGGGTGGCTCCCATGGATCAGTATCGCGTTGAACGATGGTCCCTCAGCGGTGAGCTGCGGACCGTCCTCCTCGGGCCCGGTTCGTTCAGCTTCGATGGCGACGGGGAGGAGGAGGTCCGGGGGGTCCGGCCCAGGACGGTCCTGGCGGCGATCCGCCAGGACGCCTCCGGTCTGCTGTGGCTGAAGTTCCACGTTCCCAGGGAGGATTGGCAGGAGGTTGCCGAGGCGGCGGACGAGGAGGAGCTCTCGGGAGTCCGTCTTACCGACACCCTGATCGAGGTCGTGGATCCGGCGAAGGGTACCGTCCTGGCGACCCGGCGCTTGCCCGGGACGCACACGCGGCTCTTCGGCGATCATCGGATCGGAGAGATCGTGATCAACCCGCAAACTCTTTCCGTCGAGCTCCACGTTCTCTCGTTGAGCCTGGATCGGTCTCCATGAGATGGGGTGCCCACTCACCCGGTCCGGTCGTCCTCCAGCGGCAGGAGGTCGGGCCGTGCTCCTGGCGGGGCTTACCAGCCTCCTACTGCCGCTGATGGCGGGGTGCATGTCCCTGTCCACCCTTCAATCGCCGGAGGTGCTCCCACCTGGGGAAAACCGGGTCGGTGCCGGCGTCCTCCTGGGCGTGGATCTGGAGGGCGGTGAGTCGGGCATCGGGGAACTTGCGATCCTGGGCCGACGGGGGCTTTCGGAGAACGTGGATATGGGAGGACGCATCTGGGGTATTCCGCCATACGTGGGCCTGTACGGGGACCTTCGGTACCAGATCGTCCGCGATCCGGTCTTCGTTTCGGGCGGGCTCGGCGCCTCGGTCTTCCACTTTGACGACTTCACCACAGTGGGAATCTACCCGACGGTCCTGGCGGGTTCGGACAGACTCTTCGGTGGGATCAAGTGGACCCAACTCGTCGGCGGTGGCGGGGACGTGGAAGACACCTTCGGCGCAGGGTTCCCGGGCCTGGTGGCAGGCACCGGCTTTGGCCAGTCGCTGATCTTCTCGCCTGAGGTCATCAACGTATACTTTGGCGAGGGGACGACCGTCCTTCCCGGGTTGACCGTCCAGTTCCAATTCTGACCACCCCTCCCAACCCAAAAAAGCATTCGCGAGTACTATGCGGAGCTTCACCCTGTCACTCGAATACGCGCCGAAGCGAGTCCTGTCATGAAAGTCGAGATCTGGTCCGACGTGGTCTGCCCCTGGTGCTACATCGGAAAGCGCCGCTTGGAGGCTGCCCTCGACGGATTCGATGAGCTGGAGGAGGAAGTGGAGGTGGTATGGCGAAGCTTCGAGCTGGACCCCTCCGCGCCGGCCGAGCCCCAGGAGGCGCTGGACGGGGCGCTGGCAAGTAAGTACCGGATGTCCATCGAGGACGCCCGGAAGATGATGGCGCACATGGCCCGTACGGGTGCAGAGGAAGGCCTGGAGCCCAACTTCGACCGGGCTCGGGGCGGGAATACCCTCGATGCCCACCGCCTCCTCCACCTGGCTGCAATGCACGGGGTCCAGACCGTCATGAAGGAGCGCCTTTTCCAGGCGTATATGACCGAAGGGCGGCCCATCTCGGACCGAACTGAGCTGGCCCGCCTGGCCGGCGAGGTGGGGCTGAACCCTGAAGAAGTCCGGGCCATGCTCGAGAGCGAGCGCTTCGTGGAAGAGGTTCGCCGCGATGAGGCCCGGGCTCGGGACCTGGGGGTCCGCGGTGTCCCCTGCTTTCTGATCGATGGTCGGGGAGGCGTGGCAGGGGCCCAGCCCGCGCACCTGCTCCGGGAGGCATTGCAGAAGATGGCTGCCGAGGCCACCGACTGAGGTCAGCCCAGTCATGGAAGGCTTCCAAGGAAGCACAGGGGCCACCGAGAGGGCAGCTCTACCGCCTGGTCCAGATGCTGCGGCCGGGCCTCTCCTGGCTGATCTGGTATGGCACGATGAGCTAACCTCAGAGAAGTTCAAGAATTGAACCAACCCGCTTTCATCGGAGATCGCGGTTCCTGCGGGTGCCACCGTCCCTGCTTGAAATGTGTGGGACTGTTGAACGATCCCCCGCATTCGAGGGAAGGGACATCGTCTTCCCGGGTCGAATTGAGGGGTGCAGTCCCTCTTCCGTCACGCCCGGCCGCCGCAGGAGTGCAAGCGTCAGATACCCGCGATGTGAATCTATTGACGGAATGCCCTGTGATGGTGAATACTTCAGCGCATATAAGGGTTTTCGTGACGGTTGAGGTGGTTTCCCAGCAAGTGGTGAGGATTCAGACACATGGGTGCTACGGGTGAATGGTTCGCGCAACCTGTGAATCATCTGCGCGGGCGCACGCTGCCGGAGACAGGTTGGCCTGCGGGCTATGGGGCTCTGATCGAGCGGTATCGCCTCAAGGTGCCACTTCCTCCTCGACTGGCCGCAGTGTCGAAGAGCCATCACCCGAGTTCCAGCGAAGAGTGGATCGTTCTCCCGGTGCGACGTCGTCCGGAGGACACGCTGGGCGATCATCTCGAGTTCGCGCTCAAGCGTGAGGGAGTCGACCTTTCGGTTCTTCACGCCTTGTTCC
>PWWP01000024.1 GCA_003562075.1 Gemmatimonadota bacterium
CCCTCCGAATCGGCGTCCCGGGCGGCATAGAAGGCCCCGTCCGGCGACCGCATGTCCTCCAGCAGGTAGTCCAGCGTCTCCCGGACCACGGTCTCCATGGCCGGCTCCCCGGTGACCTGGAAGGCCCGGAGATAGGTCGATGCCAGGAGGGCGTTGTCGTAGAGCATCTTCTCGAAGTGGGGAACGAGCCACCGGGCGTCCACCGAGTACCGGTGGAACCCGCCCCCCAGGTGATCCCGGATCCCACCCCGGGCCATGGCCTCCAGCGTCACCATGGCCGCGTTCAGGGCCTCGGATCCTCCGGTGGCAGCATGGTGGGCCAGGAGGAAGTCCAGGACCGCCGGCTGGGGGAACTTGGGGGCGTTGCCGAACCCGCCGTGCCGGGTGTCCAACTGGCTCAGGAGGGTCTCGGCTGCCTGGGACGGAACCCCTGGGTCGACGGGATCGGACTCCTGGCTTCGGCCCCCACTTCGGCTTTGGCCTGGGCCCTGAGCGGGACCCTGGACCCGGGCCGATTCCTCCAGGACCCGGGTGATCTGGCCGGCGGCCTTCTCCACCTCGTTCCGGCGCTCCTCCCAGGCATTCCGGGTGGCCGCCAGGAGCTGGCGGAAGGAGGGCATCCCGTGGCGGGGCTGGGGTGGGAAGTAGGTGCCTCCATAGAAGGGGCGCCCGTCAGGGGTGAGGAATACGGTGAGGGGCCATCCGCCTCGGCCCGTGAGCGACTGGACGGCTCGCATGTAGATGGCGTCCACGTCGGGGCGCTCCTCCCGGTCCACCTTCACATTCACGAACCCTTCGTTCATGATCCGGGCCACCTCCGGATCGGCGAAGGATTCCCGCTCCATGACGTGACACCAGTGGCAGGCCGAGTAGCCAATGGAGAGGAGGATGGGCCGGTCCTCTTCCTGGGCCAGGGTCAGGGCTTCCGAGCCCCACGGATACCAGTCCACCGGGTTGTCGGCGTGTTGCTGGAGGTAGGGGCTCGATTCCCGGACCAGGCGATTTGACATCTCAGGTGGGGTTGGGGGGTGGGAGGCAGGGCGGTCTCAGGTGTGGCAGTCCCGAGCCAGGTCAGGAGGCGCAGTCCCGAGCCGGGTCAGGAGTAGCGGGCCCGGCCCCGGTCAGGAGGCCCGATCCCGATCCACGTCACGACTGGTGGTCGCTGCCCCCGCCACCGTGGTGTGCGCCCGCTTCCTGGAGGGGGGCACCGGGAGCCAGGGCCACCAGCTCCGACTCGTCGAACCGGCGGAACTGGTCCTCTCCGTTAAGCTGGACCAGGTACTGGCGGCCCGTCCGCCGCTGGAGGGTCACCACGAGCCCTTCCCGGCCCACCATCTCGGATTCCAGGGGGTAGTCGCCGCGACGGACCCGGACCCGGGTCCCCTGGGGAAAGTTCTGGATCTTCACCATTTGGTCTTCTGGGCTGAAGGGTTGATGGAGGGTGGAAATGGATGGTCAGCCGGCACCCGCTTCTCCATGCCGGCTCAGGGAGTCCCCTGTAGGCTGACGGATCCCCGGTGTCGCCAGGGCCTTCAGCCGGCCTGGGCCAGATCCGGGATCTGGACGCCCTGGGCGATCTGCTTCAGGACGAAACGGGCCACCTCTTCCGGCGACGCCGTCCCTTTGCGGGCCACGATCCGGGCCACGCCGATCTTCCGACCGTCCTGGCAGACCAGGCTGAGGAAGGCGGCGGGCAGGCCCGTGTCCTCCTCGTCGCCCAGCTCCAGGGGAGGCTCCTCCCACGGCTCGGCCGGGGTGGCGGCGGCGCCCTGAATGTCATCGCCGTCCACCGACATCCCCACCACGGCCACCCGCACGTCCCCTGAATCCAGGGATCGGGTCAGGGCCTCCACGTCATCGGCGGCCACCGGAATGGTGGCCAGGAAGGAGGGGATCCCCTTCACCAGGAGTCCCAATGAAAGGGCTGCGAACCCCTCAGGCACCTCCTCCGGGGTGTCTTCCGGTGGAAGGACGCTGTGGAGAACGGGGTATTCCGGACTGACGAATGCGTTGAACTGGCTCATAGGTACTCGAAAGGTGGTCAGGGGGCCGGGCCGGGGCAACCGGTGCCAAGGGGTCCGTGGCGTCTGCTGAGTTGCCTGCCGTGGTGGCCGGAACGTTGGGGAACGGAGCCCAGGATGCTACATTGCCCGCGCAAATGGACCTCCCCCGGAGGTGTCCGGGTGTCCCTGGTGGGAAGACCCGGGCAGCCGGAGCGGGAGCACCGGCGCGGCCACAGGCGGCAGGGTCGGCCGCCGCATGGCCTGAGGAGGGCGCACGACGGCCGGTCCACGAATGGCGACGCGGCGGCGACACGGAAGGTCGGTCCACAGCCAAACGGAGTGAGGAGCAGGCATGTACAAGCGAATGACCCTTCTGGCACTGAAGCGGCCATGGCTCGTCCCGGCCCTCCTGGGGCTGGCCTGGGCGGCCCGTCGGCGAGGATGGTACCGGCGCTTCCCCTTCCTCCCCCTCCCACCAGCCGGCTACCTGGCGTGGCGGATGGACACGGCGTACGGCGATCCCCTGGCCTCCGCCTCCGACGACGAGACCGCCCGCTACCTGAGCTGGGCTCGGCGCATGCGCCGGGATTCCTGACGGGCAGGGAGTCCACCCATGGGAAAGCTCATCCTGGCACTCATCGTGGCCCTGGCCCTGGGACTCACCTTCCCTGAATCCCGGGCCGTCATCCTGGACCGTTCCCAGCCCCTCCTGAACCCGGCCTATCACTGGCTCACCGCCCAGGAGATGAACCAGATCGTGGAGGACCTGGAGTTCCTGGGTCAGTCCCAGGGCCGGCTTCCCACCGCCCGGGGCGAGTTCGATGCCTGGCTGGACCGGCGGTATCCCCAGGAACGGTCCCGCTACGATGCATGGGGGGAGCGGTACCGGCTCCAGGTCACCGGCGACCGGTTCATCGTGGTGTCTGCCGGCCCGGACGGGCAGTTCGGCACCGATGACGACATCACCCGGGAGGGACAACGGAGCGGGAGACGCTGAGGATGCTGGGCATCTCCCCTGACGACCTCCTCCGCTCCGGCCCCCTCCTCCTCTTCGTCATGGCGGTGGCCGAGACGGCCGTTCCTGCCGGCCTGGTGGTGCCGGCCGGCGTGGCCCTCTCCACCGGCGCCCTCCTGGCCTGGCAGGGACTCCTCTCCTGGGAGACGGTCCTGGCTGCCTCCATCGCAGGGGCCCTGGTGGGCGACTCCCTGGGGTACTGGCTGGGACGCCGGGGCAGCTTCGTCCTGAACTGGATGCCGGGCCGCCTCCGTGGGGTGGCCCTGGGGGCCCAGGAGCGTTCCCGGCGCCTCTTCCAGAACCACTCCCTCCTGGCCGTCACCGGCGGCCGCCTGGTGGCCTTCGTCCGGACCCTCATGCCCGCCACCGCCGGGGTCAGCGGCATTTCCTACCCCCGCTTCCTCCTCTTCGACGTCCCGGGAGTCCTGGGGTGGGCGGCCCTCTATGTGGCCCTGGGGGTGGGAGCCGGGGAAGGGATCCTGGCCCTCATCCAGGGTCAGCGGCCAGGCCTCCTGCCCCTCATCCTCCTGGCGCTGGTCGTGGTCTTCGCCGCTGTCCGACTCCAGCTCCATCGCCGACGGAGGGGGCTGGGTGGCTGACTCTGCGCCGGACCGCAACGGCGGGGGCCTCCACGAAGGGGGAGACCGCCAGGAAGGGGAAGGCCGCCAGGAAAGGAAGGGCCGCCAACAGGGAAAAACCCCTCAGAAAGGCGGAGCCCCGGAGGGAGCGGGCGCCCGCCAGGACGGGAGAGCCCTCCACGTTGGACTCACCGGGAATGTGGCGTCGGGGAAGTCCACCGTGGCCCGGGTCTGGGAAGGGATGGGGGTCCCGGTGGTGAGCGCCGACCAGTTGGCCCGGGATGCGGTGGCCCCA
>PWWP01000112.1 GCA_003562075.1 Gemmatimonadota bacterium
ACCAGCCCGCCGGCCTCCTTCACCTGTCGGGCGATCTCGGCCACCGGGTTGATGGTGCCCAGGGGGTTGGAGACGTGCCCCACCGCCGCCAGCCGGACCCGGCCGCCGGCCAGGATCTCCGGGAGCGGGTCCAGGCGGAGCCGTCCTTCGTCGTCCAGCTCCAGGTACCGGAGTCGGGCCCCGGTCCGGGCGGCCACCATCTGCCAGGGCACGAGGTTGGAGTGGTGCTCCAGCTCGGTGAGGAGGATCTCGTCTCCCTCCTTCAGGTTGGCCGTGCCCCAGGCGTGGGCCACCAGGTTGATGGCTTCGGTGGCTCCCCGGGTCCAGACGATCTCATCCGGGTCGGTGGCGCCGATCCAGCGGGCCACGTCTCCACGGGCGCCCTCATACCCGTCGGTGGAGCGGCGGGAGAGCTCGTGGAGCCCCCGGTGGACGTTGGCGTTGTCCCGGGAATAGTACCGGGACAGGGCGTCCAGGACGGCGGTGGGGGTCTGGGAGGTGGCGGCGTTGTCCAGGTAGACCAGGGGCCGGCCGTGGACTTCCTGCTCCAGGATGGGAAAATCCCCCCGGACCCGCATGGGATCCAAGGGGGTGATGCCCGCCGTCTGGCGAGAGACAGATGTTGGTGCAGACATGGAGGCGTCCTCAGCTCACATCCACGAAGATCTCGTCTCCGCGGACGTCCACCGGATAGGTCTTCACGGGCCTGATGGCCGGAAGCTGGACGGCCTTCCCCGACCGAATGTCGAACTTGGCTCCATGGAAGACGCACTCCAGCTTCCCGTCTTCCACCTCACCCTCCGACAGGGGGAAGTCCTGGTGGGAACACCGGTCCTCCAGGGCGAAGACCTCGTCCTCCCACTTCACCAGGACCACCTCCAGCCCGTCGGCGGTGGCCGCGTGCACGCACCCATTTCCTTCGCATTCCTCCAGGGTGGCCACGCGGACCCACTCAGCCATGCAGCTTCTCCTCGATGATCCGGGTGATCTTCTCCACCACGCCGCCCAGGGGGAGGCGGGAGAGGACTTCACCCAGGAATCCCATGACCACCAGTCGCTCGGCGATGTGGCGGGGGAGTCCACGGCTCATGAGGTAGAACAGCATGTTCTGATCCAACTGTCCCACGGTGGCGCCGTGGGAGCAGCGGACGTCGTCGGCCTCGATCTCCAGGTTGGGCAGGGAATCGGCCCGGGCCGTCTCCGAGAGGAGGAGGTTCCGGTTGGTCTGGTAGGCGTCGGTCTGCTGAGCGTTCTTGTGGACCTTGATGATCCCCCGGAAGACGGAGCGGGCGTTCCCGTCCAGCGCTCCCTTGTAGAGGAGGTCGCTGTTGGCGTGGGCCGCCACGTGGTCCTGGGAGGTGTTGTGGTCGAAGTGCTGGTCACCCTCGCCAAAGCAGAGGCCCAGCATGTCCGAGTTGGCTCCGGTGCCCAGGAGCTGGGCGTTCAGGTCCAGGCGAGCCACCGAGCCACCCAGGTTCACATTCAGGGTGTCCAGGGTGGAGTCCTTCTCCGCCAGGGTCCGCTGCTGGACCAGGTGGAAGGGACCGGTCCCCATGCGCTGCAGCGACACGTACTGGACCTGGGCGTTGGGCCGGGCGATGACCTCCACGCCGGAGGAGACCAGGGTCTGGGCGTCCAGGTCCTCTGAGAGGACCTCGTCCACGAAGGAGACCTGGCTCCCTTCGTCGGCCACGATGAGGGTCCGCGAGAAGAGGGCCTTCCCCGATTCCGAGATCCAGCGGCTCACCCGGATGGGCAGCTCCATCCGGACGCCTCGCGGCACGTAGAGGAGGATGCCGTCGGTCCAGAGGGCGGCGTTCAACGCCTGGAACTTCCCCTGTTCCGGGGGCAGGGCATTGGTGGCCAGGTGCTCCTTCAGGAGCTCCGGGTGGGTCTCCACTGCCTTCTTCAGGGAGGTGAGGACAACCCCTTTGGCCGCCAGCTCCTCCTGCAGGTCCACGTGGGCCACCGATCCGTCCAGTTCGACCAGGTGGCCTGCGGCCTCCCGGTCCTCGTCCATGGCCTGGACGAGGCGGGCCGGCGCCTGGTCCTTCTGGAAGCTCCGAGGCGCCCACTCCAGCCGCTGGAGGGTGTCCAGCTTCAGCTTCCGGGAGAGGTCCGTGTAGCGCCACTCCTCCAGCCGGGTGGTTGGCATGGGGGTCCGCTCGTAGACGGACCAGGCATGCTTGCGCCGCTCGGTGAGCCACTGGGGCGCACCCTGGCTCACGGCGTCCACCGCGTCCTGGTTCAGGGCGTCGGTGACGCCCTCCATGAGGCCGCCGATGGATTCGTCTAGGGTCCGGGAATCAGCCATCTATCTATAATCTCGTGTCGGGTGCGATTCAGGGTCGTTCACGCCGTCGGGTCGTCCGTCAGCCCACTGAGCCTTCCATCTCCAGCTCGATGAGGCGGTTCAGCTCCACCGCATACTCCAGGGGAAGGAGCTTGGCGATGGGCTCGATGAACCCTCGGACAATGAGGGCCATGGCCTCTTCTTCGTCCATCCCCCGGCTCATGAGGTAGAAGAGCTGTTCGTCCCCCACCTTCGAGACGGTGGCCTCGTGGCCGATGTTGGACTTCTTCTCTTCGATCTCGATGTAGGGGTAGGTGTCGGTCCGGGAGGTGTCGTTGATGAGGAGCGCGTCGCACTCCACGTTGGACTTGGACCCGACGGCTCCCTCGTGGACCTGGCAGAGGCCCCGGTAGGTGGAGCGCCCCGTCCCCTTGGAGATGGACTTGGAGACGATCTGTGAGGTGGTGTTGGGTGCGGCGTGGATCACCTTCCCACCCGTGTCCTGGTGCTGTCCGTCCCCGGAATAGGCGATGGAGAGAACCGATCCATGGGCGCCCTCGCCCACCAGATAGGTGGAGGGGTACTTCATGGTGAGCTTGGAGCCCAGGTTCCCGTCCAACCATTCCATGGTGGCGTTCTCGTGAACCATCGCCCGCTGGGTCACCAGGTTGTACATGTTGGTGGACCAGTTCTGGATCGTGGTGTAGCGGAAGTGGGCCCCCGGCTTCACCACGATCTCGATGACCCCCGAGTGGAACGACTCGGTGGAGTAGACCGGTGCCGTGCATCCCTCGATGTAGTGGGCCTTGGAACCCTCATCGGCAATGATCAGCGTCCGCTCGAACTGCCCCATCTGCTCCTGGTTCACCCGGAAGTAGGCCTGGAGCGGAGTGTCCAGCTCCACACCCTTGGGGATGTAGACGAAGGACCCGCCGGACCAGACGGCCGAGTTCATGGCGCTGAACTTGTTGTCGGCCGAGGGGATGACGGTCCCGAAGTGCTCCCGGAAGAGCTCGGGGTGGTTCTTCAGCCCATCCTCGATGGAGTCGAAGATGACGCCCTTGTCGTCCCACTCCTTCTTGAGGGAGTGATAGACCATCTCGGACTCGTACTGGGCGCCTACCCCGGCCAGGATCTTCTGCTCGGCCTCGGGGATTCCCAGCCGCTCAAAGGTCTCTTTGATGTTGGGCGGCACATCGTCCCAGGAGTGCTCCATCTTGTCCTGGGGGCGGACGTAGAAGTAGATCTCGTCCAGGACGTCTTCCAGGTTGGAGAGGTCCCCTCCCCAGGTGGGCATGGGCTTGGAGTTGTAGATCTCCAGCGCCTTGAGCCGGAAGTTCAGCATCCACTCCGGCTCCTCCTTCTGGGCGGAGATCTCCCGCACCACCTTCTCGTTCAGGCCTCGGCCCGACCGGAAGACGGGTTCGTCCTCCGTGATGAAGTGGTACTTGTATTCGTCCAGTCCAAGATCTTGGATGGTTTCGTTCTGCGGCATCTGAAAACCTCCGGTTGGCAGGCGGCCCTGCCCTGCAATCGTCTCGCTCGGTGATCCGGTCGTTGCGTCGAGGGGTCAGACCTCGGCGACCTTGTACTGCT
>PWWP01000238.1 GCA_003562075.1 Gemmatimonadota bacterium
TGACCAGGGTCTCCATGTCCGCCGGCGACACCCCCGGATACATGGTGTTCACCACCAGGAGGGGGATGGCGATCTGGGGGGAGCTCTCCTTGGGGATGTTCAGGTACGCCAGGAACCCGGCGATGGAGACGATGACGAAGAGCATGACCACACTGGTCCGGTGGGCCACGGCGAAGGAGGTGAGTCCGAACTCCTTGAACCGGGCCAGGAAGGACGGGTCATCCTCGGGGATCTCCCTTCGCCCTTCGTCCAGGACGGGGACAGAGGGACGATAGCCGTCGGTGTCGGGGGGCGTCCCGTCAGGGGGTGTCCCATCCGATGGCGTCCCGTCAGGGGGCGTCCGGTCCGGGGGCAGGCCGTCGGAGGGCGGGCCGTCGGAGGGCGTGCCGTTCGGAGGGGTCCCATCAGTCATGGGTCATCTCCCGGCTCCGAACCACCTGGACCCGATCCCCCTGGGCCACCTGCTGCTGGCCCACCACGATGAGGCGGTCTCCGGCTTCCAGTCCCTCCTCCACCACGACCTGGTTCCGCTGAGTAGCCAGGATCGTCAGAGGTCGGCGCTGGGCCACGGTCTGTCCGTCCTGCTCCACGACAACGAAGGCCACGTATCCCTCTTCCACCCGGACCACGGCGTCCTGGGGAATCACCACCACGTCCTCCAGCTCCCGACGGGTCAGCGAGACGTTGGCCACCATCTCAGGCTTCACGACCTGCCCCCGGTTGGGGACGGTGAGCTCCATGGGGAACGTCCGGTTCCGAGGGTTCACGGTGGAACCGACATAGGCCACCTCCCCGTGGAATTCCTCGTCCCTCAGGGCATCGAAGGTGACCCGGGCCGGTGTGCCCCGGCGGATCTCGGCGGCAAAGCGCTCCGGAACCCCTCCGGTGACCTTCACCGGGTCCACCTCCACCACCCGAAAGACCGGCGTCCCAGCCGAGACCATGGTCCCCACCTCTACTTCCCGGTCCTCCAGGATCCCGGAAATGGGGGCCCGGATCACGGTCCGATCCAGCCGCTCCTGGAGCGTCTCCACCGCGGCCTCGGTCTGTTCTGCCGAATAACGGGCCTCCAGGTAGGCGAGCTCGTTGCCCACTCCGTCCTCTTCGTAGAGACGCTTCCGCCGGTCCCACGTTTCCCGGGCCAGCTGGGCTCGGGCCTCCGCTTCCCGGACCTGGGAGGCCAGGAGGGCGTCATCGATGCGGGCCAGGGGCTGGCCTGCCTGGACCACGGCCCCCTTCTCCACCAGGAGCTGCCGGATCACTCCCGATTCCTCGGCAGAGACGACCACATCCCGGTTGGCCTGGACCGTTCCGGCGATCCGGACGGTTTCGGTAAAGGGACCTCGGGTGAGCTCAAGGGTCTCCACGTTGATGACCCGGGTCGAGACCCCTTCACCACTCTCGGCTCCCGAGGCGGTGCGGCCCTCCTCACCGGCCTGTGCGTCGTCCCCGCAGCCGGTCAGGACCAGCAGGGAGAGAAGCCCGGCCAAAGCCACAAAGGGAGCCCGGGAATGGGAACGGGCCTCAGACATGGGATTCCGTAGGGTCATGGGTCTCATCTTCATTTCCTTCCCGAGCTGTTGTTTCCCGCCCGAGCTGTTGTTTCCCGCCCGAACTGTTCCCTTTCTGCGCGAGCGGTTCTGTTTCTGCGCGAGCGGTTCTGTTTCTGCCCGAGCGGTTTCCTGTCCGGGATCTGTGCCGCCCGAGTTGTATTCTTCCTGAGGGTGAGAGGGCACATCTCACCAGCCACCAGGAATGGGGACGTCCCCCACCAGCTCATCCAGCCGGGCCCGGGTCTCCAGATATTCGTAGACGGCCTCGGCATAGTTGAATTCGCTCTCCCGGAGAGCCACCTCGGCATCCGTCAGCTCCAGCTGGCTCACCATCCCCTCCCGGAACTCGGCCGAGGCGATCTCGAAACCCCGGGTGGCCTGCTGGACGGCCAGTCCCTGGGCGCGAGCTCTGAACCGGAGTTCATCGATCTCTTCCAGGAGGGCTTTCAGGTCGTCCCGGAGCCGGTCCGTGGCCACCTCGGTCTGGAGCTGGGCGGTCCGAAGAGCTGAGCGACGCTGATCCACCCGAGCGGTCCGCTGCCTGCCCGTGAAAACAGGAATGCTGAGCTGGATCCCGACCCACCGACCGTACCCCCGCTGGCCCGAGGTGCCGAAGAAATCCAGTCCACCGTCCTGCTGGGCCTGGACTTGGTAGTTTCCGAACAAGGAAAGGGAGGGAAGGAAATCGGCCTGCTCCAGCCGGAGCTCGGTCTGTCGGAGCTCTTCGTTCAAACCGGCCTGCTGCAGGGTGGAGCTGGCCACCCGGGCCCGAGCCAGGAGGGCCGCCAGCCCTTCTTCATCTCCGGGCGGAGGAGGGGTGACCCCTGTCAACTCCAGGAGTCGACGGTTCTCCGTCGTGTTCTGGCCCGGGTCATCCAACTGCATCCGGGCCAGCTCTCCCTGGACCTGGAGCCGTGTCCCTTCCGGCAGATCCAGCTCGGTGACCAGCTCCCGTTCGATACGGAGCGCTACGTTGGCAGCTCGTCGAAGCTGGGGCTCCAGGTTGGCCAACTCCACCTCCAGCCGGAGAACCTCGTAGTCTGATGCCAGACCGGCCCGATTCAAGGCCCGGGTTTCCTCCAGCGTCTGGACCACTCGGTCCAATGAGCGCTGAAGGAGCTGAGCCTGTTCTTCGGCCAGAAGGAGCTCGTAATAGCTCCCCCTGACCTGGGTCACCACCTCGTGGACCCGACCCCGGAGCTGTTCGTCCTGGAGCGCGCGAAACCGTCCAGCCGCCCCAACCCCGATGAAGGCCTGGGCCTCAAAGAGGGGTTGCTCCACCGAAATGGTCGAGCTCCACTGGTTGTCCAGTCCGAAGGCCACCGGAATGAGGCGCCCTGGGTCCCCGTCGGGATCGAAGAAGATCTCAGGCAGGAAGCTCACCGGCGGCGAGATGTTCCGGGTGAGGGAGCCGGTCAGGTCCACCCGGGGATACACGCTCCCCCAGGCCTCCTGCACCTGTCCCTCGGCCTCGTCCACGGCCAGTCGCCCCTCCCGGATCTCCCGGTTCTGGTCCAGGGCGGTGAGGATGGCCTCCTCCAGACTCAGGACGTGTCGCTCCACCCCTTCCAACCCAAGGAGCTGTTCCACCGTGGCAGGGCGCTCCTGGGCCGTCAATCCACCGGAGTCGAGGCCAGGGATCCCCCCGGCAAGGGGGGCCAGAAATGAGAGCGGGAGCACGAGGAGGGGGAGCAGGGCACCCCATCGGAAACCCGCTGGGAGCCGGATCTCGGCGCGTGCAGAACCAGGTGGCTGAAGGAAGGGCACGAATGGCAGCCCGGGTTGCATGGTGGGACGGACACGGGATCGGTGGATGTGATGCAGGCGGTCGGCTGGGCTGTCGTGGACGCTGTCGTCGTGACCGAGGTCAGTGTGCTGGCGGCAGACGTGGCGACCCAGGTGCCCGTCCGGAGCCGGAATGGCACCGCTTTCATCACGTCCTACGGAAGCCGGCCATCCAAGTTTCACGATTCCCCCACCGAGGCAGCCAGATAGGCGTCCAAGTCCTGGGAATATGCTCCGGTGGCCATACCCCGGAGAATCCGGGCAAAAGATGCACTGTAAGCCTGCCTGAACTCCTCTTCTGAGAGCTGAAGGAGACCCCGGAGGTACAGCGAGATGAGTCCATAGCCCTGAGCCCACAGGGCCAACCCGATCTGCTCCGGCGCATCAACTCGGAGGACCCCGGCGTCCATGCATTCTCGGACCCGGTCATCCCAGAAGCGCTGGATAGCGCAGGCCCCGTCCTCCACCGCCTCAGGAACCTCCTCCAGGCCCATGGACTCGGCGAACGAGTGGATCATCTGGAAATACCGGGGATGGTCCAGGGCGAA
>PWWP01000146.1 GCA_003562075.1 Gemmatimonadota bacterium
AGACGTGGTCGTCCACTTCCCCGGTCTCTCCTCCACCGGATCCTGGGAGCGAGGGAGCACCGTCCTTGGCATACACCACGGCCCACGGGTCCAAGGCCCCTGACGCCTCGGTGATCTGGACGCACGTCATCCAGGTGGCGGAGGGGGAGGCCTACCAGGGTCCATGGCGGATGAACGAGTCGGACTTCCGCTACGTGGACGCGCCCGCAGTCGCCGTGGACCCGGAGGGGGGAGTGGCGGTGGCCTGGGTCGACCAGTCTCGGCGGGACGTGATCTTCCAGCGCTTCGACTCCCAGGGCGAACCGGTCCTTGCCGATCCGGTGAACGTGTCAGCCACTCCGGACGTGTTCTCCTGGCTTCCCCGGGTGGTCCTTGACCGCACTGACGAGGGCATCGTGTATCTCCTCTGGCAGGAGATCGTCTTCTCCGGGGGCTCCCACGGCGGCGAGATCTTCTTTGCCCGGTCGGAGGACGGGGGGCAGAGCTTCAGCCCGCCGGTGAATCTATCCAATACCCCGGCAGGGGCAGGGAAGGGACGACTGACTCCCCAGTCGTGGCACAACGGGAGCCTGGCACTGGCTCAGGGGCCCGACGGGATCCTCTACTCAGTCTGGACCGAGTACGAGGGCGCCCTCCGGGTGCGTCGGTCCGTGGACCAGGGTCGCACCTGGGAGGAACCCGTCCAGGTGGCGGGTGACCACGCACCGGCGAGAGGTCCTGCCCTGGCTGTGGGGCCGGGTGGAGCCGTCTGGTTGGCGTGGACCGTGGGAGAAGATCCCCAGGCCGACATCCACCTTGTCCGCTCCACCGACGGCGGCCGTACCTTCTCCTCCGCCCGTCTCGTTCAGGGGCCTGGGCACGCCGACGCTCCCACTCTGGCCGTGGATGACGAGGGGACCATTCATCTGGCCTACGCAGAGGCGCCTGAGGGTCCCGACTCCGGGTATAGCATCCGGTACCTTCGCCTGAACTCGGACATGGAAGAGTTGGACGAGCCCCGGACCCTGGATCCTCCCCGGTCCCATGCCGGACCCGGCGGTGGATTCCCTGTACTCACCCTGGATGGAGATGACAACCCTTGGATCCTGTGGGACCTCTTCCCTGGGCCTCGGGAACGACCTCTGGGATTGGCGCTGGCAGGATCGGTGGATGGAGGCGAGAGCATCTCCGTTCCAACGCTGGTACCGGGCACGGCGGACCAGGAGCTGGGATTCAGCGGAAGCCTCCAGGGACTCTTCATGAGGAAGCTTGCCATCAGCCAGAACGGGCGACTGGCCGTGGTCCACGGCACCTTCAACCCGGGAGAACGAAGCCGCATTCGGCTCCATCTGGGCGAGATCTCCTCCGCAACGCAGTGATGGGTACAGGTCTCGGGTTCATGTCTCGGTCCCCTCGGGTTGCACCTTCCGGGACGGCAGTGTCAGATCTGCGTCCCGATCATCCATGCGACTCAGGATGTGCTCCCGAACGGCCATCCCTCGCTCAGACGCCCGGAGTCGCTCCAAGCGTCAGAAACGGGGATCCTCGCCATCATCCAACGCCATGGGCGGGCTGATGGAGAACCCCGCCTCCAGCCGGTTGAGCTCCGCCTCCAACCTGCGATTGACCTCCAGCGCCTGATCAGGACTGTCGCTCACGACCAGTAGGTGTGTGACCTGCTCCTCCACGACAAACCTCCCCTGCCAGGTACGGGTCTGGAGCTTTGCATTGGCGTGCTCCTCCTCGAGCAGGTCCTCAATGGCTTTGAGGCGCACCTGGGTCATGGGCGGAGAGATTTCGTATCCGTATGCCCACTTCTTTGGGGATGGGATAGGACGGTTCTTGTATTCCATGGTACTGCATACTCCTCATGCGCCCTCGAATCTACCAACTGCAGAGCCACTTGGAGCTACTTCAGCAAGGACGAGAACGACATGGAGAAAGGGGTCTTCCCGTAACAATAGTCCAGTGCGACCTCGCCGCGTATCGCTCAGAATGATGAGAAGGCTAAGAGACGCCGTCTCTGTCGTGGACGTAGACCGCCAACTCGAGCCGGGAGTGCAGGGTCAGCTTGTCCATGATGTTGCGAAGATGGCTCTTGACCGTATGGATGGAGATGTGGAGTTCCTTGGCAATCGCCTTGTTGCTCATCCCTTCCGCGATGAGGTCGAGGACCTCCCGTTCCCGGGGAGTCATGCGCACCGACTCCTGGTCGTGCGTCCCCCCGTTCGTCACCGATTCCTTGGCAATCTCGGAGAAGAGTGTGCCGGTCATCTCGTCCGGGAGCACCTTCAAGCCCGCCGCCACCGCCCGGATGGTGCCCACGACTGCATCCATGGTGGCGTCCTTCATGATGAAGCCTGACACTCCTGCGACGACAAAGTGGGACAAC
This sequence comes from Gemmatimonadota bacterium, assembly GCA_003562075.1. GTDB lineage: Bacteria > Gemmatimonadota > Gemmatimonadetes > Longimicrobiales > Gaopeijiaceae > PWLA01. The sequence goes on from PWWP01000146.1 coordinate 2,372, forward strand.
TCCTCATAGGCCGGGAGGAGGTCCATTACGATAATCCTGGCATCAGGAAAATCCTTCAGGACCTTCTTGGCGAGGCGGAGGCTGTCTCCGTTTTCCAGGCCGAGATCGAGAAGGATCACATCCAGCTCCTGACCCCGGAGGATCGTTTCGTGCCCATCGGCATCCCCACTGATGACCCGGATGTCCGGAGACCGGTTGAGGAGCGTGGTCAGGGCCTCCCGCACGAGCCGATTGTCTTCGATGAGTGCGACGGCGATCCGGCCATTGGCCGGCAGCGCCGCCGCCGCGTCCGCGCTCAGGGGCCCCTCGCTCTGGAGACCTTCGCTCTGGAGACGCTCATTCATGGGACCCTCACTCTAAAGGCGCTCGTTCATGGGACGCTAGTCTATATAAGTATGGCAAGAACTGAACCACCCCGGGTCTACTGGAGACCCCAGAGTATGAGTGGACAGGGTCCCGGATAGGTCGAAGGGGTACTCCCCGATAGTACGAGAGCGAGCAGTAGGTATGGTGATGGAGCAGGAGGGGGATTACCTCGCTCAGTGGGTGGCGATCCGGGCCATTGCGAAGAAGATTCGTTGTAACCGGCAGACGCTTCGGCCGTGGACTTCCGAGACGCAGGCTATCGAGAGGCTCGGGCGAGCGAAACGGGTGACCGGATCAAAGAACTGAAGCGAGAGAACCGGGAGGGCCTGCCCGCGACGCGGACTCGCCGGCGTGGAGCTCGCCACCCTGGAACGGGTCAGGTGGTGCAACCATCCTCCACTTCTCAGCTCCATCGGACCGTACCCGCACATGGAGTACGAGCCCCGAGGCCAACACGTCTCCGGCCACGTCCGCCGAGGTAACGGACGCAGCCGTCATCGACACGCCTACGAAGGCATAGTCGCGCCAACACCTCGGTGATGCAGGAATGCCACATAGCAGAGCCTCCGTTCCACGCCAAGGGAGATTATGGCAGCCCCTGGCGGAACAAAGTGCACGGCGCAGCTCAAGCCGCTGACCCCCAAGTGCCCGGTGGTTCTCTGTAGGTCCGTACACAACGGGAGGCCCGGGGCGACGGAGACCTTGCTCCCGAGGGCGGCTCGTTCAACCGCCACCGAGAGTCTGTAGAACTTGCGGAAGACATGGTACGCCGTACACACCCGCCCGGTACGCCAACCCTATTTGCAGATTCCAAGCCAGATGGCCAGGCAAACCCGCAATGTGGTCATGCGGGGCGTCGTTGATTGTCGACTGCCTGCTCTCGGTCCGCCGGAAGCCAATCCTTGAATACGTCTCCGTAGATGTGCCAGATCGTTACGAAGAGCGCGGCCACGATCGGCCCTACAATGAAGCCCACCGCACCAAAGAGGACGATCCCGCCCAGCGTGCTGAGGAGGATCAACAGGTCCGACATGCGCGCGTCCCGGCCGATGAGCCGGGGTCGAAGGAAATTGTCGATGGACCCCACCACGATGGCGCACCAGGCCAGGAGGCCGACGCCGGTCACGACCTGTCCAGCCATGA
>PWWP01000014.1 GCA_003562075.1 Gemmatimonadota bacterium
AGAGTGACCCCCGACGAGCCGAAGCTCGCCGGGGGCCGCCCGTCACGCCGTCCAGCCTGACGCGATCGCTCACGCAGGGCTTGAACAGCAGCTAGCGATCCGTCGGCTGTTTAGAGGCCAAGACGGCGACCGCTTGCCCATGTCAGGCTGGAATGGCTACTGGAACTAGACAAGGGATCACCTCCTTTTTCGGGACGACTTTGGGCGGGGCGCCAGCGGGATCGAGTCCCGCGGTCCGGCCGAGCCGAAGCACCCTGGCCTCAGACTCACCGGCCCAGTCCCCATCGAGGGAACGCCTGGATAATATGGGAGAAGAGGGATCTGCGCAAAGGGGGGGGCTGGATGACTCCGGCTCCCCGCTACGGAGATGCCAGCCCGGGGCCATCCCCTCACGCCTCTCGGAACGCCCGAATGAGCAGCCAGACGCTGATCAGGACGGCTGCCCCGATCCACGCCACTCCCCAGGCGACCGTTGGAATCCCGGTGAGTTGAGCCAGCATGTAGGCATCGGAAGGGAGGTGGGGCCGATCCAGAATGTCGGTCTTGATGTCCAGGATGGCGTAGAGACAGCTGGTCAGTCCGACCCCCATGAGAAGCAGGCGATTGGCCTGGTCACGAAGAGCGCGGGCGGCCAGGAGGAGGAAGGCACCGAAGAGGACGCCGAACAGGATTCCGAATGCGCTCCGAACGAAGAGGAAGGTCAGGAGGATCACCGCCACCCCAATTCCCCCCGTGACACGATTTGCCCTTCGCCCTGCTTTTCGTCCGACCTCCAGGATGAGTCCACCCCATACGAGGCTTCCAAGGTACCCTGCCGACAGGGTGATGAAGGCGTTGCCACCGGGGCAGTAACAGGCTCCGCCCAGGCGTGGGTTCAGGGTGATCCTCTGGATCGATCCGCCCGTCATGATGGCCGCGACTCCATGGCTGATCTCATGGAGAAAAACCACGAAAACCTGAACGGGGTAGACGATGGGGGTGTTCCAGAAGATCCAGAGGAACACGAAGTATATTCCGAAGCCGGCCAGAAAGAGTCCCTGTCTCTTCCGTCGTGAACGGGCCATTCTCAGACCTGTCCGGGCCTGAAAGGCTGTTGAAGGACAGGAGCGGCCGCCGCGTCGGGGTCTTGCGGCCCTGGGCGAGGCGGAGCCTTGAAGGCGATGCCGCAGCGCATCGGCAAAGGGCTCCAACGACGACCCAGGGCCGCAACCCCTTGGCGCCCTGCGGGTTGGGGCGGCAGGCCGCCGCCTTCGGCGTTGGCTCGCCTGGACGTAGCTCGTCCGCTATGCCTGCGGCGAGCCGCCTGGGAGCCAGCGGGCTGGCGCTCCCAACGGCGGTCGCTCCTGTTCGTCAACAGCCTTCTAATGGTTGGACGGAAGCTGAACCGGGTAGGCCTGATCCAGGGCCGGGCCCACTCGATCCACCTCATCGCGAGCGATTCCCACGTTCTGCCCCGTCCGGGTGAGGGCATCCAGACTCTGAGCGGCAAGCTGGTCCAGCGCCAGTTCGGGACTGAAGCCGAAGGCGGCGCTCCAACTGGCCACCTTTCGCTCCCAGTCCCGGTGGATGCCGGCTTCCAGATGAGCAGGAAGCTCAATCCCCCGTGCTTCCGCTTCGTCCAGAAGGAGGTAGGCCAGGGCGGTGTCGCGGATCACCTGGCGGCGGGTCTCGTGATCGCCATCCTGGAAGCGTTGCACCTGGGGAGCGGGGATGCCTGGGAGCCGATCCAGGACACGATGCGCCGGAAGCTCTCCTCCTGGCCATCGGGCCACACTCGGATTCGGGTCCACTCCATCCCAATCGTTCAGGGTGAGCTCGATGTCCCCTCTCTTCTCCTCCACCCACTCCTCCCAGCGCGTCCGGCCGCCAAGCATTCCGGCCACCTGTGAGGCCACCCGATCCCGTGCCTCCGGAAAGGGAACCATCCTTCGACTCTCCAGCTTCAACACATGAAAACCGTACTCGCTCTCCACCACGGGGCTGATCTCACCTTCCTCCAGCGCCAGGGCGGCCTCCCAGAAGTCGGTGACCCACGTTCCCTCGCGTCCGGCGCCCAGGAGACCGCCCCGTTCCGCCGCTCCCGGCTCCTCTGAATATTGGGCGGCAACGTCGGCAAACGGAGTGTCGGTGAGTGCCTCCCTTCGGGCTTCCTCTGCCTTCCGACGCGCTGCTTCCCTTTGATCGTCGGGTTCCCAGCGCTCGGAGAGACGAACCAGGTGGCGGACTTCCAACTCCCACTCTGGGTCGACCTGGTACTGGGCTTCCAGAACCTGATCGTCGACCCCCTCCCACTCCAGCGTCATTTCTTCCCGAAGGCGGTCCAGGAGTGCCTCCTCGGTCCGCAGAGCCAGGACCGGCGCGCCCAGCTCCAGCACCCGGCTCTGGTGGATGGCCAGGCCGACGGCGGTGATACGAGCCAAGCGCTGGAGTTGGCGGTCCGGGAGGGTCCGGATCTCCGCCTCCGAGAAGGTCACCTCTCCAACAGTCATGGCCGGGTTCTGGTCCCCGCATCCAGAGAGGAGGAGGAAGGGGAGAAGGAGAGCCGACCACGTGCCCCGGGTCGTACGTCGGCTCCGCTGCGGGGTCGGTTCGAATGGGTCTGTGGTCACGGTCGCTCCTGTTCTCCAACAGCCTTCTGAAGAGGGTGGGCAGCCTTGAGTTCTTGGCTCCTTCAACCTCATGCCTGCTGGAATCGGGGGCAACGGTGGATTCCGAGTCGTCATTCTCCCTTTGGTTTGCGTGAACCACCTACGTTGCTTGCCTTGCAGCGCTTCCAGGGAAGGTGGTTCGGCCATACCGATGCCGCCAAAAGGTATGATTAACGCCGCATTAACGGGTCGGATCCTATGGATGTCACCACACTTTCTTCACCGACGCGCGGTGGGCCGACAACGACCCCCCTGGGAGAGAGCAACCTCCCGAGCGACTTTTTTTTGAGCCGACCGCGGTGCATGAAAACGACGTCCCACCAGTGGCGCCGCCCTCCGGTCGGACAACAGGCGTCCTACCTTCGCCACACACGGACCGCCGCGCGTCGGATCCCTTCCTTCCTGGTCAGAATCGAACGTCAGGCCAGAGGAGGATGCTCCCGAATGCAGGATCCGGGAGATCGTCGCGAGGAGCCACGGTCACACCACCGGTTTCAACATGCCACTGACCCGGGCGCTCAAGCTCGAAGCGTAACGGAGTTCGGGCTACCTCCTCCCGGTCCAGGTGTACGATCCCGGCTCCGTCCGCCCGAAGGGTAAGCGACAGGTGGTGCCTTTGCGATCCAGTGGTCTGACCGGCGTCCTGCAGGTCCACTGCCAGGCCAGGGAAGGCTGGATGATAGTGGAGTTCGCCTTGAATTGTCCCCTCTGGGTCCATCCAGAGGGAGAAACAGAAACGGAGCGGGTTGCCCATCTCCCCCGTCTCCTGTGACGGCTCCGCATCCTGTGAGGATCGCTGGAGTGGGTCTTCCGGCCTGTCCTGAGCAGTCGGGAGATGGGTCAGGCATGTCTGGAGGGGGGCTTCGTCTGGTGACAGACGGAGCTCGGTCTCCAGGGTTCCCCCGGCAGTGAGGTCGAATCCCTGGGTTGAGCGCCAGCCTGTGGTGGCCTTGGCCGAGTCCGGACTGAAACCGTCCGAATCCTGCTCGTCCGTGGTCATGTGAAGAGCCGGAGGGACCGGGAGGCGGGTCCAGCCGTCGGAGCGCTGAGGAGGGGAGGGGTCCCAGAAGAGGATCGGTGGAGCAGTGTCTCCTCCCCTCACGGTCACCACCAGGGAGTCGGCCAGCCAACCATCGAAGGAGGCCACAAGCACGGTTTGCCCGGGTCGGTTTGCCGTCACCCTTCCTCGGGAGGTCACGGACGCCACGCCCGGATCTCTACTGATCCAGCGGATCCCGTCCGAGGAGAAGGACCCGTCGTCCCTTTCGACTCGAGCACGCACCATTCCCCGGTCTCCCCAGTCCAGTTCCCGGTCCACCTCCCCTTCGATCTGGACCTCCGTGGGGACGGGGTGGGGGCGCTCCGGAACCCAGTCGATACTGCGGAGCCCATAGATTCCTTCCAGGGGAATGGGGTGTCGTGCAGCTCCACCCAGATCGATAAGGGAGAGAGTCATTTCCCCATCAGTGGCCAAGGCGATGGCGGCGTACCGGCCGTCGGGAGAACAAGCCAGGAGCGAACCCGGCATTCCCGTCACGTCCAGGGGATAGACGTGGTTCCCGGAAGGTTCCCAGACCAACAGTCCGGGGCTGACCCCATCTACCACAGAGAGGAGGAGGGACGGCGGGCTGTCTCCACACCAGGACATGGCGTGGATACGCTCCCATCCCCGGATGCCCAGGAGTTCGTTCCCGGGTCGCGTCACCCAGACTGAGTCATCTCCGGCCGACCCTCGACGAAGTTCTGCAATCCGGGAATGGTCTGGAGACGGAAGTCGCGTCGTTCCGCCCTCCTGGAGGCTCAGCGCTCCCAATGCGCTGGCACTCCCCGTTGCCCCCGTCTCCCTCGTGACTGCCTGGGTCCGCCAGCCTCCCATGGGATTGATGGCTGATGCTCGGGCCTCCACGGTGGAGTCCCCTTCCATCGTCAGGAGGAGCGGACCTCCTCCCAGAGGAGGAGCGACCGGGAGGGCATCACCCCGGGCTGCGTAGACGGCCGCTCCCACCAGGAGGAGGAGAAGACTCGCCACCACAGCCGTTCGAAACAGGGACCAGTGTGCACCTCCCCCGGTCGTCAACCCTACGTGGAGTTGATAGCGACGGGAGACGGCGGTCCGGAGTTCATCATGGGCGAAGGCGAGCTTGTCGCTGGCGTCCCAGTGGATGATTCGTCGTTGGATGAGCTCGGCGACGCCGTCGGTCAGCGCTGACTGGCTCATCCCTGTTCGGGCGGCTACCACCCGTGGCGAGACCGGGTGCCCGGCTCGAGCCAGGTGAGCGGCCACGAGGGACGCAGACTGGGAGAGCTGATCCAACTGTTGATTGATCAGATCCCTGAGGCTGGCAGGGAGGGGGAGGTCCTGGGGGATCTGTTCCGGGTTCAGGGTCCAGCTTCCGTCTTCGTTCTCCGAGAGAATCCCCTGGTCCCGGAGAACCTTCATGAGCTCCAGAACGAAGAGGGGATTCCCTCGGCTGGCTCGGATTATTCGCCCGATCACTCTCTCCGCTTCCTGGCGGTTGGGTGCGTTGAGGGTGCGTTGAAGGAGGGTCCGGGTTTCATCTTCAGTGAGGGCGCCCAACTCCAGATGGAGGGACGTGGAGGCTCGAGCCAGGAGGTTCAGCGTCTTTCCGATCCTTGGAGAAACCGCTGGGCCACCGGTTCGGCTGGTGATGATGAAGAGGAGCGGAACGTCGCGGATCCGGGTGGCAGCCCGGGCGAGGACGGATCGGCTCTCGCCATCGGCCCATTGGAGGTCGTCGACGATCACGAGGAGCGGCGCGTCTTCTGATACGGCGGAGAGCAGGTCCTGCAGGGCGTCGGTCAGGGCTGCGGAAGGGCGGGTCCGGGGAAGGCCTGCCGAGATCGCTTCCCCCTGGCTTCCTCCATTCCCCTGGGTCGGAGGCAGGGAGGGAAGGAGGCTGCGCAGCATGTCCTGGGAGCCGGCGCTGATGCCGGCGGCTCCGGAAAGCGGAAGGAGATTCCTCACCAACTCCCCCAGGAGGGCCCATTCGATGGGACGCTCCGAATCCTCGGCCTTCACCTGAACGACCCGGGCGCCTTCGCTGCGAGCCAGGAGGGCTACCTCTTCGGCCAGCCGGGTCTTTCCGATCCCGGCCTCTCCCAGAATCAGTCCAACGCTGGATTCGCCTTCCCGTGCCAGATGCCACCGTCTGACCAGGGCGGCGAACTCCCGGGTGCGGCCCGTGAACTGGAGTCGAAGGCCGGTGGAGGCCTCCGGAAGCACGGCAGGGGCACCTCGCTTGAGCTGGAGCAGACGTTCCTCAACGGCTCCGATGTCCTCCAGCGCAGCCGGATCCTCAAACCGCTTGCGGGCAGTGGCGAGAGCCCGGGCACCCTCGTCGAAGGCCCGGGACTCCAGGTGGGCTTCGGCCAGGTCCAGATGATGCTCCAGTCGGTGGGGCTGCACTTCCACCGCTTGCTCCAGCCACTGGATCGCGCTCTTTCCGGGTTGTAGCTCCCTTTCCCGGTTCCCTCGGTCGGAGAGGGCACTCCCAAATCTCTGTTCCAATTCCCTTCGGACCCCGTCGACCCACCGTTCCCATCCTGGAACCCCGCGGATGTCCAGGTCCTCCATGGGAGGTCCCTTCCAGACCGCCACGGCTTGGAGAAGTCGCCCTTCTTGAAGGTGGTCCCGGAGCCGGTGGATATCGATCTCAAGAAGATCGTCCCGGAGGACCACTGGATCGTCAGAGGTGAAGGCGTCCTCGCCCAGAACGGTCCTGAGCTTCCAGAGAGCCTGGCGGAGGGAACCCCGTGCCCGCTTCCGGGGGACCCCGGACCAGAGCAGTTTGCTCAACTCATCGCGGGGGGGAGGGGAGGGGGCCAAGGCGATGTATGCCAGGAGGGCCAGCGGCTTCCCCTGGGGAATGTCCACCACCTCACCGGACCGGGTGTGCAACTCACACGGCCCCAGGAGGTTGAGGTGATAGGTCGGTTCGGACATTCCGTCTGGCGTCAGAAGGGTGGAACCCGAAGCCACAGATGGTCTGGGGTGGAATCGACCCACCCAATGGTGCAGGAGGGTGCGACCTGCAACCCCGACCCTTGGAAGTCTGTAACTTTGTAGGAAAAATGCCCCGGGCCTTCCCTTTCCGTCAAATCAGGTGGCGGTCGAGTCCCGTCAGACATCCTCCCGATTCCCGACGCACGGGATCAGGGGAGGAGTCCCTCGCTGGCGAAGTCGGCTTCCCAGGACCGGATCCGATCCTCCTGGGCCAGGGTCAGGTCCACGTCGTCGATGCCTTGGAGGAGGCATTCACGGCGGAAGGGAGGAATCTGAAAGCTGGCGACAAAGCCGTCCTCCCCCTGAACGGTGCAGGCCTGCAGGTCCACGGTGGCCCGGTATCCCGGGGTTTCCAGGGCTCGGTTCATGAGGGTTCCCACTTCTTCTTCCGACAGGGTCACGGGTAGGAGCCCGGATTGATAGCAGTTGCTGAGGAAGATGTCGGCGAAGGCCGGTGCCAGGATGGCCCGAAAGCCGAAATCGGATAAAGCCCAAGCGGCGTGTTCCCGAGAGGAGCCGCATCCGAAATTCCGTCCGGCTACGAGAATGGGTGCGTTGGCGTAGGCCGGCTGATTCAGGACGAAATCTGCTCGGGGTGAACCGTTCTCATCGTATCGGAGATCATGGAAGAGAAAGGTCCCATAGCCAGTCCGCTCCACCCGCTTGAGGAACTGCTTGGGGATGATCTGGTCCGTGTCCACATCCACCCGGTCCATGGGAGCGATGGGGCCTGCGGCCTGGCGGAAGGGTCTCATGACTGATCCTCCCAGTTTCGGATGTCCACGAAATGGCCGGCGATAGCTGCCGCCGCCGCCATGGCCGGGCTCACCAGGTGGGTCCGTCCGCCTCGGCCCTGCCGTCCCTCGAAGTTGCGGTTGGAGGTGGAGGCACAACGTTCTCCCGGTTGGAGGATGTCTGGGTTCATCCCCAGGCACATGGAGCACCCTGCCTCCCGCCATTCGAAGCCTGCCTCCATGAAGATCCGGTGCAGTCCGGCGGCTTCCGCCTCCCTCTTCACCTGAGTGGACCCTGGGACCACCATGGCTCCGACGGATGGGTGGACGTGGCGGCCTCGAACGATCTGTGCCGCTTCCTTCAGATCCTCCAGGCGAGCGTTGGTACAAGAGCCGATGAAGACCCGATCCAAGGGGATGTCCTCCACCGGGATGCCCGGATCAAGCCCCATGTAGTCCAAGGCCCGAAGGGCGGCCTCCTGTTCGGAGCGGGAGGGTAGGGTGGACGGGTCGGGGATCGCCCCCGTCACGGGCACCACCATCCCAGGGGTGGTTCCCCAGGTGACCTGAGGCGCGAGTTCGTCGGCATCCAGGGTCAAGACCGCGTCGAATGCGGCGCCGGGGTCTGAAGCCAGACCAATCCAGTCCTCCTTCAAGGCTTCCAGGGCCTTGGGGCTGGGTCCGTATTTTCGCCCCTCCAGGTACTGAAAGGTGGTCGCATCGGGAGCGATCATCCCCGCTCGGGCGCCGGCTTCGATGGACATATTGCACACCGTCATCCGGCCTTCCATGGAGAGAGATCGGATAGCCGGGCCTGTATACTCGATGACGTGTCCACGGGCTCCATCGACTCCGATCCGTCCAATGATTCCCAGGATCAGGTCCTTGGCCGTCACACCGGGCGCCAATCCTCCCTCTACCTGGATCTTCAGCGTCCGGGGGCGATCCATCCGGATGCACTGGGTGGCGAGAACGTGTTCCACCTGTGAGGTCCCAATACCGAAGGCCAGGGCTCCGAAGGCCCCGTGGGTGGAGGTGTGACTATCGCCGCAGACGATGGTCATCCCTGGACGGGTGAGTCCCAGTTCGGGCCCAATGACGTGGACGATTCCCTGGTCCGGACTCTCCACGTCGAAGAGGGTGATTCCGAAGTCCCGGGCGTTCGTTCGAAGCGCTTCGATCTGCCGTCTCGCCACGGCGTCCTTGATGGGAAGGGATCGAGGCCAGGTGGGAATGTTGTGATCCACGGTGGCAACGGTCCGATCCGGGCGCCGAACGGACCGGCCGGCCAGTCGTAGGCCTTCAAAGGCCTGAGGTGAGGTGACTTCGTGGACAAGATGGAGGTCCACGTAGAGGAGATCCGGCTGCCCCTCGGCACGGTGGACCACGTGACGGTCCCAGACCTTCTGAAAGAGGTTTCTGGGGTCAGCACCATGGGCTGGCGGCGAGTCGGCAGCCCGGGGTGCCATCCTTCCGCCGGAGCTGCTCAATTGCCACCCCCTGCCGAGGACGCAGACTGGACAGAAGAGGAGGAAGCTTCTTCGGTTCTGAGCGGGGCCACGGGGGTCAGCCAGCCGAACTGGTCCTCCTCCTCGCCCTGGACGATCCGGAGAAAGGCCGCCTGGAGTCGCCGTGTCACCGGTCCCGGTTCGCCCGGTCCCACCTGGATCCTGTCCACACTCCGGACGGGGGTGACCTCGGCGGCCGTTCCGGTGAAGAAGAGCTCATCGGCAGTGTAGAGGGCTTCCCGGGGCACGGTCTCGTACCGGACGGGGATCCCCTCCCGGTTCGCCAACTGGATGATGCTGTCTCGGGTGATCCCCGAGAGGAGGGACCCATCCATCCGAGGGGTGATGAGGGCGCCGTCCCGCACCAGGAAGATGTTCTGGCCGCTGCCTTCGCTCACCAGGCCCGAGGGGGTAAGGGCAATGGCTTCGGCGTAGCCGTTGGCCACCGCCTCCATTTTCATGAGCTGAGCGTTCATGTAGTGCCCTCCAGCCTTGGCCTGGGTCGGGAAGGTGTTGGGGGCGGGACGGCTCCAGGAGGAGACGCAGACGTCCACTCCCTCTTCCAGGGCTTCCTTTCCCAGGTAGGCCCCCCAGGGCCAGCAGATCAGGTAGGTGTGCATGGGGCTTGCCGCCGGGTTGAGCCCCACTGAGCCAACCCCACGCAGGCTCAGCGGTCGAAGGTAGCAGGCGTCCAGATCGTTGGCGGCGATGAGCTCCACACTTGCCTTGGCTAGCTGATCGTGGGTCCATCCGAGCTCCATCCGATAGACCCGAGCCGAGTTCAAGAACCGGTGGAGGTGGTCCTGGAGGCGGAAGACGGCCGGCCCGTCCGGGGTGCTGTAGCAGCGGATGCCCTCGAAGATGGAGGATCCGTAGTGGACGGCATGGGTCATGACGTGAATCTGGGCGTCGTCCCAGGCGATCAACTCACCATCACGCCAGATCCAGGGAGGGAAGCTGAAGTCGCTGCTCATGCGTGTTTCTCCGGTTTGGTGGAGTCAGGTGGGAGGAGTTCCCCCGTGGGGATGAGTTGGTCCACCACCTGGCGGGTGAAGGCCTGGGTATCCAGGACAGTGTGCTTCTCGGTGGCAATGTCGGGTGTGCGGAAGCCTCGGGCCAGGACCTGTTCTACGGCCTCCTCCAGGTTCGTCGCCGCGTCGGATTGGTCCAGCCCGTGACGGAGGAGGAGGGCGGCCGATAGGATGGCGCCGATGGGATTAGCTATGCCCTGGCCGGCAATGTCCGGCGCCGATCCGTGAACCGGTTCGAAGAGGGGAGTGCCGATTCCCAGGCTGGCCGAGGGGAGGAGTCCCAGGGTGCCGGCCACGCCGGCCACCTCATCGCTCAGGATGTCACCGAAGAGGTTCGAGGTGAGGATCACGTCGAAGGCGGCGGGCCGGAGGACCAACTCCATGGCGGCGCGGTCCACGAGCATGTCCTCGTGCCGGACCCGGCTGTATTCCCAGGCCACGTCGGTCACCACCTCCCGCCAGAGACGGGAAGTTTCCAGGACATTCGCTTTGTCCACCGATACCAGGTGCCCTCTCCGTTCGGAAGCCAGCTTGAACGCGGCGTGGGCCACCCGTCGGATTTCCTCCTCGGAGTAGACAAGGGTGTTCACTCCCTTCCGGTGACTTCCCCCGGGTGGGTCCAGGGTCCGAGGCTCTCCATAGTAGAGGCCGCCCCCCAGCTCCCGGACAATGAGAAGGTCGGTGCCCCGGATCCTCTCTGGTCGGAGGGGGGAGGCATCCATCAGGGGCTCCAGGGACCGGAAGGGTCGGAGGTTGATTTGGCAACCCAGCGCCGATCGGAGAGCCAGAAGTCCGGTTTCAGGTCGCTGCTCCGGTGGGGCGGCATCGGCGGCCGGATCTCCGACCGCTCCCAGGAACACGGCGTCGGCCTGTCTGCACGCGCTCAAGGTATTGGTGGGAAGGGGGGAGCCCGTTCGGGTGACTGCGTCCCATCCGACTGGATGTTCGGTAGACCGAAGCCGGAAGCCATGGAGGGATCCGGTGGTCTCCAGCAGCTCCCTGGCCGCTGCCGTCACTTCCGGACCGATGCCGTCGCCAGGTAGAAATGCCACGTGGAAGCTGTTCATTCCCTTCATACCCCCCAGAGGTCGCCAGCGGCTTGAAGGGCCCTGGCTTCCAGGACCCTGGCTTGTGCTGCCTTGTTCAGGGCATTCAGATAGGCCCGAAGGGCGGCGTCCACCACATCGGTGGACGCTGCGCGACCCGTGAAGGTGATTCCGCGGATGCGGGCCTGGAGGGTCACCTCTCCCACCGCATCCTTTCCCGGCGTGGCTGCCCGGATGGTCAATTCCTCCAGGCGGATTCGCTCGTCCACCAATTCGTCCACGGCTGCCAGCGTGGCGGCGATAGGCCCGTCGCCGCGGGCGGTGGCGGTTCGGGGAAGGTCGCCCTCCTCCATAAGGGTGACTGTGGCGGTGGACCACTCTCCACCACAGGTCACCTCCAGCACTTCCACCTTGTAGTGGGCCGGGATGTCGTCCATGGCTCCATAGTGCAGGATGGCCAGAAGATCCTCGTCCAGAATCTCCTTCTTCTGGTCAGCCAGGAGCTTGAAGAGGCGGTACGCCTGTTCCACTTGCTTCTGGGAGAGTTCGTGCCCCAGGACCCGGTAGCGATCGGCCAGGGCATGCCGACCCGAGTGCTTGCCAAGGACCAGCCGGCTTGCTGGGACTCCCACCATCTGGGGGTCCATGATCTCGTACGTCGTTCGCTCCTTGAGCATCCCGTCCTGATGGATTCCGGCTTCGTGGGCGAAGGCGTTCTTTCCCACAATGGCCTTGTTCGGCTGGGGATGGAGCCCAGTGATACGGGTGAGGAGTTGACTGGTGGGGTAGATCCTACGGGTATCCACGCCACTGGTCACCTCCGCCAGGTCACTCCGGACCTTCAACGCCATGACGACCTCCTCCAGGGCCGCGTTCCCGGCCCGCTCACCGATGCCGTTCACGGTGCACTCCACCTGTCGGGCGCCGGCGCGGACCCCGGCCAGGGAGTTGGCCGTGGCCAACCCCAGGTCGTTGTGGCAGTGGACGGAGAGGACGAGGCTGGCGGCATTCGCTACGGTCTCCTGGATGGTCCCGATCATGTGGTCGATCTCGGAAGGATGGGCATAGCCGACGGTGTCCGGGAGGTTCACCGTCGTGGCGCCGGCCTCCACAACTGCCTCGACGACCCGTGCCAGGAAGGGCAGGGGGGTGCGGGTGGCGTCTTCCGCGCTGAACTCCACGTCCTCTACGTAACGCCGAGCCAGCTCCACGGCTTGCACGGCACGCTGGATACACTCGTCTTCGCTGATCCGGAGTTTGTCTGCAAGGTGAATGGGTGACGTGGCGATGAAGACATGGATTCGGGGATTGTCGGCTTCCTCCAATGCTCGGGCCGCGGTGGTCACATCCTTTTCCCCTGCCCGGGCCAGTGCGGCGATGACGGGTCGCTTCACCTCACGAGCAATCTTCTGGACGGCCAGAAAGTCATCGGGGGAGCTGACGGGAAATCCGGCTTCCATGACGTCCACCCCCAGGGCATCGAGGGCGTGGGCCATTCGGAGCTTTTCTGAGGTGGTCATGGTGGCTCCAGGAGATTGTTCTCCGTCCCGGAGGGTGGTGTCGAAGATCAGGACTCGCTCCATGCCGGCATCTCGCCTCCCTGTCTGATTGAGGCCCGTGGGCTCGAGGACAGGACTCGAACCAGGCCAACGAAAAACGGGCCCCCTCGTGGTGAGAGGGCCCGTTCGGCTGCGTTGGTGCTGTCTTCCGTGGCGTCAACCCGGTCCAGCGCGCAGTCGGAGCTCCCCTCCCCGGCCCCCGCTAAGAAGGAGGAGGCCAAGGAGCTCGCTAAAGAGCCCGAGTGCGCTGAACTGAAGCTGGATCACGTGGTTGGTCCGAGTGGTCAATCCAAAGGTGTCTATGTTTGCTTCAGTTGTATCGGGGGGAGCTGAGGCTGTCAAGGGGCCTGGAACGAGGAAGGGGCCCGACGCGCAGTGCGTCGGGCCCCTTCCGTCTCCTGCTTCGGACTCCAGGTCAGAACCTGAAGCCCCTGTCCCAACCCTTACCGCTGGACGTCGTTTCCAGCGCGGCGCTGGTGCGGTGCACGCTCGTGGGTTGCCGGGACGACTACCGAGATCCGGCTCTTCTGGCCCCGAGGGGCCGGGTTCCGGTACTCGGGGAGGTTGTAGTTGTGGCTCCGGGTGAACCGGTGGCTCCGAGAAGTAAGCATGGCCATTGGATGGCTCCTTTGTATGTACATCATCTGATCAATTCTCCTGATGGAAGGGGTGTCGAATCCCGCCTCCATCCACCCATACGAGGGTGGCCCAGGGGAGGTTTCAGAAGGAGAATCGATTCTGCTTGGGCCGGGACTGTTCGGACCTGAAACGGTCGACCTCCCGGGGCAGAACCCTCGCCCTTCTTCCCTCTGAGCAACGGGAAGATAAACAAATGAGGTGGGAGTGGAAGGGGCACGCGGAGGGGTATTCAGGGCCGGAAGGAAAGGGGGCCGACAGGAAGCGGCACGAGTTCCCGGAACCCCTTCTCGTGAGGCCCTTCTGGGCGGATTGGAGGGACCGTCCCCTCAGCTCCATCGGCGTGCTTGTCCCAGGCATTTCCTACCGATCGTCCGCCACGTCGCCGTTCCCACCCTCATACGGACGGAGGTTCCACTCCAGGAAGGCCCAGATCCGGTTCCAGGAATCCCGCATGTGGGGGGTCCATTGGGGCGTCAGGGTTTCCATGTCCACCTGCCGATCGAAGGCGTGCCCCCCTTCCGGATCATGATAGATGCGGGTCTCGGCCAGATTGGGTTTTTTCACCTCCAGAGCATGGACCAGCATCTCCGCCTCCTCAAAGTCCACATCCTGGTCGTTGTCAGCCAGGTGGACGAGGACGGGGACGTCGATGTGGTCCACCTGGTAGACAGGGGACCGGTGGACGTATTCCTCACGGCGCTCGAAGGGCAGCCCCTGGAATCGGTTGCCGGTTGAGAAGTGATGCTGGTAGTTGGGGCCCTTGTAGGAAAGCCGAAAGATGAGGTTGGAGACGGGAACGATGGCCACCGCCGATTGGAAGGGGTGGGGGGGCCGAGCCATGGCCAGAAGAGAAATGTAGCCGCCGTGACTCCATCCGATCATGGCGACTCGATCCGGGTCCACGTGAGGGAGGTGTTCCACCAACCAGTCGTAGGCCGACACGTTGTCGTCGACTTCGTATCCCCCGTAGTCGAAGGCCAGGTGGTGCTCCTCTCCCCATCCGATGCTTCCCCGGTACTCCGGCGCGATGACCACGTAGCCTCGTTCGACTGCCTCCTTCACGAAGGGCCAATAGTTGGCGGTCCAGAGCCCTCGTACGCCGCCATGGACCCAGACCAGTGCGGGGTGTCC
>PWWP01000102.1 GCA_003562075.1 Gemmatimonadota bacterium
CCCGGGAGTGGGCCCGCCTGGCCCCAGGTGAGCGCCGGGGCCGGGAGATCTGGCAGCCCCTCCTCCTGGCCGTCCTTCTCCTCCTGTTGGCTGAAGGGTGGGTGGCCGCTCGAAGAGAACCGGCACGAGCCACCCCCTCGAACAACCCATTGGACCAGACTTCGTGACACGACGCATCCATCCCGTGGTGGAGGGCATTCGCTCCACCAGGGCTTTTCAACTTCTTTCCCGAAGCCTTCCGGAGGGAGGAGAGCATCGTTCGGCCGGTGGCCTCCGCGGGTCGGCGGCTACAGCCCTCCTTGCAGCCCTCCACGAGGCCCACGCCAACCGAATCTTCATCCTCCTGGCCCAGGACCCGGAAGAGGCCAGCCGAATGGAGGCGGACCTGATCGCCCTCCTGGGGGAAGGCGCCACCCACCTATACCCCCAGAGCGAGTCCCGCTTCTACGGAGATGATGACGATCCCCGCATCGGTGGTCTCAGGGTGGAGGGGGTGGAAGCTCTCCTGAGCGGCGAGGCCCGTCTCTTCGTCACCACGCCCCGGGCCCTCCAGGAGCGGGTGGCCATGCCCGACCGCCTCACCGGTCTCCGCCTGGAGCTGGAGGTGGGGGACGAAATCGGGCTCACCCTCCTGGCCGAGGAGCTGGAGGCCATGGGGTTCCAGAAGACCCCACTGGTGGAAGAGGTGGGGCAGTTTGCCGTCCGGGGCGGGATCGTGGACATCTTCAGCCTGGGCCAGCCCGACCCCCTCCGCTTTGAGTTCTGGGGGGACGTCATCGACTCCATTCGTCTCTTCGACGTGGCGAACCAGCGATCCACCCGGGAGGTCACGTCCGCTCAACTCCTCCCGGCCTCCTTCCGGGGAGCTCAGCAGGAGGGGGCTCCGGCCACCTCGGTTCGAAGCCTCCTGGAGATCCTTCCCGAGGGGGCCATCCTTGCCGGGATGGAGGGAGGCCACTGGGAGAAGAACTTCCAGTCCAACTGGTCCCAGGCTCGCCGGATCCGATCGGACCGGGAGGAAGGGGGCGAGAGCCTCCCCGCACCGGACCGGATCCTCTTCCCCCCGGAGGAGGCCGCGTCCCGGATCCGGGAGTTCCCCGTCCTTCGACTCAGCTCCGAACCCGAAACCCAGCCGTCCTTCTCAGCCGAACCGCCCCCCAGGATCGAACGGAAGCTGGATGAACTGGTGGCCTTCCTCCGAGAGGGAGAGGCCCGAGGGGCCCGGACCGTCATCCTCTGTGACAACGACGGCCAGGTGGAGCGGCTGGAGGAGATTCTGGCCGAGCGGGACGCCCGCTTCCCCGGGATCCAGATCGGGGTGGGCACCCTGGAGTCGGGCTTTCTCCTGCCTGAGGCCACGCCTTCCCTGAATGTGCTCACCGACCATGAGATCTTCCGGAGGAGCCGCCGGGTCCGCACGGGCCGGAGCTTCCGGGGGGCCGTGGCCCTGGAGAGCATGGCCCAACTGACCCCTGGCGATTACGTGGTCCACATGGACCATGGGATCGGTCAGTTCCGGGGGTTGGAGAAGATCGAGATCTCCGGTGAGGAGCTGGAGGTTCTGGCCGTGGAGTACGCCGGAGGAGAGATCCTCCGGGTCCCGGTCTACCGGCTGGACCTCCTGGAGCGCTGGATCGGGGAGGATGATGACACCGAGCCCCCCTCCGTGCACCGGATCGGTGGGAAGCGCTGGAAGACGCTGAAGCGGAAGACGGAAGAAGCCGTCGAGCGGATGACCCAGGAACTGGTGGAGCTCTATGCCGAGCGGAAGCTGGCCGAGGGTCACGCCTTCTCTCCTGACACCCGATGGCAGCGGGAGATGGAGTCCTCATTTCTCTACGAGGACACACCGGATCAGCGCAGAGTCACCGCTGAGGTGAAGAAGGACATGGAGTCTCCCAGACCCATGGATCGACTCATCTGCGGTGATGTGGGATTCGGCAAGACGGAGGTGGCCATCCGGGCCGCCTTCAAGGCCGTCCAGGATGGGAAGCAGGTGGCGGTCCTGGCACCCACCACCATCCTGGTGGAACAGCATCGTCGGACCTTCGAGGAACGGTTGGCCGACTTCCCGGTGAAAGTGGCCGGCCTCTCCCGCTTCCGGACCCGAAAAGAACAGGAGGAGATCCTGGCCGGCCTGGAGCGGGGAGAGGTGGACATGGTCATCGGGACCCACCGCCTTCTCTCGGAAGACATCCGGTTCCGGGAGCTGGGCCTTCTCATCGTGGACGAGGAGCAGCGCTTCGGGGTGAAGCACAAGGAACGGTTGAAGAAGCTTCGGGCCTCAGTGGACGTCCTGACCCTGACCGCCACCCCCATCCCTCGGACTCTCCAACTCTCCCTGGGAGGCATGCGAGACCTCTCCCTGATCCGGACCCCGCCCCGGGATCGGCTGGCCGTCTCCACACAGGCCATTCCCTGGAGCGATGGACTCCTTGCCGAGATCATGGCTCGGGAGCTGGACCGGGGAGGACAGATCTACTTCCTCCACAACCGGGTGGAGACCATCCACACCACGGCAGCTCGGGTCCGCCGCATCGCCCCTCCTGACGCCCAGGTGGAGGTGGCCCACGGCCAGATGAAGGCTGGTCCCCTCGAGGATGTCATGGCTCGGTTCATCCAGGGTGAGATCGACGTACTGGTCTGCTCCTCCATCATCGAGAACGGGCTGGACGTGCCCAACGCCAACACCCTCATCGTAGATCGTGCCGACCACTTCGGGCTGGCCCAGCTCTACCAGATCCGGGGACGGGTGGGCCGATCGGATCGAAGAGCTTACTGTTACCTGGTCGTGCCCGAATCCATGACCGAGGACGCACGCCAGCGGATCCGGGTCCTGGAACGGCACACGGAGCTGGGGAGCGGTTATCAGGTGGCCCTCCGGGACCTGGAGATCCGGGGCGCCGGGAACCTCCTGGGCGCCAACCAATCCGGTTACGCCCACGCTGTGGGCATGGACACCTATCTTCGTTTGCTGGAAGATGCGGTTCGACGGTTCCGCCGAGGTGCTGGCCAGGCCCAGGAATTCCCCGAACCAGAGGTCTCCCTCACCGGATCGGCCTTCATCCCCGACAGCTACGTGGCGGACGCAGGGCAGAAACTCCACCTGTACAGGCGCCTCTCCGGGATGGAGGATCGGGATCAGGTGGAGGAATTCAGGGGAGAGCTGGCCGATCGATACGGTCCCCTCCCCGATGGGGTGGAACGTCTCCTGGACGCTCACCTCCTCCGGCTCCTGGGGAAGGAGCTGGGGCTGGAACGGATCTTCGTCCGTGACCGTGAAGGTCGACTCACCTTCCGGGCGGCGGCCAACCCCAGATTAACGGCGCTGGAGGCGCCCTTCCGGGACAGACAGGTAGAGGTGGGCGTCCGTCGGATGATGCCCCTTTCCCTCTCCCTGACCCGGGTGGGGACCGAGCCATTGACCCGGACCCTGATCCGGGCGCTGGACCTCCTGGTGAAGGAGCGGGCACAAGCAGCCTAGAAGTCTGATCGGAAAGTGGGGTGCGGCCGCGCGCCGGGGTCTTGCGAGCCCGGGTCGAGGCGGCAGGGAGCCCTCTCGCTCGTTGGCTTCCCTCGACGTAGCTTTCGCAATGCCTTCGGGTCGCCGCCTACGATGTGGCTCTCTGGCGCTCCCAACGGTGGCGCCCTGTACTTCTTCAACGACCTTCCAGACTCTGGTGTAACACTCTTGGGACCCTTCAGCCACCACCCAGAGTGGCGACCTGAGGCTACATGTTCAGTACCGACTCAACGAATCGAGGCATCCGAATGCGTTTGACGCGCGAACTCCTGACCCTTCTCCTCCTGCCGACCCTTGCCCTCAGCGGTTGCGGCGATCGAGGAGCCGAGCTGGGTCCCG
>PWWP01000084.1 GCA_003562075.1 Gemmatimonadota bacterium
CCAGGCCCCCGAACCCCTCAGCGAGTGACCCTGCGCCCTGGCCGCCCAGTCCGTGAAGCAGCAGGAGTAGCGCTCCAGCCAGTACCAGTGCCGCCGTGGCAGCGGAGGCCCCCTTGGCCAGGAGAAACATCCACCCGGCGCTGAAGCCCAGTCCGGGAGAGAGGAAGCGGTACCCGTACTCGTACGTACCTCCACTCACCGGGTGGGCGGCGGCCAGTTGGGCCGATGAGAGCCCGTTGAAAAGGGCCAGCAGGGCGGCCAGGGGGAGAGCCAGGAGGATGCCGTAGCCAGCCACTCCGGCGGCGATTCCCAGCGAGACGAAGAGGCCGGTGCCGACGATGGAGCCCAGCCCCATGAAGATGGCGCCCGGAAGCCCTACCTCCCGGCGGAGTTCACCCGTGGAGGTGTCCATCCCACTGACCCCTCGGTCTATGGCTGGACCACAGTGGAACGGGCCTCAGGCGGGCCCACGACGATGAAGTCCATCTCCTCGGCTACATGACACTGGTTGCATGCCGCCGTGTACTCGGTGAAGGCCTGCCCGACGGCCTGCCCATCCCCGGCTTCCAGGGCGGCCAGCAGATCATCGACCGGGGTCCCGAGGAAGAGGTTCTGAGAGGATTCGGCTCGGCCGGGACGCCGGATCATCCCCCGCTCGATGGCGCTGGAGATGTTGTCCACCTGGTAGTCGGCGTAGGCCCAGTTCTCATCCTGGATTGCCCAGTAGAGGTCGTTGTAGCGGTGGGCCACCTCCCACTTGGAGGAGCTGAATCCGCCCATCTGTTCACCAATGAGCTGGAACCGTTCGTCTACGGAGCCTGAGATCCAGGCAGCACCGCCCTCGCCTTGCCCTTCCAACTCGGATCGCTCCACATCCTGGCAGGCCGGAAGCAGTAGGAGGGTCAGGATCATCGATAGAGCGGATACACGGATGGCCATGGTCAGATCT
This sequence comes from Gemmatimonadota bacterium, assembly GCA_003562075.1. Lineage (GTDB taxonomy): Bacteria > Gemmatimonadota > Gemmatimonadetes > Longimicrobiales > Gaopeijiaceae > PWLA01. Next base: position 950 of record PWWP01000084.1, read on the forward strand.
CCAGCTCCTGGAGGGTGGTGATGTGGATTCCCCGGCTCTCCAGCTCTCTGCGGAGTGCGTCATCCCCGGAGGGGTCCACGGACCGGGTGAGATCCCACACCAGGGTGGTCTGGAAGCCCGCCTCTGCCGCGTCCTCGGCGGTCCAACGGACACAATAGTCCCGGGCCAACCCACAGACCACTACGGCCTCCACCTCCCGCTCCCGGAGATAACCGGCCAGTCCGGTGGCGGGCCGATCGCCGCTTGGGCCCCAGTTGTTTCGAAATCCAGAGTAGGAGTCCACCTGGGGGTCGGTGCCCTTACGGATGACGGCGTGGACCTCCTTCCAGGGCATGTCGGGGTGGAGTCGGGCACCGGGACTACCCTGCACGCAGTGGTCGGGCCAGAGGACCTGTTCATGGCCGTGGAGCTGGATGGTCTGGAAGGGTTCGGTGTCCGGGTGGTTGGAGGCGAAGGAAGCGTGCTCCGGTGGGTGCCAGTCCTGGGTGGCCACCTTCACCGGGAAGGCCTCCGATTCCATGAGGGTCCGGACCCCGGGGAGAATTCGGTCTCCTTCTCCTACCGCCAGATGGCCGCCAGGAAGGAAGTCGGGTTGGACGTCGACGACGAGAAGTGCGGTTGCGCGTGACATGGACGGACCTGGGAACGGGATGGAGGCTCGAGGCTGGACGATGAAGGTCGCGGGGTCATGGCTGGACCACGGTACTCCGGAACTCCGGGGGCCCCACGACCACGAACGCCATGTCCTCAGCCACATGGCACTGGTTGCAAGCCGCGGTGAATTCCTGGAATTCCTGACTCACGGTCCTGGCATCGCCGGTCTCCAGCGCCGCCAGCATCTCATCTACGGGTGAGCCCAGGAAGAGGGTTTCTGCCGATTCGCCCCGGGCAGGACGTCGGATGATCCCGAGCTCGATGGCGTCGGCGATCTTCTCTGTCTGGTACGTGGCGTACTCCCAGTTCCCATCCTCCACAGCCCAGGAAAGCTCGCGGTAGCGGTGGGCCACCTCGAACATGGTGGAGCTGAAGCCGGCGAACTGGTCGCCTACCTGCTGGAAGCGCTCATCCACCGTCCCCGAGATCCACTCTGCTCCACCGGCTCCGCTTCCTTCGAGGGCGGGAGGCGTCCCGGTGTCACAGGCGGCCAGGAAGAGGAAGGCTGAGGCAAGGACCGCGGCGGAAACAAGGGGGCGACGAGGCATGGTTCAGTCTCCTTTGGAGGCGTGGCATGGTCAGGTCTGGCCCCTGCGGTGGCGGGGGCGACCCCGTCCCTTCCCTTCATGACCCCGACCCCTCTCCGGAGGGTCCTCAATGGGATCCCGGGTCATGACCCAGATGAGCATGACGATCCCCAGGATCCCCATGAGTCCGGAGAAGACCTGGGAGAGGGTCAGGCCGGCGAAGACGGTCCGCTCTTCCCGAACGTACATGAGGCCGAAGCGGATCCACCCGTAGGCTCCGATGAACGACCAGGTCAGGACACCGGGCCGGGGCCGGAACCGCTCCCGGACCAGGAGGAGGACACCCGCCAGCCCGAAGTTCTTGGCCGACTCGTAGAGCTGAGTGGGGTGGCGGCAGTCTTCCGGAGGGAAGGCCATGAACTGGTTCTGGGAGTAGTCCACGCAGAAAGGGCCCTCGTAGGGGGTCCCGTACATCTCTGCGTTGATGAAGTTGGCAATCCGGCCGAAGCCCAGGGCCAGGGCCACGGGTACGGCGATTCGGTCCGTGATCCGGTAGATGCCGATTCCCCGGGACTGGGCGAACCAGGCCACGGCCAGGACGATCCCCAGCAGCCCTCCGTGGAAGGCCAGTCCTCCACGCCACACGGCGATCCACGCCGCCGGGTCGAAGCCGTAGCGGTCGAATTCAAAGACGAAGACGTGGAAGAACCGGGCGCCCACCAGGGCCGCCACGATGGCGACGAGGACGAAAGTCTCGGCATCCTCCTCGGTCAGGTTCCGGATCCGACGGGTCCGTGCCGCCTGGCGAAGGGAGTACCAGGTGAAGAGCATCCCCAACATATAGGGGAGGGAATACCAGCGGATCCCGAAGCTGTCACCCAGCCGCAGGAGGAACGGATCGAAGTTGTGAATGATGGGGTCCACAAGCCCTTCTCCTATGGGAGAAATGACACAACGGTCACGGGGAGGACCCTGGATGTCAACCGAGTTCGTCCTCCGGGAGGACGCTCCCGATCCATTTCAGCAGGTCATCCCAGTCCGTGAGCTTGTTCAGGACCGGGGCCTTCACCTTCCGAGTCGGGAGGGACCCGCCGGTGATGAGGATCACCCGGTGGGAAAGCCTGGGGTGACGACGGATCATGGTCTCATGCAGATCCAGTCCCGAGATCCCACCCAGGTGGATGTCCAGGAGGATGGCCTGCGGGTTCCGGTCCGCGAGCTCGGTGAGCAGGGAGCCGGCCTCCTCGGGCGGGGGAAGGGAGGGGGTGAATACCTGGGCGCCTTCTCCCTCCAGCCGGCGCTTCAGGACGCTCCGGACGGATTGGTCGTCGTCCACGATGGCCACCCGAAGTCCTGGCGGGAGAACTGAGGCCTTCCGAGTCGCTGGCGGACTCTGAGGACCGGGCCGGGGTGGGTTCAGGGGAAGTCGGAGTCGGAAGAGGGCCCCGCCCAACTCGCCTGGCTCCGGGGCCAGCTCAACCGAGCCCCCCAGCTCCTCGGCCACCCAGCAGGTAAAGGCCAACCCCAGTCCCATCTCCCCTTCCTTGCCGGCCACGAATGGCTGGAAGAGGTGGTCCCGGATCTCCGAGTCCACACCATCTCCGTCGTCCTCCACTGTTACCTCCAACATCCGGTCGTCATCCAGCCCCCGGGCGGTGATCCGGATCTGGGAACGGGCGTGACGACCGGCGTTCCGGAGGAGGTTTCCCAGGGCCCGGCTGTAGAAGCTCCGGGGTCCGGGAAGGGCGGCATGGGTGGGGAGTTGGATGGAGAGGGATGGCGTCACCCGTGGCGCACCGGTGAGCCAGCGGTGAATGGCGTCCTCCAGGAGAGGCTGAACCCGGACCCCCGAGTCCCCTGGCCAGGGGACTCCACGGACATGATTCAGGATATCCCGGACCATCCGTCCCAGCTCCCGGGTCTCCCGCTGCAGTCGGCCCAGCTCTCCTGTGGTGGACCGACCCCGGGACGCCTCGGTTCGAGCCACGGCGATGCGGCCCTCCAGGACCGAGAGGTGGCTCCCCAGGTCGTGGAGGAGTTCGGCGGACATTCTCCCCAGGGACTTGAGCTGCTCATGACCCCGGTCCCCTTCCTCCTCCCGTCGCCCTGGCCGGGCTCTCCCCTCTCTGGGGGGATCGACGGTCACCGCTTCTCTGCCCGGTCGTCCCGGAGCTCGGCCAGCTCCTGGAAGAAGGCTTTGGAGACGGTGTCGAAGGCTCCCTTCCGCCGGAGCTCAGTGGGCGTGTAGGGAACGACGGACCGGATGGCCCGGCGGAGGGCCTGGTCGCCGGAATAACCGCAGGCCAGGCCCACGCTGAAGACCGTGTGGCCTGGGTCGTCCAGGAGGGCCGACGCAAAAAGAACCCGCATCCAGAGAAGGAGTCGTCGGGGGTTGGGTAACTGGGAGCGCTGGCACCAGCGAAGGAGAGTGGAGGGTGAGAATCCCAGCGTTCGAGCCAGGTCCTTGGGGTGGCCCCCGGCCATGACCGTGTCCACCGCCGCGTCAATGAGGGAACGGGCTCGACCTGTCAGAGGCACGCCGTAATCATGGGTCAGGAGGCGGCGGAGATGCTGGGCCCGAGCCGTGAGAAGGCGTCGACGGAGGGCTTCCGAGCTCACGTCCTCCTCAACCTGCAGGATCTCGGCTACACCCCAGTCACCCAGGAGCCAGAGGTCCCGGAACCGGGACGGATCCGTATCCAGGGCCGCGATGACGGTGGCCGACGGGAAGGCTTTCAGAACGTTGTAGAGGTGGGGCGAGGGCCCTCCCTTCCGTTCCTGCCCGTGGTAGGGATCCACCAGGACTACGGCGGCCGGCGGAGCCTCCGAGACCGCGTCACGGAGGTCAGTCCACTCGTCCACCGTTGCCATATGAAACCGCTTGCGAGAGACCCGCTGGAGCCGGTCCCTCAGGAGCCGGTCCGGGTGGAGAACGATGAGAGGTCGGGGTGCAGTTTTCATAATTTGACGGAATCTGTTATGAGTCTGACGGAATCCGAGTGGGTCCCATGCGGACACTTCCCCGAAATTTCCGGTGAACCAGCTCAATCATCGTTGTTCACCCACTAAGCCAGGAGTGACCCATGCGCTCGATTCGGTTCCTAGCCCTCATTCTCGCCCTCGGATTTGTCTCTGCCTGCTCCGACCTGGGCCCCACCGCCGTGGAGGACGGCTGTGACGAAAACGGTGCCGTAGCATGTGAGGGGTATATCGGTTCCGATACCTGAGCCGGTTCCACTCCGGTTGAGGGGTCCCCTCAGTGCCCGACGGGCTGGCCCTGGAGCGAGCGCAGGAGCTCCCGAGCCAGTTCGTCGGCACCCTGGGATGCCGGTGTCGTGGTGGCGGCGCTCCGTTGAGCCATGGCCTGTTGTTCGGCCCGGATGGAGTCCAGGAGGGCTTCGGCCTCGAAGCGGACCAGATTCTCTCCCCGACGGCGGGCCATGGTCTCAGCTCTTCGGGCTGCGTCTCCGGCCTGGTCCAGCCGCCCCAGCGCCACAGCCCCGCGGGCTACCTCGGCCCAGGCGTCGGCGATTCCAGGGCCGTCCCACCAGCGGTCCAATTCCGCCACGGCCCAGTCGTATGCGTTTTCATCCTCCATGTGGCCTGCCGCACGGGCGATGGATCCCAGGGCGATCCCCCGGCACGAGTCCTTCACCCGGTCCACCGTTTCCCGGAGGATGGGGAAGGCGTGTTCAAAGTCTCCTCGTTGCATCCAGAAGACGGCAATGTCGTGGGCCAGATGGGGAAGGCCTTCATGGTCCGTTCCGAAGGCGGCCAGGGCTCGCCGTGCATAGTCCAGGGACTTCTCCGGGTTTCCGGCCTTGTCCTCCAGGATGAAGAGGTCCTGCAGGGCCAGTGCTTCCAGCTCCCGGAGGCCCTGGCGGACCGAGCGGCGAAGCGCCTTCACGTAGCTTCGGCGAGCGGCAGGAAGGGCTCCACGACGGAGCATCATCTTTCCGTGCCCCAGGTAGGCCCGGACATATGTCTCCCAGTCCTTGGACTGACGGGCCAGCCCTACGGCCCGGTGGAGCCAGGCTTCGGCCCGGGAGTACTGGGTCAGATCCCGGGTCGCCCGGCCGATGGCCAGAGCGAAGCGGGCGTTGGCCGGACACGAGATGGCGGCGGCTTGCAGGAACTCCAGGGAGGTCCGGTGTGCGTCGGCCCCTTCGGCCCAGCCGGCGACCCGGTGGCAGGCCAGTCCCACGGCTTCCGGATCCACGCGTTCCGGGTCGGAGACCACACCGGCCAGGACCTCCAGGGAGTCCTTCAGGTCTTCTGCGTCGCTGGGGACGGCCGAGAGGATGTCCAGCATCCGCTGCTCACCGGCGTCTGCACTGAAGAGGTCCTTCCGGTCCCCGGGGGCTACTTCGGCCCACAGGAGGACGGAGCGGAGAGTTTTCCACAACACGGCGCCAAGCTCGCTCCGGATCTCACCCAGCACAGAGAGCCCTTCCGGGCCCGGGGACTCGGCATCCCGGAGGAGGGGAGGGGGAATGCGCCAACGGCGCTTCACCTCCGCTCCTGACGCACGCTCCTGATCTTGCGGCATGATCCCTCCCGATCTCCACACGGTTGAAACGATAGGGTCTGTAATCCGACCAACAATTTCAAGCTAAAACCCGCCCCCGGTCCCGTCCACTGTAGGGAAAGGGTCCGTCGTCACCTCTGAGTCGCTTCGTCTCCGTGTCCCTTCCCATGGACAGATCTTCACACCCCGCCGGCCAGAGAAGTATGCCACTCGCCTGTTGCACTTTCCTGACTCAGCCCCAACTCTCCCAGGAGTCCAGCCGGGAATGACCCGGCAGCCGGGTTTCCCCCGGAGATCTGATGGAGAACCACCCTAGCCAGGAGGGTTGTGTGTCCCAGGAGATGCCAGGCGGAGCGGAGCGAGTCACTGGCCCGGGATGGGCCGACCGGGCCCTGAACTTCGTAGAGCGGACCGGGAACCGGCTCCCGGACCCCATCACCCTCTTCGTCATCTTCATGGGGATGGTCCTGCTGGCGTCCTGGCTCTCTTACACATTGGGGGCGGCAGCTACGCATCCGGGGACCGGCGAGGAGATCCGGGCGGTAAATCTCCTGACTGGTGAGAGCATCCAGCGTATCCTGGTGGAGATGCCCCGGACCTTCACCGACTTCCCCCCCCTGGGCCTGGTTCTGGTGGTCATGATCGGGATCGGGGTGGCTGAGCGGACCGGGCTCATCGAGACGGCGCTGAAGGCCTTCGTCCGAAGCGTTCCCGGGTGGCTGGTCACGGTGGCCATCGTCCTGGGGGGGCTTCTCTCCTCCCTGGCGGTGGATGCCGGGTACGTGGTCCTGATTCCCCTGGGGGCGGTTATCTTCCACGGGATGGGGCGGCATCCCATTGCTGGATTGGCTGCGGCCTTCGCCGGCGTCTCGGGGGGGTTTTCGGCCAACCTGATGCTCACGGCCCTGGATCCCCTCCTGGTGGGATTCACCGAGCCGGCGGCCCAGCTCCTGGACCCGGATTACCGGGTGGACGTGACGGCCAACTGGTGGCTCATGGCGGCCATGGTCCCGGTCTTCACGGTGGGGGCCACCCTGGTGACGGAGCGGATTCTGGAGCCCCGCCTGGGGGAGTATACCGGGGGCGTGGAGGTGGAAGAGGACGAGCCGCTGACCCGGGCGGAGAAGCGAGGACTCCTGGCTGCCCTGGCCACCGTCCTGGTGACCCTGGCCATCATCGGGTGGCTCTCCATTCCAGAAGGGGCGGCACTCCGGGACGATGACGGGACCCTGGATCCCCTGCTCTCCTCCATTGTGGCCCTCATGCTCTTCGTCTTCTTCCTGCCGGGCCTGGTCTACGGACTGGTCACCGGAAAGATCAAGAGCGACCGGGAGGTGGCGGCCATGACCTCCGAGACCATGTCGTCCATGGGAGCCTACATCGTCCTGGCTTTCGTGGCCGCCCACTTCATTGCCTTCTTCAACTGGTCCAATCTGGGGCTCATCGTGGCCATCAGTGGCGCCGGGGGGTTGGAGGCGGTTGGGTTCACCGGGATCCCCCTGGTGGTCTCCTTCATCTTCGTCTCGGCCTTCATCAACCTCTTCATCGGCAGCGCCTCGGCGAAGTGGGCCATCATGGCGCCGGTCTTCGTCCCCATGCTCATGTTCCTGGGCTACTCCCCGGAGTTGACCCAGGCGGCGTACCGGATCGGAGATTCCTTCACCAACATCCTGACGCCCCTTCTCCCCTACTACCCCCTGGTCATCATCTTCGCCCAGAAGTACGAGAAGGACATCGGGCTGGGGACGCTCATCTCGGCCATGCTTCCCTATTCCGTGGTCTTTGCCCTCACAGCCATCCCCATGCTGGTTCTCTGGATGCTCCTGGGGATCCCCCTGGGGCCTGGTGCGCCCATGGAGTACACGCTTCCCTGACTCGTTGTTGGCCCCGGGACAGGCCGGCTGTCCCCACCCACATGGGCTCCCCGATCTTCCAGGCCCACGGTAGATCAGGCGGACCGTCAGCGGGCTCGGCCGCCGCCGCCACCGGAGCCCCCCCCGGATCGCCCGCCGCCACCGGAGCCTGAGCTGCTGCCCGAAGGAGAGGAGGCCATGGTCCGGTTGGCCGAGGTAGAGAGGCCCCGCATCTGCCGGGAAAAGGCGCTGGCGCTGAAGGCACCCGTGCGAGCGGCTGATCCTCGGTACCAGTCGGGAGGCTGGCGGTAGAGGCCGTCGAAGGCCTTGGCCCACCGATCTTCCACCTGGAAGGCCATGGCGAAGGGGAGGTACTCCTCGAAGAGCTCTGGTGAGGTGATCATCCGCTTGTATCGGGGCGACTCTACCCGCTCCAGAAACTCCTTGAATCCCAGCGAGGCCTCCAGGGCCCGGACGCCGGCCTCGGTCCGCACCCCCATCTTACTCCCGAAGGCCAGGATGATGACCCCACTGATCCCCAGACCCAGCCCGGTGGGAAGGGGGTCCGGGGCCACACGGGCCAGGAGGGCCGGGGGATCCAGGGCCAGGATTCCCAGGAAGGCGGACGCCATGAGGACCATGAAGCCCAGCGCCATCCACGCCTGCGTTGCCTTGTCCGGGCGCTTGTCGTAGAGCCCCTTCTCCTTGAGCCGGGCGTAGATGGCGGTGGTGATTCCTTCCAGGTGCCGGTAGAAGCGGTTCTGAAGATCCGAGAGCTTCACCGACGGCCGCCGTTCCACCTCCGGATCGAAACGGAGAGAGGCACTGCCTCCCTTGGCTGCACCCTTCGCCATGCTGGAGAAGACCTCCTGGGCGTCCTTCTTCCCCGAGATGACGGAGAAAACCTTCTTGATTCCGTCGGTGGCCGACGTGGGGGTGCCGGCCGGTGGGAAGAGCCCGTGAAGGTAGCGGAGCTCGTGGGGGCGGAGCTGGGACCACTCGGCCGGGGGCTTCTGGAGGTGGAAGATGTACTCGGTGGATCCACCCAGCCCCAGGATCCCCTTCCGTTCCTCCTCTTCGATGGTCAGGTAGCCCCGGACGGCCAGGTCCACCAGGGTGGCGGTGATGTCGTGCATCTCTGCCTTGTGATCTACCAGGGTTCCCACCTCGGCAGGCGAGAGATCCTCAGGCGGCTCGTACTCCACCATGATGGACCGCCGATCCGGGTCCCGGCCCTTTTTCCGCCAGGCGGTGAACATCCCCAGGAGGGCCACCAGGGGGAGGCCCAGGGGCCAGAGGGCCCGGACCCGATCTACACCTCGGGCCAGGGCACCGGGCCGATCCACGACTCCGGGATCCCAGGTCACGGAGATGGTGAGCCCTTCCCGGGGGGCCAGGCTCCGGGTAGCCTCGATTTCGGCCACCTGGTCGTGGGTCTGGGTCTCCACGGCCTGCTCCTCCGAGTCTACCGGGCCGGTGTATCCCCAGGCCTGGATCCCCGTGACCCCGTCCGGGAGGATGACCCGGGCGCCGGCCGATTCGATGGGCATCTCCCAGTCGTTGCCGGTGGCGTTCCAGTAGAGCTCATCGAAGTAGCCCTCGGGACTTCCCTCCTCGAAGAACCGAAGTCCCCCCTGGACCCGGTAGCGGAGGACGAGGCGGCGGGTGGCGTCCACGGCGTCGGGAATGTGAATGATGTAGCGCCGCCCCTGGGTGATCCTCTCCTCCTCTACCTCCAGCGACCGGCCGTCTCCGTCAGTGATGGCTTCCATGGACACGTGCAGGCGAGCTCGCCGGTCCTGGGCGGTCCGGTGGTCGTGGGAGAGATCCCGCTCAACGATGCTCCAGCTTCCCTGGAAGCGAATGTCCAGGGTCTCCGTCACCAGGAAACTTCCGTCCCGGTCCACCTGGACCTCCACGTGAAAGCGCTCGATGGACACGTCCCGGGCCTGGGCGGCCAGGTCGTGACCGGCGGAAGGCACCAGGGCCGGCGCCGTACCCAGCAGGAGGGCCAGGAGGACCAGGGAACGGGCGAGTTGACGGATGACGATGATGGGGAGGGACATGAGGTGCAGTCCAGATCGGGTGAGGAGCTGTTCAGATCGGTCCGGCTTCCAGGGTCAGGTCTTTTCCACCCTTCGCTGAAGCTCCCGGAGCCGAATAGCCAGAGCGGCCTGCCGTTCCAGGAGCTTCTCCCGGAGATCCCTTCGTCCCTTCAACAGCAGAATGCGACGGAAATCGGCTACGGCCAGATCCCAGCGATCCCGGATGGTCAGGGTCAGGATTCCCAGGACGGGAAGGACTATGAGGAGAATCATGGCGGGCTGCCACCCCATGAGCTCCCGCACCAAGGCGGCCAGAGCCAGAATCCAACCCCCGAAGGCCGCCGTTCCACCCAGCACCTTGTAGGTGGCCCGCTTGTCGGGGGGCAGGTCGAAGCGAGGCTCGGCCCAGCCCACCAGCCGGTAGGGCGGAAGGAAGAGGATGGAGCCAATGAAGGCCAGGGGGGCTGCCAGTCCGAAGAAGAGGACGGTTTTCAGGACCCAACGAGCCGCCACCGACGCCCGGGGTACGTGGTGGAGGTCCTGGGGCCGGAGTCCCAGGGAGTCCAGGACCCGGGTGTGCCGCAGGATGTCCTGGGACAGCTCCTGTTGGCGCTTCCCTTCCTCGGTCCGGGCCGCTTCCAGGACCTGTGCCGTCCGGCGCATTCGTGCCAGCCAGCGGACCGGGTTGGTAGACTCCCGGTGGCCATATTCGGCATCGTGGATGGCCTCCGCTCCTTCCACGATGGGAAAATCCTCCCAGCTCTCCAGGTTCACCGTCACCCGGGCCAACCCCTGGTGGATCCGACGGGTCAACTCCCGCACGGCCTCGGTCCCGTCTTCTCCCTCCTGGGCCAGATCATCCCAACCGACGGGTCGTCCCACAAGGAGAAGGGCGCGGGAGCGAAAGCGCTCCTTCCCGCCCTGGAACGTCAGACCCACAGGGAGGATGGGGAAGGCCCCGGCTCCTTCCCGGGCGGCCCCCAGGGCGATGCGGGAAGCCCCCGTCTTCAGTGGTGCCAGGGACGGAGCCGAGTGGGAGAGTCCCTCGGGGAAGATCCCGATGGCGCTCCCCTCCAGGATGGCCTGCCGGGCGGCGGAGAACATCTGCCGATTCCGGGTGGCCAGGTCAACGGATTCCCCACCCTCCAGGGCATCCTGTCGCCGATAGACGGGAATGGCGCCCGAGCCCCGGATCAGCCAGCCGATGCTGCGTTGCTGAAAAAGACCCGCCCGGGCCAGCCAGCGGACCGGCCGGTCTGCGGCAATGGCTACCAGCGCCGGATCCAGGAGCGAGTTGGGATGATTGGCCACCAGGAGAACCGGGCCCTGAAGGGGCACGTCCTTTCCTGCCACCGTGATCCGATAATAGGTCCGGGCGGCGAAGGTGGTGAGCCGATGGGTGTGGCGGTGCAGCCAGGAGTGGGACACGTATCTCCGGTCAGTCCCCTTCCAGGAGGGTCTGGATCTGGGCCGGGGGTTCCAGGTCGGAGGGGCCGGCGTCGTCCAACACAACCGACTCGATCTCAAGGATCTGCTCCATACCCATGGTCTCCTGAATCATCCGGGTTGGCAGGACCATGCCGTGGAAATCCGTATAGTCGGCGTAACGAGTGGTAGTGGGGACCTGGCCCATGTCGCTCACCTGGACATCTTCGGACTGAAGGAGGAGTCCGGAGTCGACGGCGTAGCAGTCGAAGGTCTCCCGGCCCGAAGCCCAGACCAGCCGGACCCGGTAACAGGGCTCCCCCTCGACCTGTATCCGTTCCACGGTCTCCCGTTCCCGGACCACCTCCCGATCCCGGAGGGTGGCCGCCAGAAGGGTCCTTTCACGCATCTGAGCCAGCTCCTCCGAAGCCATGAGTTGGGGGCCGGTCATAGGGTTCAAGGACCATCCCACCTCTCCGTCAAAGCCCACCATGAGCTGGCCCATCCCTGGAATGGTGGAGATCATGCGGGAACCCACATCGGGCAGTTGGAGGAGCTCGAACTCCCCTTCGATTCCCATCCCGGGGAGGGACATGGTCCCCATGGTCCGGATGGAGGTGGGGGTGGAATGGGCCTCACTCCCCCCGATGGCCTCCACGTAGGATGCGATGAGGTCGTCGGCATCCGGGAGCTCCTGGCCGTGAATCGGGTGGGGCAGAGCCAGGAGGGAGGTGGCCGTCAGGAATGCTCCGGCAGCAAGGAGGAGCGCCCGCGACCGATGGGCGATGGGGTGTGTCATGGATGTGACTCGCTATTGTAGTGAGAAGCGCTGGAAATCCAGTCCAGCGCCTGGGTCAGGACCGGGTCGTCTCCAGTCAGGAGCCGGTCCCGACTCAGGATGACTTGAATGTCCGGATCCACGCCTGTCCCCTCCAGGCGGGACCCATCTGGCGCCGTGAAGTCAGCTACGGCGTGCATGAGGCGGTCGCCGTTGGGAAGTGTGGTGAGGACGGCGGGCAACACCTGCCCGGCTGTGGTCTGGCCGAAGATCCGGGCCCGTCCCAGGGCCTGCATTCCTCCGGCGAAGATCTCAGTGGTGCTGGCAGAAAGTCCATCCACCAGGATGGCCAGGGGACCCTGGAATGGCTCTACCCGGCTCCCGTCGGGAGCGATCCGTTGGGGATTGACGACAAAGCGAAGGGACGTTTCCCGGGTGTGCATCTCGCCCAGAGGCAGCCGCTCGTCCAGGAAGTGACCTCCCACCCCCATCACCAGACCCCCCACGCCTCCGGGGTTGCCTCGAAGGTCCAGGATGATACCCTGGCTCTCCCGGTGGCTATGGACGGCCTCTGCCAATTGGGAAGTGATCTGGGGGAACCAGCCCGTGAAGCGGATGAGGCCGACTGGTCCCCCGTCCTTTGCCCGGAGCGTCCGTTCCGTCACGGCCAGCCGGAAGGGAGGGAGGTGGCCGAACTGGACCAGTTCACCGGCCGGCTCGGCCAACTCCACCGTGAGTTCCTTCTCCTCCCCGTTCCGGTCCAGGAGGGTCATCCGCCGTTCTTCCCCTGAATCCCCCTGGATCCAGTTGGTCAGGAGGAGATCTTCCCAGTAGGGAGGATGAGCCCGGTTCGGAGCGTCTGCTGGCGGATGGGCTCGTTCCAGAAGCGCCTCCACCGACTCATTCTCCATGGCCAGGAGGAGCTCTCCTGGCTGGATTCCAGCCCGATGTGCGCCCCCTCCCTCTTCCACCCGGGTCACTACCGCACCCTGGTCGAGCCAGCGGAGGTCCATGCCTGGAGACGCCGTTCCACCGCCCACTGATGCGGGATCCTCCGCACCGGAAGGGATGAGGACGAAGTGGGACTCTCCCAGGTGGTCAAGCAGTTCTCGGATGACTCGGCGGAGTTCCGCCTGGCTGGTCGCCTGAGCCGCTCGGGGGCGGAGTTCGGCTCGAAGGCCCTCCCAGTCCAGTCCGCCCAGCTCCGGGTCGTAGTGGGTGTCCCGGATCCGGACCCAGACCGTGTCGAAGGAGGCGGCCCCACGGAGAGTGTCGACAGCTGTCTCACTGCTGCTGAGGGGGGCCTGGGTGGAACCCGTCCTTTCCTCCGTTGGAAGGGCTCCAGGGAGGTGGCCGGCCCCCTGAACCGACAACAGTCCGAGAATCAGCGCGGTGACGAGGAGGGTTGGCATGGGGATCAGCAGGCCGGCTGGATCAGGGGCAGAGGTCGGGGCCGGGAAAGGGCTGGCGGTCCAGGGTAATGGCGGG
>PWWP01000113.1 GCA_003562075.1 Gemmatimonadota bacterium
GAATCCGGAGGGCCAGGTCCCCGTCGTCTTCCCTGGAAAGCCAACGAGCCAGAGCCGGATCGTGGGCCAGGGTATCCGCCGGTGGGAGGAGGGGGAGGGTGTCTGCCGGGCTCGGAATGGTGTCCGGCGGACCACCGAGGAGGACCAGGAGGGCCAGGAGGAGGGAGGGATTCATGGGGACCGGATCCAGGCCCGTTCCTGGGGAGGGGATCGCTCTCGGCCCACCTGGGTAGCATTCCGGCTGGAGGAATGGCACCGTTCCCAGCGAGCCCCTGATCCTGCATCCCCCCCGGCATGAGCATCCTCACCCGCTATCTGATTCGGTCCCATGTGGGGCCCTTCCTCTTCGCCTTCACCGCAGTGACGGGCCTCCTCTTCTTGAACGCCGTGGCACAGCGGCTGGAAGACCTGGTGGGGAAGGGTCTGGGCTTCTCGGTCATGGCCGAGTTCATGCTCCTCTCCCTCCCCCATATCGTGGCTCTGACCTTCCCCATGGCCATCCTGGTGGCGGTCCTCTATGCCTTCTCGGACATGACCGGGCACAACGAGGTCACGGCCCTGGCGGCCGGGGGCGTCCATCCGGGACGACTCCTCCTCCCCCTCCTGGGGGTGGGGCTGGTATTGACGGGGACCATGCTCTTCTTCAACGATCGCGTCCTCCCCGAGTCGAATCACCGCTTAAGTTCCCTGCTCAGTGACGTGGGAAGCAAGAGCCCCACCTTCGAGCTTCGGGAGGAGGTGGTCAACCAGGTCCACACGGCCGACGACACCCGCTACTTCCTCCGGGCCCAGGGAATCGACCAGGCCAGCAACCGGCTCACCGACGTAACCATCTACGACCTTTCCCGCATGGGCGAGAACCGGACCATCGTAGCCCAGCGAGGCGAGATGGCCTTCACGGAGGATCGGAGTGACCTCTACCTGACGCTGGAAGATGGGGTCATCTACGAGACCACCGACGCTCGACCCGGTGGATTTCAGCGCCTCTACTTCCAGACACAGATCATCCCCTTCCGGGGGGTTGGAACCCAACTGCAGCGGGAGACCGGTGCCGGTTCCCGGGGCATGCGGGAGATGACCATCGCCATGCTGGGCCAGCGGGCCGACCAGGCGCTGGAGGACGTACACAATGTGGCCGACGACATGCTCTCCCTCTCGGAGACGGCGCTGGAGCGGACCCTGGCGCCGGCCCCTGCCGGCATCATGCCCGTGGACGAAGGCCAGCGTGTGGGGAGGGACCACCACACCAGCGAGACCGCCTCCGAGTCCAGGGTGACCCAGCATCGCTGGCAGGTCCAGTATCTGAACGTCTACCAGTATCAGGTGGAAATCTACAAGAAGCATTCCATCGCCTTTGCCTGCCTGGTCTTCGTCCTCCTGGGCGTACCCCTGGCCATCCGTTTTCCCCAGGGCGGGGTGGGGATGGTCATTGCCATGTCCCTGGGAATCTTCTTCTTCTATTGGGTGGGGCTCATCGTTGGCGAGCGCTTCGCCGACCGGGGGCAGCTCCACCCCTGGTTTGCCATGTGGGCACCCAACCTCCTCCTCCTGATCCCCGGAGTCTATCTGGCCACCCGTATGGGGCGACAGATGGCCACGAACCGGGGGAGTCGGATGGATGAGATCCGCTACTGGCTCGGGACCCCCTTCCGGGCCCTCGGGCGCCGCCGCCGATCATCCCGTGCCGCCATGACCGAGGAGCCGGCCTGATGCGGATCCTGGACCGCCTCGTCCTCAGGACCTTCCTCAAGCTCTTCATCGTCTTCGTGACGGGAGCGCCCCTCCTGTTCATCCTGGGAGACGCCACCGACCGCCTGGATCGGTACCTGGATCGGGGACTTACCATGGACCAGGTCGCCCTGGGGTACCTCTACCAGTTCCCCAACTTCTTCCTCTGGTCCTTCCCGGTGGCTGCCCTCCTGGCCGCTGTCTTCACCATCTACCCCATGACCACCCACCGGGAGATCATGGCGGCCAAGGCCGGCGGGATCTCCTTCTACCGACTCATCGTCCCCATGGTGGTGGCGGGGATCCTCCTCACAGGCGCGGCCCTGGCCCTCTCCCAGCTCGTCCCCCGGACCAACCAGACGGCCGCTGAGATTCTGGGGGAGCGGGAGCGACGCCAGGAATGGCGAAGCAATTTCGTCTACATCACCGACTCGGGCGAATCCCTGTCGGCCCGCCGACTCACGGCCTCCGACGGCCGGATGCAGGGGGTCACCCTCCAACGAACTTCCCGGAACGGGGACGGAGGGACACGCCACATTCTGGCAGACCAGGCCACCTGGAGCGAGGAGGAGGGCTGGACCTTCCAGAACGGGTGGATCCGGGAACTCCATCCCGATGGGACCGAAGAAGCCACCCAATTCGTGGAGTTCGTCCCCGAAACCCTGGTGGAGGAGCCCCGGGACCTTCTGGACGCCGTCCGGGACGAGGAGGAGATGACCTACCAGGAGCTGGGCGTCCTGGCCGAGCGGGTGATTCGGTCCGGGGGGGATGCGGGGCGCATCCTGACCAAGCGAGAACAGCAGTTGGCCATCCCTGCAGCCACCCTCATCATCATCCTCTTCGGAGCTCCCCTGGCCACATCCAGCCGGCGAGGGGGCACGGCCTACGGGATCGGGATCTCGCTGGCCACCACTATGCTCTACCTCATGCTCTTCCGGGTCTCGGGCGCCATGGGATATGCCGGAACCCTTCCGGCCGTGGCCGCCGCCTGGCTTCCCAACGCCCTCTTCGCCCTGGGCGCCGTCATCCTCCTGAGCCGGGTCCGGACCTGACGTCTGCGTCCAGGGATCGTAGAAATCCAGGGGCCAGGGTACCGGTGCAGATCTCCCGGACAGGCCCCCGGAGCTGAACCTCCAGCTCCGGTGAGACGGCAACCTGC
The DNA here is from genome assembly GCA_003562075.1 of Gemmatimonadota bacterium. Lineage (GTDB taxonomy): Bacteria > Gemmatimonadota > Gemmatimonadetes > Longimicrobiales > Gaopeijiaceae > PWLA01. The sequence continues at coordinate 2,888 of PWWP01000113.1, forward strand.
AGGCGCCCACCCTCCATCTCGACCCTGAGGGCACCGGCCTCCAGGAGTCCCCTGTGAACGGCGGCCACCGCGGCGGCGCATGAGCTGGTCCCCGATGCAGCCGTGGGACCCACCCCCCGCTCCCAGATGGCGATCCGGAGTCGCCCCGGCCCCGTCCGGGAGGCCAACTGGACGTTCACCCCGCCGGGAAAGCGCCGGTGCCGGGCCAGGAAAGGCCCAACCCGCTCCAGGTGCTCCCGGGAGAGATCTTCGGTGAAGAGGACCACATGGGGGTTGCCCACCCGGACCGGCGTCACTTCCACCGGCCCCACCCTCACCGGCTCGGGGCCGACCTGGGCTTGCCCCATCTGGACCGATACATCGTACTCCCCCGCCCGGTCCACACCATGGACCTGCATCTCCATCTCTTCCCCGCCACTCCGGACCCGGAAGGGCTCACGATCGACCTGCCCCGTCCGGTAGAGCCAGGAGGCCAGGATCCGAAGCCCATTTCCACTCCGTTCGAACTCGGATCCGTCAGGGTTGAACATCCGGAGCCGGAAGCCTCCATCCTCCTGGTCCCGCCCCCGGAGGAGGACCACGACCCCGTCCCCACCAATGCCCGTCCAACGGTGACAGAGGGTCTGAACCGCTGCCTCCGTCAGGTGGAAGCCGGCAGGTCCAGCCTCGCTCCCCTCCCCCGCTTCTTGTAGGACCAGGTAGTCGTTCCCCAGCCCGTGACCCCGATAGAAGCCGGCCTCGACCCGGAGCCCCCCTCCTCCCTCCATGCCCCGGCTCTCCTTCCACTTCCCTTCCATCTCCATGCTCCACCCTCTCCTGAAACCGGATTGCACGTCCCCTCGTAGGGCCCTCCAGAGACCAGGGCCCCCGGACGGTCCCGAAATGGAGGGGAGGATAGCCCCTCCCGAAAGTGGATCCAAACCCGCGACCGCCGGTCCCTCGTCAAAGCCAGA
>PWWP01000182.1 GCA_003562075.1 Gemmatimonadota bacterium
ATCGCCGTTACCGGAGGCCACCCTCAGGACGACGCTGTGGATGTCCTTCCGTCGGATGAGATCATCCAGGATCTGTTCCAGCCGCCGGACCAAATCAGCGGTCACCGTGCTCCCTCGGAGTCGATTGGTTTGAAGTTGCAGGAGCCCCGGCGTTGGCGGGACCACCTGGCTCCAAGGCAGAATCTATCATGCCAGCCCATTGAACAGGAGGTGTGACCGATGGACCCGAATCCTCCCTACGGAATTCCACCTTCGGGATACCGGCTCCCGCCGGAAACCCGGCTGGGCCGAATTCTCCTCCAGGTAGGGGATCTGAGCCAGTCCCTGGCGTTCTATTGTGAGCTTCTGGGCTTCAAGGTACTGGATGAGGACGGAGCCCAGGCCTCGCTGGGCGCTTCCGAAGATGCGGAGACCCTCATCGTGCTCCAGGAACGGGCGGGGGCCGTGGCGGTGCCGCGAGGCCGGCGTCTGGGACTCTTCCACTTTGCCATCCTTCTTCCTGACCGGGCGAGCCTGGGACGGTTCCTGGCCCACGTGACTCAGCGTGGGATTCGCCCTGGTGCCTCTGATCACAGGGTGAGCGAGGCACTCTACCTTCACGATCCCGACGGACTGGGAATCGAAGTGTACGCCGATCGACCGCCGGCCTCCTGGGAGCAGCAGGATGGGCAACTCGTGATGGCTACGGACCCCTTGGATCAGGACGACCTCCTCCGAGCCGGGAGGACCGGGAACTGGCAGGGTATGCCCCCTGGAACGGTCATGGCGCACATGCATCTCCATGTGGGCGATCTTGGGCGAGCGGCCGACTTCTATCACGAAGGTCTGGGGTTGGACAAGGTCGTCTGGAGTTATCCAGGGGCTCTCTTCATGTCGGCCGGAGGCTACCACCATCACCTGGGAGTGAATACCTGGGCTCCAGGAGCTACGTCCCCCGGTGAGGACGAAGCGAGGCTACTTGAGTGGGAATTGGTCCTCCCGGGGGAGGACGATGTAGAGGCTGCGCTGGCTCACCTGGGTCGGGCAGGCCATCTTGCGGAGCAGATGAAGGAGGGTGGGGTGGTCAAGGATCCCTGGGGGACTCAACTGCGGATTCGGCAGGGTTGAAGCCTGATGAACCGTTTCGGCAGCGGTTCTGGATGAGAGGGGATCCCACGACGCACAAAGCCCCTTCCAGCCTGAGGGCCGGAAGGGGCTTTGTTCACACCTGTCTCGGTCTCCCGAAGCAGGTCGTCAGCGGATCTGAATCAACTCAGACCTGCGTCACGTTCTCAGCAGCAGGACCCTTCTGGCCCTGGACCACGTCGAACTCGACGGTCTCGCCCTCGGTCAGCGACTTGAAGCCGCTTCCCTGGATCGAGCTGTGATGGACGAAGCAGTCCTTGGACCCGTCCTCGGGGGTGATGAATCCGAAGCCTTTGGCGTCGTTGAACCACTTCACTGTTCCGGTGGTACGCATACCGTACTCCCTATCTTTGTTCTCGGTGCTCGCGGGGTCCGGTCGTTCCGTACCGCCTGATCACCTCATGTTCTGCGGGTATGTTCGCGCTCCCGCAATCTGCGCCGGCAGTCGGGCACAAAAAAAGGACCCGAGTGAAGCACACCCAGGTCCGTTCTTATGCGTCTCTGGAGGGCGCCGTATTGGCACCCAGTACTCTCTGCCAGAATCAAGGGTAGCGGAACGTCCCGACTGGGTCAAGAGTGAGTTGGAAGTCGCAGTCGCCCCGCCCCGGCTTTGCAGGCCGCGGGTCCATGATCCCGGGTCAGTGAACCCGTCGTTCGTCGATTGCGTCGTAGACCCGGGTCTTGAACCCTTCCCGGAATCCGTTTCCGCTGGCCGGTGAGACCTGGGCCATGATGATGGTGACCATGTTCTCGTGGGGATCGATCCAGAATCGGGTTCCGGCCGACCCATCCCACCAGAACTCATCTCGATTTACCGAGTGGTCGTATTCACCAGGCTCCAGGACCACGGCCAGGCCGCCCAGGCTCCACCCCGACCCGGCCCAGTAGCCCCGCTCTCCAAGGGGGAGAAGGGCGGAGGGGACGGCGTTCTCCGCCATCATCCGGACGGCTTCCGGGCTGAGGAAGGTGTTGCCATCTACCTTCCCTCCGTCCAGGAGGAGTTGAGAAAAGCGGAGAAAATCGCCGGCGGAAGAGATGAGCCCGACCCCAGCGCTGGTCAGTCGTCGGCTCTGGGTGACCGGGATGTCTTCCATCTGATGGGGGTGAAGGGTCCCGGTTTCATCAGGCCGGTACACCGTGGCCAGGCGGTCCCGATCCTCGGGCGTTACCCGGAATCCCGTTTCTCTCATGCCCAGGGGCTGAAAAATGCGTTGGACGAAGAAGTCGTCCAGTGACATCCCGGAGACTACCTCGATCACGCGTCCCAGGACCTCCGAGTGCATTCCGTAGCGGTAACGGGTGCCCGGATCGTCGAAGAGAGGTAGAGCAGCCACGTTGTCCACCACCTCCCGGAGGGTCTGGTCCCAGCTATGGACGTTGTGGGCCCGATAAAGGGAGGAGTTTCGGCTACCGATCCCTGAGGTGTGGGTCAGAAGCTGGGCCAGGGTCACATCTCCCTCCCGGGGCCGAGTGAGGGAGATGTCCTGGGCGTCGGGGCTGGCCAGCACCTCTTGGTTGGCGAACACCGGGATGTAGCGTTGGACCGGATCGTTGACGTTGAGGAGGCCTTCGTCCTGGAGGAGGAGGATGCCCAGGGCGGTGATGGGACGCGTCATGGAATAGGTCCGGAAGAGGGCGTCGAATCGCATGGGCGTGAGGGTCTCCAGGTCTCCGTACCCAAGGACTTCCTGGTAGACCAGCTTCCCATCCCGGACCACGGCGGCCACGACACCGGCCACGTCTCCTGCCTCGATGTGCGCCTCCAGCGCCGCAGTGGCCGCCGCCAGACCAGCTGGAGATAGGCCCACAGACTCAGGGGGGGCCTGCTGCAGCTGGATCGGGCTCTGGCTTTCCAGCGACTCCGGAATCTGGCTTTCCAGCCTCCCCGGAAAGAAGAGAACCAGGCCAGTAAGGGCCAGACCTGCAAGGGCCGGGGCCAGCACCGAGAGGCAAGTCTCACCGGTAGGGAAGAGACGCATCACTTCACCCCCGCCGTGGACCGCTTGCTCGAGACGGCCACGGCCATGTCTTCAAGGGTCGTCTCATTCAAGTAGGACCGGATCTCTTCCCTGATTGGTTTCCACGAGTCGTGGAGGGGGCAAGGCGTGTCGTCGGAGCAGCGGCCCAGTCCGACGGCACAGGTATCCAGCGCTTTCACGCCGTCCACCGCTTCCTTGATCTGGTGGAGGGTGATGGTCTGTGGGGGACGGGTGAGGATGTATCCTCCGGCCGGGCCCCGGGTAGAATCCAATAGTCCGGCTGCCACCAACCGCTGAAGGACGGCGGAGAGGTAGTGAGAGGGGATCTTCTCGGCTTGGGAAATCTGCCGGGCGGTGATTCGGACATCCAGCGGATGGAGGGCCAGGTAGGTCACGGATCGGATGGCGTATTCGCAGGCGGACGAGTAGATCATTCGGTTACCCCGGTGGTACCGCAGGGCTCGATGAGGTCCTTGGATCCGGTAGCCTTCTGGGGCGAAAGAATGACGTCCACCCTGGGGCGAATCCAGCGGCCGGCCAGGGTTTCAGGTCCTTGCACCGACGACGCGTTGGGACAGGGTATGACGTTTGCAGGGAGTATCTGGAGCATGGAGTCAGGTTGATCGCGAAGGTATTACTCGGGCTCGACCCATTTCGAAGCCAAAACAGGTAGATTACCATGTTGTCTATCGACAAATCAACAAATGGAGTCCTGATCGGATGACAAGCCCTTCGAATGCAACCCTCCCCCTGGTCATTCAGGGCGGGATGGGAATCGGCGTGTCGAGTTGGAGCCTGGCCCGAGCCGTGGCCAGCCGAGGTCAGCTTGGCGTCGTCTCGGGGACGTGTATCGACTCCCTCTTCGTCCGGCGGCTTCAGGATGGGGATGCGGGCGGACATCTTCGTCGGGCCATGGAGGCATTCCCCATCCCCGACGCAGTGACCCACGTCATGGAGACATACTTCCTGCCTGAGGGTCGGGACGAAGGGGAGCCATACAAGCTTCTCCCCATGTGGAAGCAGAACGTCAGCCGAAGCCGGGAGTTGGTGACCATGCTCTCTTCCTTCGCCGAGGTCTACCTGGCACGGGAGGGTCACGACGGGGACGTAGGCATCAACCTCCTGACCAAGGTCCAGCTGCCCAACCTGGCCACCCTTTACGGTGCCATGTTGGCCGGGGTGGATTACGTGCTCATGGGAGCCGGAATTCCCCGGGAAATCCCTGGCGCACTGGATGCATTCGCTCGGCACGAGCCGGCCACCCTCCGGTTCGAAGTAGAAGGTCTCTCTCGGGGCCGGAGTGAGGAGCTTTCCTTCGTCCCGGCGGACCACTGGGAGGCAGGCACCCCTCCGGAGATCGACCGTCCCCGATTTCTTCCCATCGTGTCGACTCACTCCCTGGCTCGGATCCTGACCCGGAAGGCCAACGGGCGGATCGATGGCTTCGTGGTGGAGGCGCCTACGGCGGGTGGACACAACGCTCCCCCCCGAGGAAAGTTGAGTACGAATGAACGGGGCGAGCCGGTCTATGGAGGACGGGACGAGGTGGACTTCAGCGAGATGCAGGCCCTGGAGCTTCCCTTCTGGCTGGCCGGCGGGGCCGGCTCTCCGGAAGGGTTGAAGCACGCCCTGGAGAATGGAGCGGCAGGGATCCAGGTTGGAACCCTCTTTGCCTACGCCCGGGAGAGTGGACTCGATCCGGAGCTTCGTCAGCGAACGTTGGCAGGGGTGAAGGCCGGGGAGGTGGAGATCTACACTGATCTTCGCGCCTCCCCAACTGGGTTCCCCTTCAAGGTCGTCGAGATGGAGGGGACCAATTCCCAGACCGATCTCTACGAGGAGCGAGGGCGCATCTGTGACCTGGGCTATCTCCGAACAGCCTACGAGCGGGATGATGGTCGGATCGGGTACCGATGCCCGGCGGAGCCGGTGAAGCTGTATGCGAAGAAGGGGGGCGCCATCGAGGCGACCCGTGGACGGAAATGCCTTTGCAATGCTCTCATGGCGGACGTGGGCCATGGCCAGCTTCGAGAGGAGGGACCCGAACGGCCGATCTTGACCAGCGGGGACGACCTCATGGCGGTGGAGCGCTTCCTTCAGGGTCGAGAGAGCTACGGCGCCGAAGACGTGCTGGACTACCTCCTCTCCGGGATCGAATCAGGCTGGGAGGACCAGGTGGGTTCTCCCCATCCGGCGGCGGCCAACGTGACCTGAGTCCTGTGGGCCGGGAGGACGGATGAGTCCCCAGAAGCTACGGGCCGTCTGGTCCCCGGCATACGAGGTGGACATCGGGGCCCACGTCTTTCCGACGGAGAAGTACCGCCGGGTCAAGGAGGAGTTGGTACGGGATGGGACGCTGACGCCCGACTCCATCCGCCATCCCGAGCCCGCGGATTGGGAGAGTGTGGCACGAGTCCACAGCCGGGCCTATCTGGACCGGATCAAGGAGGGCACGCTGACCAGGGAAGAGGAGCGCCGTTTGGAGCTTCCCTTCTCAACTGCTCTCCGAGAAGCTTCCCTGCTGAATTGTGGTGGAACCCTCGAGGCAGGTCGCTGGGCACTGGGGGAGGGGATGGCCGTCCACCTGGGCGGGGGCTTTCACCACGCGTTCGCTGATCATGGCGAAGGGTTCTGCCTCTTGAACGATGTGGCAGTGGCCGGTGCCGAACTCCGGGCCAGGCAGGAAGTAGAGCGGGTGGCTATCGTGGACCTGGATGTCCATCATGGGAACGGGACTGCCGCCATCTTCTGCCAGGAGCCCCAGGTTTTCACCTTTTCCATGCACCAGGAGGCCAACTACCCCTTCCTGAAGCCTGCCGGTGATCTGGACGTAGGGCTGGAGGACGGAGTTGATGACGAGGCGTACCTGGATCTCCTGGAGCGACACCTTCCCACGGTTCTGGATGGGCACGGGCCCCAGCTCGTCTTCTATCTGGCCGGAGCCGACCCGTACCGGGAGGACCAGTTGGGGGGGCTGGCCCTCAGCATGAACGGACTCAGGTTACGGGATCGGACGGTGTTCAGGGAGTGCCGGGCCAGGGGGATTCCTGTGGCCACCGTCCTGGCTGGGGGATACGCCCGACGCCTTGCCGACACGGTTCGCATCCACGGGAATACGGTTCGGGAGGCCCGAACGCTCCTTTGATGGAGGACCGTCGGAGGCATAGCGAAAGCTACGTCGAGGCGGGCCCCTGCCGCCCCAGCCCAGAGGGGGAAGGGGGGCGTCCCCGGATCTTCGTTGGGCCGCTTCACCCATGCTACCGCATCGTGTTCAGCGACCCGGCTTGACCGGGACCGCAAGACCCCGTCCCGGTCGCTCCTCTACTTCTTCAACGGCCTCCTGGTTTCCGTCCTACATGCTCATCCCCAATGAGAAGAGGGCACCCAGTATCCCCAGTACCAGCCCCAGGCCCAGAACGATGAGGAACCAGATGAGGGAGGCCTGGCAGAAGCGTTTCCGGTTCAGGTTCCTACCGGCGAAGGCCCAGTAGAGGTACATGAGGATGTTCACCAGGGGAATGGCCAGGACCAGGAGGGTGAGCATCCACTCCCCCAGGGTGAGGGGGCGTACGGACTCATCCATGACGTCCTCCGTCGTTGACGGTTCGGGCCTCCAACAGTGCGTTCAGGACCATCTACCGATCAGGGATCAGGTTCGGGTGAAGGCGGAGATGCTTCACGACCCGCCGCTGTGAGACCTCCGCTCCATACACGTTCCCGTCCCGATCCACTGCCACCCCCTCCGGTCCGCTGAAGCTCATGACGCTCAGGTTGGGATTGTTCCAGGTCTCAGGGATGAAATGGAAGACCCAGCCCGTCTGGGCGTCCCCGATTCGGATTCCCCGCTCCCAACCTGCATTGCGCTGGCCCGTATAGTCGTTGGAAGCCGGCCCGGATTCGGAGTCGGCCACATAGATGAGGTCATGCTCGTCGATGAAGATCCCGCTGGGGCGGCCGAACTGGGTCCAAGCGGCCACGAAAGTCCCGTCCTGCTCCAGAATCTGGATCCGATTGTTATACCGATCGCCCACGAAGAGTCGTCCCTGGGAGTCCATGGCGATGGCGTGGGGCTCGTGAAACTCCCCCGGGGCGTACCCGGTCTCTCCAATGGTCTCCAGGTAGCTTCCTTCCGAATCGAACTTGATGATCCGGTTGGTGCCTCCTGCTCCATGGGAGTCCACGACGAAGATGGTCCCTTCCGGAGACACCACTACGTCATTGGGGCGGTTCAGGTTGTAAGGCGGATCTCCGGGCTCCCCCGGCGTCCCCAGGGTCATGAGCAGCTCTCCCTGAGGGCTGAACTTCAGGACCGAGTGCCCCAGTCCCTCTTCCTCGGCTCCGGTCACGGACGCATCCGTGACCCAGACGTTCCCGTTGGGCTCCACGAACATGCCGTGGGGCCAGGAAATGAGCCCTGCACCAAAGCTGCGGAGCACGTTGCCCTCCGGGTCCATGAGGAGGACCGGGTCCAGATCCGACCCGACGCAGGTGTTCTGTCCACACCGCTCAGCCACCCAGAGATTTCCGTCCGGCGCCGGATAGATGGCGCTTGTCGCTCCCCAGACCCGATCGTCGGGCAGTTCACCCCATTCGTAATCCGGCCGGAAGGGGTTGGTGGGAGTCTGGGCGGCCAGTTCAGTGGCCAGCCCCAGGGTCATGACGGCCAGAATGCTGAAGGCCAGGGGGAGTCTGAGGGGGTCTGAGCGCACGAGGTCCTCCGGGTTTGGGCGGACATGACGGTCTGCAGGGTCGGCGGGCCCATGGATGGGCTGACGTATGCGTACCAGAAGAAGAGGCTGATCCATTCCCCAACGCGCAAGTCCTACCCTGCCTGGCCCGGGCGTCCGGGCTCTTGGGGGCCGGGATCTGCAGGGGCGTCAGCGGCGGCCCTGCCCCATGGAGGCGGCTCCCCCCAGTGCGTACGAGATGGAGAGCTGGGCGCTCCGGCGCCGTTGGGAGGTCCGCTGGATTTCCCAGACCGTCAGGTCCCGAATCTCGCTCTCGCTTTCGTGCAGGGCGAAGGGATCCCGGAGGCCCAGACTCAGCGATGCACGGTTCTCCATGAATCGATAACGGAAGGAAAGATCCACCGAAGCCTGGGAGCCATCTCGTCCCTGGACGCTCCGCCCACTGGCCCGATAGCTGAGGCGGGTTTGAGCCGTCAGTCCTTCCGTGCCGGGGACCGGACCTGTCAGGTTGGCTCGGGCCCGCCAACTGGTGAAGCTTCCCGAGTACCGCTCGTCCAGATTCCCGGCGTCTCGGTGGGACCGGCTACCGTTGAGGCTCACATTCCCCCGCCAGTCTCCCCGTCGAGGGAGGGAGAGTCGGACCGACCCTCCTGTATTGGTCTGAGTGGAGACGTTTGCCCAACTCCGGGTGGAGACCCCCTCTTCATCCACGGTGGTCAGGCGCTCCCACCCGTTGGTGGTTCGTGAGAGATAGGGGCTCACCGAGAATGTGCCCAACCGCCCTGACCAGGACCCGGTGACGTTGACCCGATGGGTGTAGCGAGGCTCGATCTCCGGGTTTCCCACAGTTCGTTCCAGGGGGTCGGTGGAGCGGTTGGTGGGATCCAGGATCCTGACTCCGGGCCGGCCGATTCGCTGAGAGTAGGAGAGTCGGAGGAGCCGGGATCCGTCCATTCGCCAGGCCAGGTTCAGGCTGGGGAAGAGGTCCCGATATGCCCCAGAGACATGGGGACCGTCGGGTGCCTCCAGCTCCCATCCCACATGCTCTCCCCGAAGGCCCCCCTGAAGGGAAAGGCCGGATAGGAGCTGGCGCTGGAAGGTCAGGTATCCCGAGTGGGTCCGTTGGCTCCAGAGGAAGCCCAGAGGCAATGCCACTTCGCTGAGCGGGTCATCCGGGTCGTCGAAGAAGGAGATGGTCTGATCGTTGTCCGTGGATTGATCCCGCAGACCGTACCCTGCCCGGAGAGAGTTGTCTTCTCCCAGGGGCCGCCGATATCGGAGGTCGAAGCGAATCTCTCCTTCCCCGTCCTCCCGGTCCTCCAGTGTCAGGTCCGACGGTGTGAGATCGAACCCAGTCATCTCAGCCTCGGTCACAACCTCCTGCAAGGATTCTCGATGGTCCAGCCCACGGTTGAGGCGGAATTCCAGATCCAGGGTGTGATGGCGCGGATCCCATCGCCATTCCATGCCGGTGCGGAAGTCCAGGGAATGGTTGACCGACTCGTAGAGGTCCGAACGGTCATATCGGAGGGTAGGGTTCTGGGCCTGGTCCATGTGGATCGTCGTGACCAGACCGTCCCGTTCCGTGTCCCGTCCCGAATAGTTGAACCGGGTCCACACCCGGGCTTCCTCCCGAGGTGTCCAGGTCGTCCGAAGGTCCAGGTTCCCCCCCAGGGAACTATCGGTGTTCCATGAGTCTCGCTCCAGGAATTCGGTGGGGTCGGCTGCCAGGTTCTGTCGGAGCCGGTAGGAATCTGTCTGAGCGTCCGTGTGTCGCAGGGAGCTGGAGGCGTTGACTACCAGGTCACCTCTCTGTGCCGTGATCCGTCCCCCGACCCCGGTGTTCCCCCGGGTGTCGGCGTTGGCAAAAGCGCTTCCGCTGACCCCCAGCTCAACATCCTCCTTCAGGACAATGTTGATGATTCCACCGGTCCCTTCGGCATCGTACTCGGCGCTGGGATTGTCCAGGACTTCGATGCGGTCGATGAGCTCGGCCGGGAATTGTTCCAGGAACTGGGTGAGGGACTGACCCGAGACCGGAGCCGGCCGGCCATCGATCCAGATGGCGGGGCGCTCTCCGCGGAGCTCCACATTCCCGTCCAGATCCAAATCCAATTCAGGGACCAGGCCCAGGGCATCCTGAATGGTCCCCCCTTGGGCGCCGGGCATCCCGTCCATTGCATAACCCGTTCGATCGGCTTCGTAGGACACCACAGGTCGTTCCGAGACGACGGTGATGGCTTCCAGCTCGATCGGCCGGGTGGACAGCGGGATCTCCCCCAGGTCGTAGATCGTGTTGGCATCCACCCGGATGGTGGGCGTAGTCCGGGCTTCGTATCCCAGGGTCGAGATTTCCAGGATGTACTCCCCTGGCTGAACCCCTGAGAGGCGGAATCGGCCATCGTATCCCGTGATTCCCGAAATCTCCGGGTCTTCGCCCGGTGCGCTGAGGAGGTGGACGATTGCTGAGGAAAGGGCCGCTTCCGTTTCCAGGGAGGTGACCTGACCGACCACCGTCCCAGTCCTGTCCTGAGCGTGCGCCAGAAAGGGGATTCCCAGGGCGAAGAGGAGGAGGGTCAGGACCCTGCCACCCGCTGAGAGACGCCGCACCGCACTTCCGTTCACCTGCGTTCTCCCTGATTGCCGGCCCTGCGCGCCGAGGCCGGGTCCCGTTGCTCAAGAGGGCGGGAGGAACCCGGCCAGATCAATCCGGGCCGGATCCCTCCACACTCTTCGGCCACCATCGAGTTTCATTCAGGTGGACCCAGGAGTCAGGGGGGATGTTAAAAGGCTGTTGAAGACGTAGAGGAGCCACCGCCGTAGGGGGGTGTCAGACTGCCCCGGGCCGGGAACAGCCTGACACCAGGCCCCTCGAAGTGGTGGTCAGCGGACGATGTGGAACTCCTCCTGACGCTCCAGAACCCAGTGGCGGTTCCCATCTTCGTCCAGGTAGGCCTCTTCTTCCTGGGCGCTGCGTACCGGTTGGTCGTCCCACTCGGGGACCGGTGTGGTGACCTGCAATTCGGTGGAGAACCAGGTGTTCGGTCGGATGGGGACCACGTCCATTCCCTGGACGCCTTCCTGCCGGTCCCAGAGCCCGATGAGGGGGCCCGCCCCATGCCCATGGTCCCCGATGGGGTGGGTGTACATGGTCCCGTCCAGCCCCTCTTCGTGCATCCGTTCCAGGCTGGCGTGGAGGACCTCATCCCCACTCCGTCCCGGCACCATCTCCTCCAGGAGAATGTCCTGGAATCGATTGGAATTCCGGAGGGCGACCTTCAGGCCTTCCGGTACATCGGCCTCACCGTCGGCCAGGACATAGCCCATGTGTTGGGTATCGGTAGCCAACCCCAGGGCGTAGATGCCGAAGTCCGTGTGAAGGACGTCGCCACGCTGAATCACCGGATTGGCCTCATCGACGCCGCCGTGACGTTGGACGCTCACCGAAGGCTGGAACCAGCTTTGGAGTCCTGCATCGTTCACCTGTTGGCGCATCCACCAGACCACGTCCTGGGTCCGGGTCTCCCCTGGGGTGATGACCTCATTGGAGAAGGCGGTGGCGATGGTCTCGTGGACCCACTCCATCATTTCTCGATAGGTGGGCAGCATTTCGGGAAGCCGCTCCTCGATGAACTGAAGGGGCAGGAGTTCCCGGTGGACGACCCGATGCCGGTAGACCGGTCCCAGCGCCACCTGCATCTGCTCCCACTCTCCGGCGTTCAGGCCGTCGGAGAAGGCGTAGTTGTAGGAAATGTTCACCTGGATCGTCTCAGGATCACATTCCTCCACCACGGGGGTCAGGAGTCTCCACTGATCGAACCCGTAGGGCTCCTGGGCCCGGCCCCGGGCGTCCACCGCCGCATCGGGCTCCCGGATGACCTCCCAGACACCACCCTGGTCCGTGCCTCCGATGGCCAGTCGCTGGACTCCCAGTTCCTCTCCACGGTCGCAGAACACGTAGATGGAGCGGCGCCGGGCGGCGAAAGTGGTGGGAGAAACCAGGGCCTGGAAGACCGGGTCTTCGTTGTATTCCCGGGAGGGGATGATCCACATGTCCACATCGTGCTCCCGCATGAGGCGGGGAGCCACCCGCTCCAGGCGGAGCCTGAGCCATTCCTGCTGGATATCGGCTTGCTCCCTCAACGTGCCGAAGGGCCGCTCCTGAGCATCCAGGGAGTCGACCCAGGGAGAGGGCGATGTCTCCGGGATGGTCGGGCTCAGGAAGAGAACGATGACGGTGGTCACGAGGCCGGTCAGGCAGGTCCCAAGTCTTGGCATGGTTGTGATCCGTGGAAAAGGTTGAGGCTTGGAGAGGGCGCTCAGGGGCGGAGAGGATCAGGAAGAGTCGTCGGAAGCGGTCTGGGGTTCGGGCCAATCTTCTCCGTAGACCCGGGGACCGCATTCGGTGCAGATGGAATGGCTGAAGAGAGCTTGGGAGCGGGCTCCGATGTAGCTCTCCACCGATTCCCAGTATCCTTCGTCGTCCCGGACGTTCTTGCAATGGGCACAGATGGGGATGAGTCCCTTCAGGGTACGAACTTCGGCAAGGGCCTCCCGGAGGTCCCGGTTTGCCGTTTCCAGGGCCGTGTTGGACTGGGCCAGCTCCCGTTGCCGTTCGGTTCCTCTTCTGTAGAAATGGACCAGCACGCCCAGGAGGAGGGCCGAGAGGGCCAGGAGGGTCCCACCCAACACGGTAATGACCTGCTGGCGCCGGATCACCGCTTCACGGATCCGTTGCTCTTCCCGGAGCAGGGCGTTCTGCCTTTCCTGGCGTGCGGTCTCATCCTGGGCCTCCATGGCGGCAATCCGTTGAACCGCTCCCTGGTCGAAGATGGAGTCCTGGAGGGCCATGTGGGCCTGGAGGTGTGCCAGTGCCTCTGTGGGGACGCCACGGAGTTCCTCTACCCGGGAGAGGGCGGCCAGAAGCTCCAGGGCGATGGGGCGCTGAGCCCTAGCCCGGGCCGACTCCAGCCCCAGGGTCAGTTGCTGGGAGGCCTCGTCATACCGTCCTGCGGCCTGGAGTCCGCGACCCAGTTCCAGGCGTGACCGAGCCATGTGGCGGGGATTATCTGCGTTCTGGGCCACCTGGAGGGTTTCCTCCAGGAGCTGGATGCCTTCCTCCAGCTCTCCCTCACTGATATGGATGGCACCCAGACCCAGGAGGTTCAGAATCCGTCCTCCCAGGGCGTCGGAAGGCGGAATGGTCTCGTCCGGTTCGCCATAGCGGGCAAGGGACTGGAGAAAGAGTTCCCGGGCCGGCGCCAAGGAGCCCTCGTCCAGGTAGAGCTCGGCCAGATTCAAGCGCCCATACGCCTGGCCGAAGGCGTAATTCGTTCGGTCCGAGACCCGGATGGCTTCCGCGTAGGCTTGCCGGGCCCGGGGGAACTGTCCCCAGTCGTGGTAGGTCCGGCCCACATTGGTGAGGGCCAGTGCCTGTCCCTCCTCCTGGCCCATCTCTCGCCGGTATTCCAGCGCCCGGAGAAAGGAGGAGAGGGCCAATTCATAATTCCCCCACTGATAGTGGGCTGCTCCCAGGTTGTTGTGGACCCGACCCAGGGAACTCCGGTCATCCAGTTCGGTCCAGAGTTCCTGGGCTCGGGTGAATCGGGCCACGGCAGAGTCGTACTGGACCAGATTCCAGTGGGCCAGACCCATCCGATTGTGAACCAGGGCCAGGGCCGTCCGATCCCCCGCCGACTCCAGGTTCCCAGCTGCTTCCCGCCCTGCCTCCAGCGCTTCCTCATGTCTTCCCAGGTAGGCGTAGAGTTCGCTCAACTCGGCCTGGGCTGAGGCAAGGACCTCAGGTGGGGCCTGGCGGAGGGATTCCACCCGGTCTTCCAGGACGGCCAGACTGTCGGCGAGGGGATCTGTAGGCGACTGGGCGGTTGCCTGGGCCCCGGGTAAGGCTCCCCCCAGGAGGATGAAGACGCAGGTCCCCAGACTCATTTGGAGGGCGTGACGCCATCGGACCCTGGCTCCAGGGCGGCGCGGCCAGGCCACCATCATACTCCTGGGATGGGGAACTGAGGGAAAGGGGGAGACCCAGGAAAACTGACGCCTGGGTGGGGCAGGGACAAGGGAACTCAGCGAGGGCGAAAGGGCCCTGTGACCTCCAGCTCGACTCGGTAGCCATGGAGCTGGGAGGGGATGGCCGATTCGGCTTCTGGAGAGTGGTGAGCGAGGAACACCCGGATACAGGGCTCTCCCTCACACTGGCCGATTCCCGTGCCCACCACAGCCTCCAGCTCCATCCATTCCGGGGTGTATGCCTCCTGGACCTCCTGAATGGTTCTCTCGGGCATGGGTTCACTTTCCGGAATGTTGTCCTGGTTGCCGGCGCAGCCACCGAGGATCATGCAGACCAGGGCCAGGCTGAGCCAAGCCCGGTGACTGGCCGCCACGAGTCCGGATGGCGTTGTGTGAGTTGA
>PWWP01000190.1 GCA_003562075.1 Gemmatimonadota bacterium
CAGCACACGGTGGAAGTCCTGGATCTTGGGCAGGAGGCGATCCGGCAGGCTCGGCGGGCCTCAGGAGTTGGAAGTGGGCCGCCTCCCCTGAAGGCACCCATGCCCGGGCTGGTCGTCCGGGTGGAGGTGTCGGAGGGGGACGAGGTGAAGGCCGGGCAGGGCGTTGTCATCGTAGAAGCCATGAAGATGGAGAACGAGCTTCGTGCCGCGGGTCCGGCCCGGGTGAGGTCGATCATGGCCCAGGAGGGAGCAGCGGTGGAAAAGGATCAGGTTCTGGTCGAATTCGAGCCACTCGAGGCAACGGATTCGTCCGAAGAGGGGGCGGAAGAATGAGCGAGAAGCGGGCGGAAGAGACAGACGATGCCACGGCCCGGACCGATTCAGGTCTTCCCGTGGACGAGGTCTACCGGCCGGAGCAGGCCGAAGTGGACCCGGCAGTGGACCTGGGGGACCCTGGCCAGTACCCGTTCACCCGGGGCGTCTATCCCAACATGTACCGGGGGCGACTGTGGACCATGCGTCAGTACGCCGGGTTCGGAACGGCCCAGGAAACGAATCGTCGATACCACTACCTCCTGGAACGGGGCCAGACGGGACTTTCGGTGGCCTTCGATCTTCCGACCCAGATGGGCTATGACTCGGACCATCCCATGGCGGCTGGAGAGGTGGGCAGGGCCGGGGTGGCCATCGATTCGCTTGAGGACATGCGGACCCTCTTCGATGAGATCGACCTGAGTCAGGTGTCCACCTCCATGACCATCAACTCCACGGCAGCCATCCTCCTGGCTCTCTACATCGCCGTGGCCGAGGAGAAGGGGATTGACCGGGCCCAGCTGTCGGGGACGGTCCAGAATGACATCCTGAAGGAGTACATTGCTCGAGGGACCTACATCTATCCGGTGGATCCATCCCTCCGACTCATCTCGGACCTCATGGCCTTCTGCTCCCAGGAGGTGCCCAGGTGGAATACCATTTCCATCTCGGGCTACCACATCCGGGAGGCCGGAGCCACGGCGCCCCAGGAGGTGGCATTCACCTTCGCCAACGGTCTGGAGTATGTGGAGCGGGCCGTAGACGCCGGGATCGCCGTGGAAGACTTCGCTCCCCGGCTCTCCTTCTTCTTCGCCGCGCACAACGACTTCTTCGAGGAAATCGCCAAGTTCCGGGCCGCCCGACGGCTCTGGGCCCGGCTCATGCGAGAGCGTCATGATGCCTCCGACCGCTCCTGCCGCCTCCGGTTCCACACCCAGACCGGCGGGTCCACCCTGACGGCGCAACAGCCACGGAACAATGTAGTCCGTGTCACCACGCAGGCCCTTTCCGCAGTCCTGGGAGGGACCCAGTCGCTCCACACCAACGGATACGACGAGGCCCTCTCCCTCCCGTCGGAGGAGGCGGCCGAGCTGGCCCTCCGGACCCAGCAGATCCTGGCGTACGAGTCCGGCGTGCCCCGGACGGTGGACCCGCTGGCTGGCAGCTATTACATGGAAGATCTCACCAACCGGATCGAAGATGAAGCGCGCCGATACCTGGACGAGATCGACGAACGAGGCGGGGCCTCCGGCGCCATCAACTACATGCAGGACGAGATCCACCGGGCCGCATACCGGTTCCAGATGGAGGTGGAGAGTGGCGAGCGTACCGTGGTGGGAGTGAACCGCTTCCAGGGGGAGGAGGGCCCGCAGGAGATGGACCAAACCGACTATTCTGGGCTGGAGGACAACCAGAAATCGGCGGTGGCACGGGTCCGTGAGAATCGGGACGGAGCCCGGGTTGAGGAGGCCCTGGCCAGCCTCCGGGAAACTGCCTCCGGCCAGGAGAACCTCATGCCCCGAATTCTCGATGCCGTCCACGCCCTGGCCACCCTGGGAGAGATCTCCCAGGCCCTCCGGGAGGAGTGGGGAAGCTACCAGCCAAACGGGTAGGCCTACCCTTGAGCGGCCGCTGTCTGCCTTCCCCCATGAGTGACGGGACCGGACCGGCACGGGACGACGGCACAGGGCGAAGGCCCTGACCGGAAACCCACCATGGTTTGGGAGGAGGGGCCCAACCTCCCCGTGAAAGGGTTCACCCAACCCTCACAGTCGTTAACTTCGAAAGGCTGTTCAGGAGTTGGACCGACCACCGCAATGAGACGCCCCGTATCGGAAGGCCTGGCGCTTCCCGGTCGTGGCGAATCCGCTCTCTGGGCAGCCTCTTGCGGGCTCGGCGTACCAGGATGACGAACCGCCAGCATGACCCGGATCGAGTCACTGTCAGACCAGAGGATCACACATGCCCACCTACGAGTATCGCTGCCCCGAGGGGCACGAGTTCGAGGTTTTTCAGAAGATGAGCGATGACCCCCGAGCCACCTGCCCCGAATGTGGGGCTCAGGCGGAGCGGATGCTTTCAGCCGGCGCCGGATTCCTCTTCAAGGGAGAGGGGTTCTACATCACGGATTACCGTTCCGAGTCCTACAAGAAGGCGGCCAAGGCCGAGAAGGAGAAGGCAAGCTCATCCCCTGACGGTAAGGCGGATGCGCCCAAGCCGGAGAAGAAGGAACCCCCATCCAAGGGGACTTCCTCCAACACCGGTACAAAAGGGGACTGATCACTCCATGGCTCAGGAAAGCATTCGCGTCCTCCTCACCGGAATCCTCCAGGACATGGGGATTGAGGACCCCCAGATTCATCTGGAGCGACCCCGAGATCCCACACATGGCGATCTGGCCACAAATGTGGCCATGACGCTGGCCTCCACCCTCCGGGCTTCCCCCCGATCCATCGCCGAAGAGATCATCCGACGGCTCCCCGAAGATCCACCGGGCATCACAGCCGTGGAGGTCGCCGGTCCCGGCTTCCTGAACTTTCGTCTCTCCACGGCCGCCGTGGGTGAGGTGGTCCATCAGATCGTGGCAGAGGGAGATGAGTTCGGCCGCAGCCAGAGCGGGGAAGGCCGACCCATCATGGTGGAGTTCGTATCCGCCAATCCTACCGGGCTCCTCCACCTGGGCCACGGCCGACAAGCGGCACTGGGCGACGCCATCTGCTCTCTCCTGGAATGGACTGGGTGGAAGGTTCAGCGGGAATTCTATTACAACGACGCCGGCCGACAGATCGAGCGTCTGGCCCTGAGCATCCAGGCCCGCTACCTGGAGCACCTGGGACAGGAGGCGGTCCTTCCGGAAGACGGATACCACGGTGAGATGGTGACGGCCATCGCCCAGGAGTTCGCGGACGCCGAGGGAGACCGATGGATCCACGACCCGGAAGGGGAGGGCCTGGAACGGATGCGCCGCTTTGCGGTGGACCGGCTCCGGAGCGAGCAGGATCAGGATCTGAGCCAGTTCCGCGTTCACTTTGACCGTTACTATCTGGAATCTTCCCTCTACGACGAGGGCCGGGTGGAGGACACGGTCGAACGGCTTCGGGCCACGGGCCTGGTCTACGAGAAGGATGGTGCGGTCTGGCTCACCACCAGCCGGTTCGGAGACCAGAAGGACCGGGTCATGATCAAGTCCGACGGTTCGGCCACCTACTTCCTCCCGGATGTGGCCTACCACCTGACCAAGTGGGAGCGAGGTTTCCACCACGCCATCAACGTCCAGGGTTCGGACCACCACGGCACAGTGGCCCGGGTCCGGGCCGGGCTTCAGGCCCTGGGCTTGCCCGAAGGCTACCCGGAGTATGTTCTCCACCAGATGGTCACGGTGGAGCAGGGGGGGCAGGAGGTGAAGTTCTCCAAGCGGGCTGGGGACTACCTGACCCTCCGGGACCTGGTGGAGGAGGTCGGGGTGGATGTGACCCGATACTTCTTCCTCATGCGGAAGCCGGAGGCCCACCTGGTCTTCGA
>PWWP01000093.1 GCA_003562075.1 Gemmatimonadota bacterium
GGCCACCTCATGGACGTAGTGGAAGGGGTCCATGATTCGGGAGACCTGCCTGTACCCGGGAATGCGGGCGCCGGCTCGGATCCGGGCCAAGCCGAGGCGCTCGGTCAGCGCCTCCCGGGCGCCGTAGAGTCTACGGCCGATCCCCCGGCCCCGAGCGTGGGGATGGACGGCGATCCCGGCTCCGTATAGCGTGTCGCCGGCACGGGGCTCGTGGGTGGTGAGGCGTCCGTCCGCTGTGATTTCATCCCAACTGGCCTGAAGGCTGAACCGGCTGGAGTCGATGATGAGGGTGACGGCGAAGCCCAGGATCGGGCCTCCCCGACCTTCCCGGATCAAGAGCTGACCTTCCGGGAAGGCGGCTTGATGGGCATAGAGCTCCGGGGTGAGCCAGGCTCCCCCTGGACCGTAGACCTGGCGGGAGAGAGTGATTATGGCCGGAATATCCTCGGGGCGGGTCAGACGGACCCGGAGCTCAGGATCGGGTGGCGGGCCATGGGATCCTGTTGGCCGGTGCGGACGAGGTGGTCCGCGGGAGGGATCATTCAACTGAGAAGGGTCGGGTGGTGAAGGCATGGATGGGGACGACGGGGGTGCGTTGCCTCCACTGGCCCGGGTCTGCAGCTTGGAGGAAGGTGTCCGGGCTCGAAGGTCGTGGCACCCGTGGTTCTGGCCGAGAAGGCAGACGTGCTACGTTCCTCTAATAATAGCGCCCCGGGCCGGGGCCGTGGAGACTGAGCCCTGGTCATCCGTCCGAGCCCGTCCCAAACCCAATCTATGGATCGAACAGTGTTTCAAACTCCCGCCCCTTCCCGTTCCGGCTTCCCCACCCTGAGCCTTCTCCTCGTTACTCTCCTGCTCGTTCTCGCCGGAGGTCTCGAGGGGCAGGACGTCCCCCACCCCGACGAGGTCGTGGGCTTTGAACTGGGCTCCGACTACAACCTGGCCAACCTGGACCAGCTCTACCGGTACTACGAGGTGCTGGCTGAGGCGAGCCCACGGGTCCAGAAGGAAGAGATCGGACGATCGGTTCGGGGGGAGCCCATGTACCTCCTCTACATTTCCTCAGAGGAGAATCTGGCTCGTCTGGATCGATGGAAGGAGATCTCGGAGCGGCTGGCCCGGGCGCGAGACCTGAATCCGGAGGAGGCCCGGGCGCTGGCCAGAGAAGGGAAGGCCATTGTCTGGATCGACAACGGTCTTCATTCGGCGGAGGTGGCCCATGCCCAGCACGGGCCCATCCTGGCCTACCACATGGCCACCGATGAGTCAGAAGAAACCAGAAGGATCCGGGACGACGTGATCCTCCTCCTCATGCCCCAGATGAATCCCGACGGCCACAGTATCGTGGTGGATTGGTACCAGGGGGTAGCCCGGACCGATCACGAGTTCACCGCGCCCCCGGAGGTCTGGCACGAGTACGTGGGTCACGACATCAACCGGGACTGGTTCATGCTGCGGCAGCCCGAGTCCCAGGCGGTGGCTCGCCAGCTCTGGGCGGAGTGGTACCCACAGATCGTCTTCAATCACCACCAGCAGTCTCCCTTTCCGACCCGGATCTTCATTCCTCCCTTCGCTGATCCTCTGAATCCCCACATCCATCCCCTGGTGGTCCGGGGAGTGAACATGGTGGGTGAAGCCATGGCGAAGCGGTTCGAGGAACGGGAGATGCCCGGAGTGATCTCAGGCGTGACCTTCACCATGTGGTGGAACGGGGGAATGCGGACAGCACCCTATTTTCACAACCAGGTGGGGATCCTCTCCGAGGTGGCGCACCGGTATGCCTCTCCCCAGTACCATGATCCCGACTCGCTTCCCCAGTCCATCCGGGCCGGTAGCCGGGAGGTCTCCATGACCGAACCGTCCATCTTCTACGCCAACCCGTGGGAAGGGGGATGGGCTCGATTGGCCGATGCCGTGGAGTACCACTTCGTGGCGTCCATGGGCGCGCTGGATATCGGGTCCAGACTCCGGGAGGACTGGCTGTACAACATCTATCGGATGGGGAGTCAGCAGATCCGGGAAGGGGTGGAAGGGGGCCCCTTCGCCTACGTCATCCCGGCTGAGGAGCAGTGGGATCGGGGAGAAGCGGTGGAGATGCTGAACGTCCTTCGGAGAGGTGGAGTGAAGATCCATCGGGCCAACGAAGAGTTCCAGGCCGAGGGTCGGAACTGGCCCGCCGGAACGTATGTGGCCTATGCCGGGCAGGCCTTCCGCCCCCACCTCATGGACCTGATGGAGCCTCAGGAGCATCCACAGCGGGAACTCTACCCCGGTGGGCCTCCCGAGCCGCCGTACGGTGGGTTGGCCGGGTGGACCCTCCCCTTCCAGATGGCGGTGAACGTGGTCCGGATCGACGAGCCCTTCGAGGCGGCGGTGACCGAGGTGGATTCAGTTCCGGTCCCGGCAGCTGTATCGGTGGCCGAGGGTGGGTTCGGCTACCTCATCTCCTCTCGGCGGAACGCGGCTAGAACGGCCGTGAATCGTCTTCAGGCCGCCGGTGAGGTTCTGCACATGACCACGGAAGGGATGGAGTTGGGTGGAGAGCGCCTTGAGCCCGGTGCCTTCATCGTCGAGGCCGGCGATGAAACCCACCCTCGCGTGAGTGCGGTGGCAGAGGAGTTGGGCCTTCGGGTGGTTCCTCTCCAGGAAGCTCCCGGGTCGGCCCTGGTGGAGCTACGGGTTCCTCGTCTGGCCACCTATATGCCGTGGACGGGGAACATGGATGAAGGGTGGACTCGCTTCGTCCTTCATCAACACGAGTTTCAGTCCGATACGATCCGGAATGCGCATCTCCAGGCCGGTGAGCTGGATGGGCTGGATGTGATCGTCTTTGCCGACCAGGGAACGAACTCCATCATGGACGGCCATCAGCCAGGGAACATGCCCGACGATTACGTAGGCGGGGTGGGACCGGAGGGAGCGGCCAACCTCCGGGCCTGGGTGGAGGCCGGTGGGACGCTGGTGGCCTTCGACGGAGCCGGGGATTTCGCCATCCAGGCCCTGGATCTTCCGGTTGCCAATGCCACGTCCGAGTTGGACCGAGCCGACTTCTTCATCCCCGGGTCGTTGATCCGAACCCAATTCGACGGCTCCCACCCCATCGCCTTCGGCACACCGAGCGAAACCGCTGTGTTCTTCCAGAATTCCAGGGCCTGGGAGGTCCTGGATCCGGAGCAGGTGGACGTGGTGGGGAGGTATGCCGAATCCGACCTCCTCATGAGCGGATGGGAGCTGGGCGCCCAGGAGCATCTGGCAGGTCTCCCAGCGGTGGTTCGCGTTCGTGTGGGGAGCGGGGAGGCGGTTCTGATCGGGTTCCGGCCCCAGTTCCGGGCCCAACCCACAGGGACCTACCGCCTCTTCTTCAACGCGATCCACGGGGCCGGTGCACAGGACCGTTCAGCCCTCCTGGGGCTTCGGGGCGCCGATGGCCATCCCATGCCGGCTTCCCGCTGAGTGGCTCCTGCCCGCTGAGTGGATCCTGAAGGACGAGCCTGCCAGGAGGAGGGAGTCGGCTGGACCCATGGCCGGCCGTACGCCAGTTTTGGGGACGGAGCCCCTCACCTGAACTCTCTACATCGCCGGCGAGCCATGCGACGACCGACCTTCCATATCTCAGCCCTACCGTTCCTTGGAATCCTCCTCCTGGCATTTCCCCTCCAGGCTCAGACTCCAGGCGAAGACCTGCAACGGGTGGATCGACTGCTTGCCGAACCTGAGGCGCTGAACCTGGAGCAGGGAGAAGTGGCCCGACTGCAGATTCAGGTTGTGGATGCTCAGGGCCAGGAACTGGACCTGCCCATCCGGATGACGGGGCCTCGGCAGGCGCTCCAGATCCAGGGGGACCAGGTACGGGCCCTCTCCGTAGGGGAACACATGGTGACGGCCACCCTGGTCCTGCCTCCCGACGCGGCCATGGAGCCCCTCCAGCTCCAGATCCCGGTGGTGGTGGACTGGCCACCGGTGACGGAACTGACCATGGAGGCTGATGGAGATCAACTCTTTCAGGGGACCGTGGTGCGTCACCGGGTCCAGGCTCTCCATTCCGATGGTTCGGTTCGCCCCGGCGTGCGTCCCCAGTGGGAGAGCTCGGATTCTTCCATCGCTCGGGTGGACGCCTACGGGAATGTGGAGGCCCGGGGCACCGGCCAGGTGACCATCTCGGCCAGCTTCCAGGGCGTGACCACCCAGCGACAGCACCAGGTCCAGCCGCTTCCGGCCCAGGATCTGGAGGTGGATATCCAGGTGGATGAGATCCGGACCGGGGATGTGGTCCAGCTCGCCGCCCGGGTCTTGGACCAGGCAGGGGAGGAGATTCATGGACTTCCCATCACCTGGGGCTTCTCGTGGGATGCAGCAGGCAGAGACATCGTGGCTCCAGGCGCCACCGGACAGATCCAGGACGACACCTTCGTGGCCCAGGTGGCCGGTGAGTACACCTTGTTCGCCAGTGTGGGCCCCCTCTCGTCCCGGGTCACTTTCGAGGTGGACGATCGGGATGTGGTCCATGACGTGGCGCTCCTGGGGCAGGGCCGGGTCTCCCGTGAGCATACCTCCGACTTCTGGATCTGGGAGGGTGTGGACGGCCGGGATTGGGCCCTGACCGGGAGCTGGGGCGCGGACGGCTGGACCTACCTCTGGGACGTTACCGATCCGGCGGGTATGGTGAAGACCGATTCGGTCCAGGTCGATGCTCGGACGGTCAATGACGTGAAGACCGCGCCGAACGGCCGGTTCGCCACCCTGACACGGGAAGGGGCGTCCGATCGCCGGAATGGACTGGTGCTTCTGGATCTGTCAGAGTCGGGACGCCTCTCCATTGCTGCCACGGTGGACGAGGGACTCACGGGCGGGGTCCATAACGCGTTCCCCACCGATGACTACGTGTACGCCCTTTCAGGCGGGGAGAAATACGTGATCATCGATGTGGCTGATCTATCCACCCCCCGGATCGTAGGGGAAGTCCAGCACGAGGATTGCCGGATCCACGACGTCTGGGTCCACGACGGGCTGGCATACTCGGCTCAGTGGGGCTGCGGCCTCCTGGTCTACGATGTGGGCCACGGAGGATGGGGAGGGTCACCGGAGTCTCCGGCTTTCGTGTCCCAGATCGAAACGCCGGGCGGACGAACCCACGCCGTATTCCCGTACTACCAGGAGGAGACGGGGACCTTCTACGTCTACCTGGGCGACGAGATCATCGGGCGCCGGGGGATGGCCTGGGGTGGTCAGCCCGCTGGCCCCTACAACCCGGGCAGCGATGAGGAGATGGTGCCGGAGCAGACGGCCGGGTACATCCACATCATCGACTTCACCGACCCGGAGTCGCCTCGGAAAGTGGCTCGCTACCATGTTCCGGAATACGGGAGCCACAACATCTGGGTCGAGGACGACGTCCTCTATCAGGCGTACTATGAGGGGGGACTCAGGGTGGTGGATGTGACCGGCGAGCTCCGGGGCAATTTGGCAGACCAGGGGCGGGAGATGGCTGTCTTCAAGCCCTTTGACCCCTACGGATTCATCCGAAACGCACCGATGGTCTGGAGTGCCATGCCCTTCAAGGGGAGGATCTACATGTCTGACCACAACTCGGGCCTCTGGTCGGTGGAGCTGGAGCCCCGCGATGACGGCCGACCCGTAAGCTGATGGATTCCGATTCCCGATCTGCGGGGTCCCAGCCAACGCCGGAGGGAGCGGAGGCTCCGCCGTTGGAGCAGGAGCCGCCCCCGATGACTGAACCATCCCCCAACCAGCCACTCCCGAGGAACGAGCCGGCCCTGGAGCAGGAGCGGGAGCTCATGTCGGGGTCGGAAGCTGCGGTAGGCCTTCCCGAGGATGGCGAACCGTGGATCGAGACCCGTCGAGGGGGACTCTTCTTCGTCAACGCGCTCCTCATCTTTCCCCACATCATGGTGGTGGTGCCCCTCCTGACCCGGATCTTCATCCGGGCCCGAGGTGGCCTCCAGGAGGAATCCACCATCCTGGACACTTTCCCCATCATGGCCGAGCATCTCCTCCCTCGAATGGGCTGGCTCGTTGTGGTGCCCATTGGGCTGGTCCTGTGGAACCTGAAAGAGGAGGATGCCGCCCTGCCTCGGGCCGGGCTGATAACCTTCCTCGTTCTTCACCTGGCGGCTCTGGGGTGGACGGTAGCCACCTGGTTGGGGCTCACCGGCGGTGTCCTGCCGGGAGGCTGGCCCTGAAGGGCGGTGGGGACGGACGTTCCACGTCCCGAACACTGGCCCTACGGGTCCGGCGCTGGGCCCGGATAGAGGCCATTGGAGGAGGCGCTGGCCAGGTGCCTTCGGTGTGGTGGGTCCTGCATGGGTATCGGCAGCTGGGCAGTCGATTCCTCAGGCGGTTTCACGAAATTGCCGGCCCGGACCGCAGGATCCTGGCCCCGGAGGCCCTGTCCCGCTTCTATCTCGCTCCCGGTGATCGTCCCCATGGGGAAGCGGATCCGGTAGGGGCGAGCTGGATGACCCGGGTGGAGCGGGAACGGGAGATTCAGGACTACGTGGATTACCTGGACCAGGCAGTGGCAGATCCTCGGCTGGACGGAGTCGGGTCAGGGTCGGCGGTCCGGACGGTGCTGGGGTTCTCACAGGGAGTCCACACCGCTGCCAGGTGGGTCGCGCTTGGACAGGCTTCATGCCATCGACTCATCCTCTGGGGGGCAGCCCTGCCTCCGGACCTTCCGGACGAGGCGGGAGCAGTCTTCCGGGATCTGGAATTGATCCTTGTGCGTGGGCTGGACGATCCCCTCCGAAGAAAAGACGAGGAGGCCAGAGAGGAGGGGACCCTGGAGGGGTGGGGGGTGACGTGGAGAACTCTCACTCACCCGGGCCGCCACGAGATTGACAGTGACTTGTTGAACCGACTGGCAGGGGAAGAGCGGTCTGGGTCCTGAGCCGGAGGCCGAGTCCGCTGTCAGAACTGGCCCACGAAGCTGATCTCCCGTTGAAGCTGGTGCCCTGTCTCCCGGAGGACGGTCTCCTGGGCCAGATCGATGAGCCAGCGAACCTCCTCCGCCGAAGCCCCTCCCAGGTTCACGATGATGTTGGCGTGCTTGTGGAAAATCCCGGAATTCCCGTGGACCCGCCCCTTGAGCCCGCACTCATCGATGAGACGGCCGGCACCGATCCCTTCGAGCTTCTGGAAAATGGATCCTGCGCAGGGATACAGCCAGAGATCCGGATGGCGGTCGTCCCGCCACTGCAAGTTCTCTCGGATGGTTCTCCGGAGAGCCTCCTTCGGGGTGGGATCCAGCCGGAAGGTGGCGGTCAGGACCACATCATCCCGGTGATGGAGGATGGAGTCGTCGTATCCGAACTGGAAGTACTCCACATCCACTGTCCGGAGATCCCCCTCTTCGGTGAGGATCCGTGCTGATTCCAGCGTCTCTTCGATAAAGACGGTCCGTTCCCGCTTCGGCGCCGGGGAGAGGAAGTGGAGATTCTGCCAGAGGGCTCCCCCCACGGTAGAGGGAATTCCCACAAAGTGATGGAGTCCACCCAGACCCCGGGCCACGGCGTCCACGATGAGGTCGGGGAAAACCTGGACCCCGGCGCCGGCCGTGACCCGGACACCGTCGGAGTGGAAATCGATCCCGCCCACCTCGTTGCGAATGACCAGTCCGTCGAATCCCCGGTCTCCCACCAGGATGTTGGCCCCTCGACCCAGGAGGAAATGGGGGACCTCCATCTCCCGAGCTACCTGGATGGCCTGGGCCAGGGCCTCCGCGGTCCTGGCTCGGACGAGGTAGCGAGCCGGGCCCCCGATGCGGAAGGTGGTCAGAGGAGCAAGGGAGACGTCACACTCCAGCTCCATGGGGGCGAGCCGGAGTCGAAGCTCGTCCACTGGGAAGGATCCGGGTGCCATGGCTGGGGTTCTGGAGGTGAATGCGGTGGTGGGTTCAACGAGGTGAGCCACCGAAGTTAGAAGGGCAGGTGCCTGGATCAAAGTCACCGTGGCGCCTGGACCCACTACCCCCTAATCTACTGCTTGACCCATAAGGGGAGTCGTTCGGGGGGACCTGAGCCTCCTCTTCGGAACCTGGAGGTTGGTGCCATGTCGAACATCGGATCGGAGCCGTCCCGGACCGAAACCCTCCTCCTCCTGGGGGCAGGGGAGCTGGGGCGGGAGCTGGCTATTGCCGGTCAGAACCTGGGCCTTCGGGTGATCGCGGTGGATCGCTACGAGGGAGCGCCGGCCATGCAGGTCGCGCACGAATCCGAGGTCCTCTCCCTCATGGATGGTCAAGCCCTCCGGGATGTGATCGAGCGCCACCGCCCCGATTTCATCCTCCCGGAAGTGGAAGCGATTCGGACCTCCACCCTGCAATCGTTGGAGGATGAAGGGTTCCGGGTGGTCCCCTCGGCAGAGGCCACCTCCCTGACCCTGGACCGGGAGGCCATGCGTCGGCTGGCTGCTGAGGAACTGGGCATTCGGACGCCCCACTTCCAGATCTCCGATTCACTGGCGGACCTGCGCCGGGCCTGCGACACCATCGGCTATCCCTGCGTGGTCAAGTCTCTGGTGTCCGCATCAGGGCACGGCCAGACGGTGGTCAGCGGTCCGGCTCGGGTGGAACGTGCCTGGGCCTTCGCCGTGGAAGAGGGCAGCGCCGAGGCTGAGCGGGTGTTGGTGGAGGAGTTCATCGATTTCGAATCGGAAATCACCCTCCTGGCCATCCGGGAGAAGGGAGGAGAGACGTCCTTCCTGCGGCCCATCGCCCACCGACAGGAGATGGGTGCCTACCGGGAGTCGTGGACACCCGCTGAACTCTCGGACGAGGCGTTGGCCGAAGCCACCAGGCTGGCTCGAGCTGTGGTGGATCGTCTGGGCGGCCCTGGCGTCTACGGCGTGGAGTTCTTCATCACCGATCAGGAGGTGATCTTCTCCGAGGTCTCGGCCCGACCCCATGATACGGCTCTGGTCACTCTCATCTCCCAGGATGTGTCCCAGTTCGAGCTTCATCTCCGAGCGGTCCTGGGACTGCCCATCTCCCGGATCCGTTACCTGGGGCCAGCAGCCTCGGCCGTGATCCTGGCCCGTTCCGATGGTCGCGTGGTCCGATATGAAGGGGTGGAGCGGGCCCTGCAGGTCGATCGGACCCAGGTCCGACTCTTTGGCAAGCCCACCGCCTATCCCCATCGCCGGATGGGGGTGGCCCTGGCCACAGGGGACACGGCGGATGAGGCTCGTACCCGAGCGTTGGAGGCGGCGGGTCGGGTGGAGGTGCGTTTGGAGTGAAGGACAGGAGGTGGAGGCACCAGGGACGGGGACCTGGGTCCGCTCCGAGGGGTAGATCCCGACTTCCACCTCTTGAGGCGACTGGCGAATGATGCAGCCCAACTCCACATTCCAGCGCGCCCATACCCTTCTCTACGACGGGGAGTGCGGGATCTGCCGCCGCTCCATCCAGTGGATACGCAACCGGGATCGGGAAGGACGGATCCGAGCCATTGCGTACCAGGAACCGGGAGTGTCGAGGGAATTCCCAGAGATCACACGGGACGAACTGGAGCGCGCGATGCAGCTCGTCTCTCCGGAGGGACGGCGATGGGAGGGGGCGGATGCAGTCGAGCAGGTAGTGAGACTCCTTCCTGTGTGGAAGGGACTCACACCCCTTTTCTGGATCCCCGGGGTGCGGATCGTGGCCCGACGGGTCTATGGATGGGTCGCACGGAACCGGAGGCGCCTCGGGTGCGGGGAGCACTGCCGACTCCCCGACCGATGACGCGGAATTGGCGGACGGATGATCGGGAAGGGGCGGGGGCTGGTGGGAAGTTGAGGGTCAGGTCGGCTTTGGGGATCCCAGGGTTTGGGGTCGAATGACATCCACCCTTATGTCCGGGAGAAGCGGCGATGAACCGAGAAGCGATCTTCACCGAGCGGGAACTGGATGTGATGGACATCCTCTGGGAGCGAGGTTCGGGCACGGTGGGCGAGGTGCAGGAAAGGATCTCCGATGACCTGGCCTACACCACCATCCTGACGGTGCTTCGGACGCTGGAGGAGAAGGGGTATGTGGGCCACGAGGTGGAAGGACGGGCCTATCGGTACTACCCCTTGGTGGAGCGGGCCGACGCTCGGGAGAGTCATGTTCGTAGGCTTCTGGACACACTCTTTTCAGGATCCCCGGAGCTCCTCATGGTCCAGCTTGTCTCGGAGCACGGGCTCACCCCCCATGAGGCCGAACGGATTCGCCGGCTCCTGGACGAGCGCGTGGGTTAACCCGGGGAGGGTGAGGCGACCTCTCCCTCCTCCTCGTCGCGGTCTTCTTCTTCCGGGTCCTCTCGCAACACCCACCAGGCCGCCAGAGCCAGAGGGAGGAGGGCCAGGAGGGTAATCGTGAGAGGGTGACCCAGGATCCCTCGCTCCTGGGCGGTGACTTCGAAGGATGCCTCTCCTTGGCCGGCCGGGCCGTCCACCTCCACGGTGATCTTCCATCGACCTTCTCCCCCCAGGCCGAATTTTACAGCGTAATAGCGGGGGTCGTCGGCCTGCTCCCGGGTAGCCTGCAGCGTCTCCCCCATCCCGACGGCAACCGCCGGTGGGGCCGTCTCCCGGTCCCGGATCTCCATGAGCTCGGTGGTGATGAATACCTGGACGCCGTCCGGAACCCCTCCCTCCTCCGGGTCGAAGATGAGGACACTCACATCCAGGGAGTCGGGCCGAACCGGTGTAGGGTCGGTAAAGACTGAGACCCGGTACTCACCCATCTGCACATTCGAGAGCCGGAGGGTTCCGCCATTGGCCAGCAGGGTCCCCGGGACCAGCAGGGTCAGGAGGAGCCCGGCGGTCCACGCCAGGAGGTTCGGACGAAGCGGGTCGGGTGACGTCACGATGGTGCCTCGAATGGGTCGACGCTCAGAGATTGATCAGGGGTCAAAGGGCCTGGAAGGTTCCCCGCATCTCCATGGGCTGATTCAGGAGCCAGATCCCGGCCAGGGAGAGAAGAGTGGCCAGAATCGCCCAGGGAAGGAAGGCCCTCAGGGCTGCCTTCTTCCGCCCCTCTTCCCGCCGGGCAATCCGGAATCCCGTTACCAGGGTGAACAGAAGACCGCCCTGGAGGAAGAGAAGTTCAATTGGAAGGAGCCAGCTTTCCGGCACCATTGCGCCGGCGCCCCACCGGGGGTCGCCCCCCAGGGGCAGGCCCAGGTCGGCAAGGTACTGCTGGAGGACAGGCACAATGGTCCACCCCCCGATCAGGAGGTGATAGAGATAGTGGGCTGTCCACATCCCGAACCCCAGGGGAACCAGACTCCAGGCGTAGGTGGAAATGTTCTGGACCAGCCCTTCCCGCCCGCCCGATAGCCGCTTGGAGAGCCATCCGGCCGCCGCGGTGGCCGCTGCCGGGAGAAGCACGAGGCCGGTGAGGAAGAAGAGGACCAGGAGGAATCCCCGGGAGTTGATACCCAGAGTGGCTCCGATCCATGCCTGGAGCGCGAAGACCGGCTCCACCATTCCGAAGGCATTCAAGAAGGCGCCAAAGGTCAGGAGGATGGCCAGAGCAGCCCAGTCCGGCTTCCGGGAGAGGCGGCCCACCCCGGATCGGACCGGGTCCAGGGTCAGTTCCTTCAGGGGCGACCGAAGGTGGATTCCGACATTGTCGTGGGGACAGGCGTGGATGCACTCCATGCAGAAGGTACAGTCTCCGTTCCCCTCTTTACGCGGTTGGAAGAGGGCCAGCTCACATCCCCCCTGGATCAGCCCCTCCGGCCCCCGTGCCCGGCCTGACGCCGCCAGGGCCCGTGTCCTTTCCCCGTTTTCTCCTTCTATCCTCAGACGGGCCTCCCCGGTCTCCTCGTCCGCTCCAATGGGGCCGGACCACCCCTCCGGCTGCTGGGGGGTCAGCCCTGAAGGCTCATACCGGCCCCGGATGCAGTCCAGGGTGGTGCAGGATGCACAGACCCGGGAATCCCGCACGCTCACTTCCGTAGGCGAAACCATCCCATTGATGAAGTGAAACTGGCCGATGGGGCAGACGTGCTTGCAGAAGGAGGCCCCCTTGAAGAAGCCATCGATGACGAAGGCCAGGGCGAAGTAGGTCAGAGCGACCCAGGCCGTGAGCCAGGGACTGGCCCAGAGGGAGAACGCTTCGTAGGCCCAGAAGAAGAAGAGAAGGAGGGCCACTGCCAGCCACTTGGAGCGGAGGACGGCCGGCCAGGGCAGTCGAGCGGGCCCGAACCGCTTGGCCAACCGCCGGGGGAGCATGAACGGGCAGGCCATGCAGAAGAGGTTTCCGGCCACCAGAAGGGCCAGGACCACGAATCCCCGCCAATGTACCCAGGGGATGGTACCAGCCAGGTTGCGAGGAGCCAACTGCGGCCCGAAGAGGCCGTCCAGGATGATGAGGACGGCCAGCCCGAGGAAGCTTCCCTGGAGGACAGATCGGGCGTGCCTCCAGCGGAGGAAGCGGCCCAGTATCGGCGTCTTCAGGAGGTCCGTCCCGGGGTTGAGGCCTTCTCGCTCTGTCGTGGACGGGGGAATGGGCACCCTCAGGAACTCCTGTCGTCTCGTCCCATCACGGAGAGGGAGTGCTCCCGAATTGCCTCCCTGCCGTCAGGGAGTTCAATGGTGACGAAGAGGATCCAGTCGCCACCCATGGTGAATTCGAACTCGGGGACGATCCAGCGTCCAGTATCCTGTTTCGTGGCGGTGGCGTGGACCGGAACCATGCCGGCATGGGTCATGGTGCCCTCCACTTCCACCCGGGTGGCCTCCACAGGGTTGCCATCCTCGTCATGCACGTCCAGGACCATTCGGATCGGTCCCACGATGGCCGGGGTGGGAGCCGTGGCCACCTGGACCCGGACTGGAAGGTCGTCCCGGGGTGCGTCCCCTCTGCATCCGCCAAGGAGCAGGGCGAGCACGAGGAGTGAGGGAAGAACCCCAATTCCTCCGGGAACGGACCGGACACGAGGGATGGGGGTGACGCTCATGGTGCCAGGAGGGGTTGGAGGGTCTCGATGACTTCCTGGGCAGTCAGATAGGGTGCCAGGGTCCCGACGATCTGTCCATCCCGATCCACCACCAGGGACCGGGTGGAGTGTTCCACATGATACGTGTCGGTCCCCTCCGGAAAGGGAAGGTCGTCTGCGGGATGCTCCCCTCCGTGGTCCGCTCCCGTCATTCCCAGGCTGTCGTCTTCCCTTTCCGGGCCTTCATGTTGCGTCCGCGAGTCCTCTGGGTGGTCAGACCCATGATGCGCGTGGGGGTCGGAGCCCACCTGGTCCGCACCCAGGAAGGCCACGTGGATCCCCCAGCTCTCCGCTACCCTGTGGACCTCTGCTTCCGGGCCGGTGAGGGCGGTGAGGGTGGGATGAAAGCGATCCATGTAGCTACTCAGGACCTCCGGCGTGTCCCGCCCGGGGTCCACGGAGACGAAGATTCCCTGGAAGCTGGTCTCCGCCGATTCCAGGATCTCCAGGGCCCGACTGAAGGTGGCCAGGGTGACAGGACAGATGTCCGGGCAACTGGCGAATCCGAAGAAGACCACGGACACCTGTCCCTTCAGGTCATCCTGGGTGAACGGCTGGCCGTCCGGGGTCTGGAGAGTGAAGTCCGGAGCAGGGAAGGGCTCAGGCACCAGGGGATCAGCCAGGAGGTTCTCCTCTGGCGTGGCCGTCCAGGGAGGAGCGACAACCAGGAAGACCGAGACGACGGCCATGCCCACCAGAATCCCGGTGAATACCTGGAGGGCACGACGGGTCACGAGCGAGTCCATGACGAAAACTGGTTCCCTTGGGAGATGGAGATGGTCCCTCTACTTCTTCAATCGCCTTCCAGGCCAGGACCGGTAGAGTGCATTGTCCAGAAAGATAACCGGGAATATATTAGGTTCAACTAATTTAATGTTTAGCACGGCCTAAATGTCATGTGACAGGGGTGTGATGAAGGGAAGAATCAGAGGGTTGAGCCGGGGTTGGCCATACTTCGGTTTGATTATGGGTGGATTGATCCTGGCTACCGGGTGTGGCTCGGACGGCTCGGACACCTTGGACGGCCGACTTGATGTGGTCACCACAGTCGGGATGATTTCCGACATCGTGCAGCGGGTGGGGGGCGAGCGCGTCCAGGTCACCGGGCTCATGGGACCGGGCATCGACCCTCACCTCTACAAAGCCAGCTCCGGCGATGTCCGACGACTCGGATCCGCCGAGGTGATCTTCTA
>PWWP01000345.1 GCA_003562075.1 Gemmatimonadota bacterium
ACAACGCCCCCTCTCGAGCTCCTTCGCTCAGAGGGGGCGTTTTGCGTTCAGGCCATGCAGATCTGTTTCCCCACCGGTCCGGACTGTACCTTTCAGGTATGGATACTCAGGCCTCAAATCAGCCAACAGCCTCCGGTCTAGAGGGTGTACGCCGTCCAGAAAACGGAGTGCCGACCCGTGCCGGCTTCGTCACCCTCATCGGTGCTCCGAACGCAGGGAAATCCACCCTTCTGAATGCGCTGGTGGGAGAGCGACTGAGCATCGTGAGCAAACGACCTCAGACTACTTGGCGGCGGATCACCGGGATCCGGAGCGACAGCGTACATCAAATGATCTTTCTCGATACTCCCGGCGTCCTGGAGCCTCGAGACCTGATCCATCAGGCGCTTATGCTGGAAGCAGAAGGAGCGCTCCGGGACGCAGATATCCTCCTGCCGGTCCTGGACCCACTCCATCCACTGAACGAGCAGGGCCGGAGCCTGCTCTCGAGGATGATCCGGCAATTCGGTGTTCCCGTAGTCGCTGCCGTTACCAAGGTAGACCTGGCACGGGACGATCAGATTGCCGAGCAGGTCTCCTGGGCCCGGACCCTGGGGGCTGGAGAAGTCTGCCCCGTGTCCGGGACCACGGGCCAGGGCGTCAGTCAGCTCATCCAAGCCCTCCACGGACGACTTCCCGAAAGCCCGTTTTTCTACCCAGAAGACGAGGTCGCCACGGCACCCGTTCGCTTCTTCGTAGGGGAGCTGGTCCGTGAAACGGTCTTCGAACGCTTTCACGAAGAGATACCCTACGCCACCTTCTGTGAGGTAGAGGAGTTTCGGGAGGGCGGGGGCCGGACCTACATTCAGGTCAACATCTTCGTGGAACGGTCCTCCCAGAAAGGTATCCTGATCGGAGACAAGGGTCAGGCCATCCGGGAGCTCGGCACAGAGAGCCGCCAGAAGATCGAGGCCTTCCTGGACACTCCGGTGTACCTGGACCTCTGGGTGAAAGTACTGCCTCGCTGGAGAAAGAAACGTGGAGAACTCCGCCGCCTCGGCCTCCCGGTACCGGAGGCAGGGAAATCCCGCCCCCATGGTTGATCCAAGGCGCCTCGCATGGCTGGTCCTCGGGTTCCTCGTTCCTGCAGGGACCCTCGCTCAGAGTGTGGATTCTGATCAACTGACTCCAGCCACGACGCAACAGGGCAGTAGCTCCGCCCAATCCAGGACGGAAGGGGCTCTCTTCCTTCTGCTTCCCAGTGGCGCCCAGGGAGTCGCTGTCGGCCGAGCGATGACGGCCCGCTCATCATCGGAATCGGCATTCTGGAATCCAGCCGGATTGGCAGGCCTGGAAAGCAGCCGCGTCCTTCTTTTCCGGGGTGACCATGTGGCCGGAGAGGCCACAGGGATTTCGGCCCTCCTGGCCGGTGCAGGGCGGGGGAGCCTGGCCCTTTCCTACCAGCTTCTGGACGTGGGCACGCAGGACCTCCGCGATCCGGACGGCCAGGTGGTGGGATCCATCTCGGTTCGATCCCACCTGGGCTTGGTCTCTGGCGGCATCTCCATCGGCTCCCGTATCCGTACGGGCGTCAATCTCAAGTCCCTCCAGTATCGGGTGACCTGCCGCGGCCAATGTCCTGACGGGAGCGTATCCGCAACGTCCTATGCCACGGATCTCGGGATCCAGGCTCGGCCCCTGCGCAATCAGCCACTTGAACTCGGGCTCATGGTGGCCCACCTGGGAAATGATTTCCAGGTCGAGGGCTCTCAGCAGGCCGATCCTCTCCCCACCCGCATCCGCCTCGGTGCGGCATATGACATCCTGGACGCCTTCGCGGAGGAGGACCTGGGGATGAGCATCATGTTCGAACTCGAAGATCGGCTTCGAGATCCCGGTCAGCTTTCCTACCTTGTCGGGGCGGAGTTCTTCGCCGAAGCCGGGGCCATCGACCAGGTTTCCATTCGGGGTGGGTACATCTTTGGAAAGAGGAACCAGACGGATGGGGCTGGGCTGGGCTTCGGCGTCCACTACGATAGGGTCGAATTCGGAATTGCCCGATCCCTTGCTCGCAGTAGCCTGAGTTCCGGAGACGAGCCGGTCCACGTGACCTTGGGATTCACCTTCTGACACCACCCCGCCGACAGGGGGTGACCACTCCATACTCCCTGAAGGACCTTGGACCTGTCGCGCTCCCAGTACATCGAAGTCACTTGAGGCAGGGCGATGTACAACACTGTCAGGGTGTGCTTTACGCCGCACCACATCAGACGCCCACCAACACCCGGGACACAATGAGCCGTACCGACCTTCCAGACACCAAAGCGATTCTCTCCACCTTGCGGGACTCGAATCGAGGTCCCCTCCGGCCCAAGGATCTGGCCAGAAAGCTGGAGGTCCCCAAGGCCCAGTACCGGGAGTTCCGGGACCAGTTGAAGGCGTTGGAGGGAAGCGGCCACCTCTCCCGGATCCGGGGAAACCGATACTCGGTTCCTGAGAAGATCAATCTGACGGTGGGTAAACTCAGCGTGATCCGGTCAGGCGACGGCTTCGTCCGCCCTGAGACCAAAGGGGAGGACATCTTCGTCCCAGCCAGCCGCCAGGGCTCGGCCATGGATGGCGACAGAGTCGCCGTCCGAATCGAGGGGCACCCTCGAGGGAAAGGCCCCGTCGGCCGCATCCTCAAGATCCTGGAGCGTGCGCGACCCACAGTTGTGGGCACCTACCGACAGAACCAGAATTTCGGCTTCATCTCGCCCCTGGATCGCCGGGTGGCTCGAGATATCCTGGTGCCTCGGGGACGGGAGGGAGACGCCAGTGATGGAGATGTGGTGGTCGTGCGAATCACCCAGTTCGGGAGCGCCAAGCAGAATTCCTCCGGAGAGGTGGAGCGGGTTCTGGGCCCTATGGAGAAGCCGGGAGTGGATGTCCTGGCAATCCTACATGGGCACGGGCTTCCAGAGGAGTTCCCGGCCGAGGTGGAGGAGGCAGCAGCTGGCGCCGCCGAGCGGATGGACGTGCCCGGCGAACGGGTGGACCACCGAGACCTCCACGTGTTCACCATCGATCCGACTGAAGCTCGGGATCACGATGACGCCCTCTCCATTCGCCCTCTGGACCGGCCAGGCGTCTTCGAGGTTGGCATCCACATCGCCGATGTGGCCCACTTCGTCGAGGAAGGGTCCGTCCTCGACATGGAAGCCCTGAACCGGGGAACCTCGGTGTACCTGGTGGATCAGGTCATTCCCATGCTTCCCCATCTTCTCTCGTCGGACCTCTGTTCCCTTCGAGAAGGTGAATCTCGCATGGCCTTCAGCCTCTTCGTCACGCTGGACGAAGACGGCAGGGTAGGAAAGCATCGCTTCGAGAGAACCTGGATTCGATGCAAACAAAGCCTGGACTACGGCCAGGTCCAGGCCCTCCTGGAGGATCGCGAGTCCATCGACAAGGTCACGGACGAAGCGATCCTCCAGCTGAATGCCATCGCCCAGAAACTCCGGGAGAAACGGCGAGCACGGGGATCACTGGATTTCGATCTCCCCGAAGCGCGGGTGGTCCTGAATGCAGAAGGGGTCCCCCAGGACATCCAGAAGGTCCAACAACTGGAGTCTCACCAACTCATCGAAGATTTCATGCTCCTGGCCAATGAAGTGGTGGCTGGGGAAGCGACGAAGCGCCGACTCCCCATCCCCTTCCGCATCCACGAGTCACCAGCCAAGGATCGAGGGGAGGACCTACGGTCGTTCCTGGCTTCGGTAGGTCACACCCTTCCCAAGGGTCCGCTTGAAGGGAAGGCGCTCCAGGCCGTACTCGACCGAGTTGAAGGTCGCCCGGAGCAGAGCCTCATCTCCACCGTGATCCTCCGCTCCATGCAGAAGGCCCGCTATGACCCCGAGAACCTGGGTCACTTTGGTCTGGCCTCACCTGCCTATGCCCACTTCACCTCTCCCATTCGTCGTTATCCGGACCTGGTCACCCACCGAGTCCTGGCTCGGGCCCTGGTCGATGAAAAAGAAGTTCCGGACCGCTGGGGAGGAGAGCACCTGGAGGAGGTGTGCGAGCGAAGCAGTGAGCAGGAAAGAAAGGCCCAGCGGGCCGAACGGGACTCGGTGGACATGAAGAAGATCGAGTTCATGAAGCGACACCTGGGAGACGATTTCCCCGGAACGATCGCAGGGGTGACATCGTTCGGGTTCTTCGTTCTCCTGGATGACTTCTTCGTCGAGGGATTGGTCCACGTGAGCACATTGAACGACGACTACTACGAATTTGTCGAAGAGGCATACGCCCTGGTCGGGGAGCGGAGCCGGAAGCGGTTCCAGATCGGTCAACGAGTTCAAGTCCAGGTGGCACGAGCCGACAAGGAGGAACGTCAGATCGACTTCAAACTTCTGGAGAAGCTCTCCTGACGTACCGAGACGGCGTGCTTCGAACGGTTCACGGGGCCAAGTCATCTCCCCGGCCCGCATTGACCTGCCCCGGACCGGGGCTGTACCCTTCTCAGAACCCTTTTCGGCCCTCCTGAGAGTGACCGGCATGCCGGCGGACCAGACACTCCTCTACTTTGACGGCGGTCAGAACGCCCCTGCACCCCTTCTTCTCGACTTCGCCGAGCGGAACGGGCTGGCAGTCGTTGCGTTGGACCGGCCCGACGAGGTGGTGGAGCGGACCAATCGTGCATTTCCGGCGTGCTTGGTGCTGGATGCGGCTTGGAACCCGGACCAGGTCATGGCCCTCTGTAAACGCATCAAGGGAGACACCTTTTCCTCCATCGTTCCGGTGGCCGTCCTCGTTCCCACATCCCCATCGGGGCAAGCGGCCCGGGGGTTGGAGGCAGGAGCCGATGAGGTCCTCCGCGAAGGGATCCCGGACCGGGAGAAGCGCCTCCGGCTCGAACTGCTTCTTCGTCGAGCAGCCAGGGATGTCTCTGTTCACCCGACGACACGGCTTCCTGGTACGGTTCAGATTGAACGAGAATTGGGACGACTTCTGGACGACGGGAGTCCGTTCGCAGTTTGCTACGCCGATCTCGACCACTTCAAGGAATTCAACGACCGGTACAGCTACGCTCGAGGGGACCGGGTGATCCTCCTGACAGCCATGATCCTTCGGGACATGGTCCGGGCTCTCGCTCCCGGAGGGTTTGTGGGGCACATCGGCGGTGACGACTTCATCTTCACCCTGTCCCTGGACCGGCTCGAACCGGTGTGTGGAGAGATTCTCCCCCTCTTCGACGAGCTCATTCCCTTCCAGTACACCGAGACAGACCGCTCTGCGGGCTATTTTCTGGGGAAGGACCGCCGTGGCGCAGTCCACCGAATCCCCCTCATGACTCTCAGCATCGGGGTCGTCACAAACCGACTTGGAAACTTCGCCCATCCCGCCCAGCTAGGAGAGCGTGCGGCCGAAATGAAGAGCTTCGCGAAGTCCATTCCGGGTTCCGTCTACGTGGTGGACCGACGGCATCCGGCCCCTGCAGTCCAGGAACCCGAGGACGCCGACAGCCCGGGAGGCCCTTCAAGTCCCGACTCGAGCCAGGAGTGAACGTGTCATCAACGACTGCACCTTTCTCGGTTGAATGTCCGGCTTGCGACACGTCGTTTCCGGTAGACCCGGAACGGGTCCCCACTTCAGGCGTCCGTGCCATCTGTTCGACATGCATGCGGACGTTCCTCGTAATCCTCCCCGAATCGTTCCTCGATCATCGGGCCCCGGAGCCGCAAGAGGACGGAACCACCGGTATCCGGGAGGTTCCAGCACCTGCCCCCGCCACCGAGGACGCAGTTCACACTGAGGAGGACTCGGCAGAGGAACCGACACCAGACTCAGCCAGAGCTGACCTGTCCCAGGAAGGGTCCTCGAGTGCCCCGGCCCCTGAGACGGTCATTCCTCCACCACCGGAAGAGACTGGCGCTGAGAAGCCATCTCACGCTCCTGGAACGGACATCCGGGATGCAGGCTTCCACGACCTCACTTCGCTGACCTCGGAGGCACTGGAAGAAGCCCATGAGGAGGACGAGGAGACCGCGGCTGCGGCCCTCTCCAGTGGCATCAGTCGGTTCGGTCGCCGCGATCCACACGAACGGGCACGGCGCCTGGCTCGCG
Organism: Gemmatimonadota bacterium; assembly: GCA_003562075.1. GTDB lineage: Bacteria > Gemmatimonadota > Gemmatimonadetes > Longimicrobiales > Gaopeijiaceae > PWLA01. The sequence continues at coordinate 6,085 of PWWP01000345.1, forward strand.
TCCTGGTCTCGGACATCATCGCCTACTATCCGGAGAAACACGCCCGGGCGGTGGAGGAGGGAAGAGTGAAGGAGACCTTCGCTGAGGAGGTGGAGAAGTCAAGGCGGGAGTACACAGACCAGGTCGGGGAGGAGATGGCCGCATCCACGGACTACTTCCGGGATGCCCTCAATCAGGTCCTGGCAAGAGGCAGAATCGTATTCTGATCGAGGGGACATCCCAGGGGATATCGGTTGAATGGCTCCTGGGCCCAGGGTATATTTGAAAGTCTTGGGGTCGTGAAATACCCCAGGGTTCATCCGCCAGTCGACCCAGGGGGTCTCGTCGACAGTGTGGGAGGGGCCGTCCCCTGCTGGGCGGCCCCTTATTCTTTTCCCTGCACACGACGATCTACTCCGTGAGGCTGACGGAATCACATCGCATTTACATGAGATCAGGATTTCTCCATCCATGAATCAAGACGATCGAAATCGCGTTCTGGAACTCCAGGAACGAATCGAGCAGCTCAGGGGGTTCCTTTGACATCCCTCACCGGGAGCGACGAATAGAGGAGCTGGAAGCCCGCATGACGGCCCCCACTTTCTGGGACCAGCCGGACCAGGCCCGAGAGGTCATGGAGGAATCCAATCGCCTGAAAGGCTGGGTGGAGCCCTGGAATTCCCTCGATACCAAAGCTGGAGAACTGGCCGAATTGGCCGAACTCCTCCTGGATGACCCTGATCCCGAACTGGAGAAGGAGTGGAAGCAGGAATCGTCCAAACTCAGGAAACGCTTGGAGGAGCTGGAGCTCAGGACCATGCTCCAGGGGGAAAACGACCACCGAAACGCCCTGCTGACCATTCACGCAGGAGCTGGCGGCACCGAGTCCCAGGACTGGGCCGAAATGCTCATGCGTATGTACCGGAAATGGGCTGATCGGCAGGGCTACTCGGTGGACCTTCTGGACATCCAGCACGGAGAGGAGGCGGGCATCAAGGGCGTGACGCTCCAGATCGAAGGCGATTCAGCCTACGGGTTCCTGAAGGCGGAGAAGGGGGTCCATCGCCTCGTCCGGATCTCCCCCTTCGATTCCCAGTCCAGACGCCACACCTCCTTCGCCTCCGTCTTCGTATATCCGGAGGTGGACGACGACATCGAGGTCGATATCGATGATGGCGACCTGAGAGTCGATACCTTCCGAGCATCAGGAGCCGGTGGCCAGCATGTGAACAAGACGGACTCGGCCATCCGGATCACCCACGAACCCACGGGGATCGTGGTTTCCTGCCAGAAGGAACGATCCCAGCACAAGAACAAGGCAACGGCCATGAAGATGCTTCGGGCCGCCCTCTACGACCGGGCCTTGGAGGAGCGAGAAAAGGAGCGAGAAGCCGTGGAGGCCACAAAGACGGAGATCGGGTGGGGGAACCAGATCCGCTCTTACGTTTTTCAGCCCTACACCATGGTGAATGATCACCGGACGGAGCTCAAACTCGGTGACGTCGATTCCGTCATGGAGGGTGAACTGGACCCCTTCATCGAAGCCTACCTGAAGAAGTTCGGAGCCCAGAGCACAGTATGACCAAGAAGACCACCTCCGGGGCACCGTCCCCGTCCGCCTCCGGTACCGAGTCCTCAACTCATGAGGCCGGCACCGACGATGAGAGCCATCTCCTCCAGGTTCGGCGTCAGAAACTGGAAGCCCTGAAGGAGAAAGGGGTGACCCCTTTCGCGTATCAATTTGATCGAAGTCACCCCTCCCATGAGGCGATCCGACTCTTTGAGGAGGCCGAGAGCGATGAGCGGCTCGATGATCGGGGGCAGGCCGGATCCGTCCGAGTAGCAGGCCGCATTCTCAGTTGGCGAAGCCATGGAAAGAGTGCCTTTGCCCACATCGAAGACGGCTATGGACGAATCCAGCTCTACTTCCGACTGAACGTCCTGGGGGAGGAAAGCTTCTCTGATCTGGACCTTCTGGACCTGGGGGACTGGATCGGTGTGGAAGGCCCCCTCTTCCGAACCCGGACCGGGGAGGTGACCGTGCAGGTCTCGGACTGGACCATCCTCTCCAAGTCACTCCGGCCCCTTCCCATCGGAAAAGAGGAGGTGGACCCGGAGACGGGGGAGCGAGTGGTCCACTCCGGCTTCTCCGACACCCAGGGCCGCTACCGACAACGCTACGCGGACCTGGCCGTACATCCGGACGTCCGGGAGACCTTCCGACTCAGGGCCCTTCTGATCCGGTCGCTCCGCTCCTTCCTGGATGAACGAGACTACCTGGAGGTTGAGACCCCCATCCTCCAGCCCGTATACGGAGGGGCGGCAGCCCGGCCTTTCACGACCCACCACAACGCCCTGGACACCCGCCTCTACTTGAGGATCGCCGACGAGCTCTACCTGAAGCGGCTCATCGTCGGTGGGATGGAACGGGTCTATGAGATCGGCAAGGACTTCCGGAACGAGGGCATCGACCGATCCCACAATCCGGAGTTCACCATGCTGGAGTTCTACCAGGCCTTCGCTGATTACAGCGACATGATGGATCTCGTAGAGGAGATGCTGCACAGAGCATCAGTGGAGACCACCGGGGGAGCGCAGGTCACCAGCGGCGATCACGAGATCGACTTCTCACCCCCCTTCCGACGGGTACGCTTCGTGGAGACGCTGAGCAAGGCCCTGGATCACTCCATCCATGAGCTCAGCGATGAGGAACTTCGTGAGCGGGCCCGTGGGATCGTGGGCGATGAGGCGGATCAGATGGGGCGTGGACGCCTCCTGGACAAGCTCTTCGGAGCGCTGGTGGAACCCTCCCTTGTTCAACCCACCTACGTCATGGACTATCCGGTGGAGCTATCGCCACTGGCCAAGCTGCACAGGGACGATCCACGCCTGACCGAGCGATTTGAGCTCTTCGTGGATGGCCGGGAACTGGCCAACGCCTTCTCCGAACTCAACGACCCTCTGGACCAACGGGGACGGTTCGAAGCCCAGGCCCGCCTCCGAGCGGCCGGCGACGACGAGACCCACCCGGTGGATGAAGACTACATCCGCGCCATGGAGTACGGGATGCCCCCCACCGGCGGGGTTGGCATCGGCATTGACCGACTGGTCATGATCCTGGCCGACAAGCCCTCCATCCGAGACGTCATTCTCTTTCCCACTCTCCGGCCGGAGGAGGGAGCAACGGGATGAGTTCCGGCCCCGGCGGCGTAGTGGGAAAGGGGAAGAAGTCCAACTCCAACCGCCTCTCCTGGTTTGTCGCTCGCCGATACCTGGCTTCCAGGAAGCGGGGCCGACTCCTGTCTTTCATCACCTGGATTTCACTGGCCGGGGTCACGGTGGGGGTGACCGCCCTCATCGTCGTCCTGGGTGTGATGAACGGGATGCAGGAAGAGCTCCGGGACAAGATCCTGGGCTCCACCCCCCATGTGCTGGTCCTGGAACATGGTCCGTCCCTCCGGATGAGCGACTGGAGGCCGGTCATGGACTCGGTTCGGACCCTCCCCAGGGTGCGAGCGGCAGCCCCCTTCATCTTGACCAAGGTGGCCGTTCTCCGATCTGAAGAGTATGCCCAGTCTGCAGATCTCTATGGCGTCTCCCTGGAGATGGATCCGGATGAAGCCGTCACCGAGATGGAGGCGGAGATCCTCCAGGGCGTCCACGATCTGGGGCCCACCGAATCAGGTTATCCGCCTGTGGTCCTGGGAAGCCGGCTAGCCGATCGGATCGGAGCTTTCCCGGGAGACACACTCCGGGTGATCTCTCTAGAGAACATCCGGCCCAGTCCATACGGCCACCTGATTCCCACCGTCAGGGCTTTCGAGGTCTCCGGCACCTTCACCACCGGGATGTACGAATACGACGTGGGGAACATCTATGCCCCCCTGGAGGTCGTTCAGGGCCTACTGGGCATCCTGGATTCAGATCAGGTCTCCGGTCTCAGCGTCCGGATCGACGATCCGTGGGAGGCGACCGCAGTAGGGCAGTCCATCCGGGATGAGCTGTGATTCCCCTACTGGGTCCAGACCTGGATCGACACCAATCAATCACTCTTCGCAGCGTTGCAACTCGAGAAGCTGGCACTGGGGGTCATCCTCTTCCTTATCGTCATCGTGGCCGCCTTCAATATCGTCAGCACGCTGGTCATGGTGGTCGTCGATCGCACCTCCGAGATCGGAATCCTGAAGAGCATGGGAATGAACGATGGACAGGTTCTCAGGGTCTTCGTACTGCAGGGGATGGCCATTGGGGTGCTGGGAACGGTCCTGGGCACGTCCCTGGGCCTGTTTCTCTCCTGGATCCTCCACCGATTCCAGATCATTCAGATTCCCCCGGACGTCTACTTCATCGAACGACTCCCGGTCTCAGTGAATCCCGGAGACGTTCTTCTCATCATCGGGGGCAGCCTCCTCATCTCGTTGCTGGCCACAATCTACCCGGCCCTCCAGGCCTCTCGACTCCAACCTGTGGAGGCCATCAAGCATGACTGATTCGGACCGGATGCAGCCACAGGACCCCGGCGGCACGGACACTCCGGGGATGAATGCTCCCGCCCCCACGCGCCAACCGTTGGAGGCCATCCAGCTACGGCGCTCCTACACGCTGGGAGACGGGAGTGAACTCGAGGTCCTCCGGGGTGTAGATCTCACCGTCGAAGGGGGAGAGGCGGTCTCCATCATCGGGGCCAGTGGGAGCGGCAAATCAACCCTCCTGCACCTCCTGGGAGCATTGGATCGGCCCACTTCTGGCGAGGTGCGGCTGGGTGGCGTCAGCCTGGTCGGACGGCCCGGTCCCGAGCTGGCCCGGATCCGCAACCGTTTCGTGGGATTCGTCTTCCAGTTTCACCACCTACTTCGGGAGTTCACCTCCCTGGAGAACGTCATGCTTCCAGCCCTCATCGATGGGCAGGAGCGGAAGACGGCCGAAGCCCGGGCAATGGAGCTCCTGGACGCAGTGGGACTGAGCGAGCGACTGACCCACCGCCCTTGGCAGCTCTCGGGAGGTGAACAGCAGCGGGTGGCCGTGGCCCGAGCCCTGGCCAACCACCCTGTGGTCCTCCTGGCCGACGAACCGTCAGGAAACCTGGACGGGCGAACGAGTGAGGCCCTTCACGATCTCCTCTTCCGAATCCGAGAGCAGGAAGGACTGTCCCTCGTTCTGGTCACTCACAATCGAGAACTTGCAGCCCGCGCCGACCGGACCCTGCTACTTCGGGACGGCGAACTGGAGCCAACCGAGATCTCCCGGGAGGACCGATGATCTGCGACAACTGTGGATCGGCCGAAGCCGTCATCAACCTCACGCAGATCGTGGACAACGAGATGAAGACACTCCACCTCTGCGAGAAGTGCGGTGCCGAAAAGGGAGTGGAGGGCGGCAGTTCCATGTCCGAATCCTTCCCCCTCACCGACTTCCTGGCTCAGATGGGGGAGGAAGGGCCCTCCACGTCCAGTCCCCCCCGCTCCGGCGTAACCTGTTCCTTCTGCGGGCTGGACTTCAAGACCTTCCGAGAGGTGGGACGGCTCGGGTGTCCCCACTGCTGGACCACCTTTGAAGGACACCTTCGGGGACTCCTCCGACGGATCCATGGAAGTACCCAGCATGTGGGGAAGGTCTATCTGTCCCCTGATCCCTCCGTCTCGGAGCGGGAGAAGAAGCTGGAGGGACTGAGACGTAAACTGAAACGGGCCGTAGACCTGGAAGAATTCGAGCGGGCCGCCGAGATCCGCGATGAGATCCGGGCTCTGGAGCCCTCGCAATGAGCACACAGGCCGGTGGGTCCTCAAAGCTCCCCGAACCCGGTAGCCCGGGAATGGGCTGGTTGGACGCCTCGGGGGAGTTCGCCGACATCGTGCTCTCCACCCGGGTGCGACTGGCCCGGAACGTCCAGGGCCACCCATTCGGGCCCCGAGCCATGGAGTCGGATCGGACCGCCGTCCTGAACCAGCTCCGGGGCGTACTTCCTCGAGTGCCCACCCTCTCCCACGCCGAAGTTTCGGAGTTGGGGCCCCTCCCACCCCGGGCTCGACGCCTTCTCCTGGAGCGACGTTTGGCTTCCCGGGAGCTGGTAGGTGAGAAGGGCCGAACACCCGACCGGGGTATGGCTCTCGTCCTTTCACCGGACCGGCCGGTGTCTGTGATGGTCAACGAGGAAGATCACCTGCGACTCCAGACCCTCTTCTCGGGCCTCCGAGTTCACGAGGCGTGGCAGATTCTGGACAGCCTGGATGAGGAATTGGGCCGAGAGCTCCCCTACGCCTTCCATCCTGAGTTCGGATTCCTGACGAGCTGTCCCACGAATGTGGGGACGGGGCTTCGGGCCTCGGTCCTCCTGCACCTTCCGGCCCTGGTCCTCACGAAAGAGATCAACAAGGTCCTACAAGGGCTGACCCAGGTGGGGCTGACCTTCCGAGGCCTCTATGGGGAAGGATCGGAGGTCGTCGGAAACTTCTTCCAGCTCTCCAACCAGACCACGCTGGGCAAGAGCGAGGAAGACCTGGTGGACCACCTGGATCGGATCGTTCGACAGGTCATCGAGTACGAGACCCGGGCCCGTCAGGTCCTTCTCCGGGACGCCGCCGCAGTGACCGAAGACAAGATCTGGAGGGCCTACGGTTTACTTCGTTTCGCACGCTCCCTATCGTTCGAAGAGTTGATGAACCTGCTGAGTGGGGTTCGACTCGGAGCATCCCTGAAACTACTCCCGGGACTCCGTGTATATCCCCTGAACAAGATCATGATATTCACCCAGCCCGCCCATCTGGAGGAAGCGGCTGGAAGGGAGCTCTCACCCAGTGAAGGCGACGCCCACCGGGCGGCCTATGTGAGGCGGATTCTCGCCTCCGAAGGAATCGTCGCTCCTGATGAGGATGGCCCCGATGACCTCTCCTCCCCCGAAGCGTCCGGGTGAACCCCGGCTCAGTCCCGGTTGAGGGATGCGATGAACTACAACTTCACTGACCGAGTTCGAAAAGTCCTGGCCATGGCCCGCGACGAAGCCATCCGTCTCCAGCACGACTATGTGGGGACGGAGCACATCCTTCTGGGGTTGATCCGGGAAGGAGAAGGCGTGGCCGCGGCGGTTCTGACCAATCTGAGCGCCGATCTGGACCAGATCCATGAGCGGATCGAAGAATCGGTCAAGCCAGGGAAGGCCACCATCGCCCTGGGAGAACTCCCGTATACATCCCGGGCGAAGAAGGTCCTGGAATTCGCCATGGCCGAGGCCCGGGAGCTGAACCACTCCTACGTAGGAACGGAACACCTTCTTCTGGGGCTCTTGCGGGAAGAAAAGGGGATTGCCGCCCAGGTCCTGAACTCGCTGGGAATCTCCCTGGAGGAGGCCCGAGCTGAGACGCTGAAGGTCCTGGGATCGGACATGGGTTCCTCCTCGGAGCCAGCAGGCATCGGGAGCGGATCCGGGTCCTCGTCCTCCAGTCCCCAGGGCGGGAAGGGAGACAAGAAATCCAAGACCCCGGCGCTGGACCATTTCTGCAGGGATCTCACCGAGCTGGCCAGCAAGGGAAAGCTGGATCCCACCATTGGCCGTCAAGATGAGATCGACCGGGTCGTGGAGATCCTTTGCCGGCGGAAGAAGAACAACCCGGTCCTCATCGGTGAGCCCGGGGTGGGGAAGACGGCCATCGTGGAGGGCCTGGCACAACTCATCTCCCGTGACGAGGTCACTGAGGCCCTGAAGGGCCACCGGGTCCTGGCCTTGGACATGGCGGCCGTCATCGCCGGCACCAAGTACCGGGGACAGTTCGAGGAGCGGCTCAAGGCCGTCATGAACGAGATCTCCCAGAACAAGAATGTAGTGCTCTTCATCGACGAGCTTCACACCTTGGTAGGGGCCGGTGCGGCAGAGGGAGCCATCGATGCTTCCAACATGCTGAAACCCGCCCTGGCTCGAGGAGAACTCCAGTGCATCGGGGCATCGACCCTGAACGAATATCGGAAGTACATCGAGAAGGACGGGGCCCTGGAGCGGCGCTTCCAGCCGGTGATCGTGGATCCCCCGGCAGTGGATGAGACAGTGGAGATCCTGAAGGGACTTCGGGGTCACTACGAAGACCACCACAAGGTGGTCATCCCCGATGACACCCTGGACGCGGCCTCCCGGCTGTCCGATCGCTACATCACCGATCGCTTCCTGCCGGACAAGGCCATCGACGTCATCGACGAAGCAGGGGCTCGAGCCCGCATCGCATCCCAGGTCCCACCGCCGGAGATGGATGAGCTCAAGACCGAGCAGGAAGCCATCGCCGAGCGAAAAGAGGATGCCATCCGGGATCAGGACTTCGAGAAGGCCGCAGAACTTCGGGATCAGGAGCGGGAGGTCCAGCAACGCATCCGAGACCGGAAGGCCGAGTGGGAGGAGGAGCGGAAGAAGAACCGTCCCCAGATCGAACCGGAGGACGTAGCCTTCATCGTGAGTCGCTGGACAGGCATCCCCGTCACGCGACTTCGCCAGGCTGAAACGGACCGCCTGGTGAACATGGAAGACGAGCTCCACAAACGGGTGGTGGGCCAGGATGACGCCATTGGAGCCATCTCCCGGGCCATCCGCCGTAGTCGAGCCGGATTGAAGGACCCCCGCCGGCCCATCGGTTCGTTCATCTTCTCAGGTCCTACCGGGGTAGGGAAGACGGAGCTTGCCCGAGCCTTGGCCGAGTTCATCTTTGCCGATCGGGACGCCTTGGTCCGCGTCGACATGAGCGAATACATGGAGAAGTTCTCCGTGTCCCGCCTCATTGGAGCCCCTCCAGGCTACGTTGGATATGAAGACTCGGGAACCCTGACCAAGGCCGTTCGCCGCCGCCCGTATTCGGTGGTTCTCCTGGACGAGATCGAGAAGGCCCACCCTGACGTTTTCAACATCCTGCTTCAGGTCCTGGATGAAGGCCACCTGACGGACAACTACGGAAGGGTCATCGACTTCAAGAACACCGTCTTGATCATGACGTCGAATCTGGGTGCACGAGACATCACCAAGGGAGGCGGTCTGGGTTTCCATACCTCCGACCCCCAGTCCAGCTACGAGGTCATGAAATCCAAGGTCCGGGAGGAGATCGAGCGTGCCTTCAACCCCGAGTTCCTGAACCGAGTGGACGACACGATTGTCTTCCACCCCTTGAGTCGAGAGCAGATCGGGGAGATTGTCCATATCCTTCTGGAGGATGTCCGGAAGCGCCTGGAAGATGAAGAACTCACGCTTCGCGTGACCGACGGGGCGGTGGACTTCCTGGTGGACCGGGGCTACGACCAGAAGTTCGGAGCCAGACCGCTCCGCCGGGCCATCCAGCGATACCTTGAAGACCCGCTCTCTGAAAAGATCCTGATCGCCGAGTTCGGCGCAGGTGCGGAAATCGAAGTGGATGTGGATCCCGACGGTGAACGTCTCACCCTGCGAGAGGCCTCTGCCACCAAGACCTGAGGAATGACGTTGACTTACCTTTTCCGGTCGCTCCGGTGGAGAGCCGCAACACCGGCTCTGGCCGGAGCGATCGCGCTTTTTCTGATCCTTCCCGCGGTAGTTCACGCCCAAGTCCCTGACGACCTCCCTGCTGAAGCACTCAGTGCAGGGGTCGTTGTGGACTCAATCCAGGTGGAGGGGAACCAATGGGTCGAGAGTAATCTCATCATTGGTACAATCGGTCTATCCACCGGATCCACCATAACCTTCGTGGATATCCAGGATGCGGAGCGCCGGCTCTGGGCAACGGGTCGGTTCCGTGACATCCAGGTCTTCGCACGAGGTGGAAGCACCGATGACGATCCGGTCATCCTGACCTTCCGAGTGGAGGAGAACCCCATCATTTCCAGCCTTCGATTCGAAGGTCTCCGGAATGTGAGTGAGCGGGACGTCCGGGATGAATCGGAACTCCGCACTGGAGAACCCTACTCTGCTCAGAAGGCGGTCCTCGCCAAGGCCATCATTCGGGAGAAACTGGCCGATCGGGGCATTCCGTTCGCTCAGATCGAGGAACGGCAGGTTCCGCTGGAGGATACCGAGGGTGAGGTGGAGTTGGTCTTCCAGGTTACGGAGGGTACCCGGGTGGTGGTCTCCCAGGTGGCCTTCGACGGGAACGAGGTCTTCTCCGATTCGGAGCTGCGGAGCGTCCTCTCCACCCGCCAGGAAGGATTCTGGTGGTTCCGCTCGGGTGAGTTCCATGAGGAGACCCTGGACGACGATCTCCGGGATCGGCTCCCTGAGTTCTACGCAGCCAACGGATACCTGGACTTCCAGGTCTTGGGAGACACCCTCATCATCGATCAGGATTCGGGGAAATCCCGTCTCGAGGTGATGGTGGATGAGGGGCCCCAATACCGAATCGCCGACTTCTCGGTGGCAGGCAATCGTCGGTTCCCGGCGCAGGAGCTCGAACGCTACTACTCCCAGGAGGAGGGCGGCCTTCTCCGTTCATTGGGCATCGGTCGGGACCGGACCGACGGAGCACCTGTCTTCGATCGGACCGCCTTCCGCGACGCTACTGAGCAGGTCGAACAGCTCTACCGGAACCAGGGCTACCTCTACGTCCAGGTCCAACCACTCATCGACCGCCTTCCGCCGGAAGAAGAGGGAGGAAACCCCAGGGTCCAGCTCACCTGGAGGGTGGAGGAAGGCCAGCCGGCATACATCCGGCGCATCAATATCAAGGGAAACACCTTCACCCACGACCGGGTGATCCGGGAACAGATCGCTCTCCTTCCGGGAGACATATACTCTGAGGAACGCGTCCTGAGAAGCTACCAGTCCATCTCCGGACTGGGGTTCTTCGAGACCCCCCTTCCGTTCCCCGACATCCAGCCGGATCCCGAAACGGGAGACGTGGACATCACGTTCCAGGTGGAGGAACAACAGACCGGTTCGATCAACTTTGGTACCTCCATGGGTGGGGCTACCGGCGTGGCCGGATTCCTGGGATACGAGCAGCCGAACCTCTTCGGGCAGGCCAAGTCCGGCAGTCTCCGATGGGACTTCGGCCGGTACCAGAACAACTTCCAGCTGCAATACACCGACCCATCCCTCTGGCAGAGCCGCATCAGTGGGTCCGTGTCCCTCTTCCGAGCCCGAGATCGCTTCTTCAGCTTCGCTACAGGTGAACAGGTCCGAACCGGGGGATTGACCCGATTCGGCCTCCCCATTCCCGGATCCCTGTACTCCCGGGTCTTCCTGGGCTACAACCTCTCCCGGACCGATTATCGACTCCGGGAAGGTGCAGAGGACACGTCCCTCTTCGGACGGCCACCGGGAACCCAGAGCGCAGTGAGCCTGGGAGTCACACGCAGGACGCAGGATCACCCCATCTTTCCCACCGTGGGCTCGCATCTGTCCTTTGACAACACCTTCAGTGGTGGAGTCCTGGGAGGCGATGGAGATTTCACCAAGCACGAGCTCCGGGGAGAATGGTGGGTGCCGGTGGGGCGGATCGGCGGGGAGCAACCAGGATCGCGCCCCATCATCTTCGCCCTGGGCCTTCGGGCCGAAGGGGGCGCCATCTTCGGTGACGCAGGAAACTTCCCCTTCGATCGTTTCTGGCTGGGTGGTGTACAGTTTGGAGAGTCACTCCGGGGATATGAAGAGACCACCATCACGCCCCAGGGCTACTTCTCCAGAGGATCGGGCCAGATCAATGACATCGATCGGCTGGGGGACACCTACATGACCATGGGAGCCGAGTACGCGGTCCGGCTCAACGACAATATCTCTGTTTCCGCCTTCTACGAGGCCGGGAACGTTTGGAGACATCCCCGGGAGGTAGACCCGTCACGGATGTTCAGGGGAGCAGGTCTGGGGGTCCAGCTCGTGACGCCCTTCGGCCCCATCGGGCTGGACTATGCCTACGGGTTCGACAAGACGGTCCCGGGGTGGCAGCTCCACTTCCGGATGGGCGGCACCGGGGCATTCTGATCTTCGACCGGCTCCGGGCAGGACCGGGGAGCGGATCCAAATTCCAACCTTTTGGAGAGTTCATCAATGCGCGCAAGTACGTTCGTTCTGGCTGGTATTCTGTTCCTGACAACGGCGCTGGCCGCCGAGGCGCAGAGCCCCCGGATCGGGTACATCGACTCCCAGGCCATTCTCCAGGAGGCCCCGGGCGCCCAGGAAGCCCAGCAAGAGTTTGAAAGGAACATGCAGGGCTACCAGGAGCAGATCCAGCAGATGGGTCAGGAACTGGAACGCCTCATCGAACAGTATCAGCAGCAGGAGCGAACCCTCTCTCCCGAAGCCAGACAGCGCCGGGAAGAAGAGATCCGCCAGCGGGAAATGGAGTACCAGCAGCGGGTGGAAGAGATGGAGATGGAGGCCGCCGAACGGCGGCAACAGTTGGTGGAACCGATTCTGGAGCGGATGTCCGGCGCCATCGAAGAGATCCGCACGGAAGGCCAGTACACCATGATCTTCGACGTGGCCTCCCGAGCCATCATCGCAGCCGATCCGGAGCTCGATCTGACGACCCAGGTCCTCCAGCGTCTCCGTGACACAGCTGGAAGCGACGAAGACCGCTGAGTTCCTGCGACTGCCTTTCCACCTATCGGCCCCTGGCCCACTCCCACGTAAGGGATGGGCCAGGGGCCTTTGCATTCCGGACACCACCATGGCCATGAGCTCCTTTCCCCGACGAGGCCGCCGCGCCGAAAGCATTCTCCTCTCTGATGCAGCTCAGCTCCTGGACGCCTCCCTCGCAGGCGACGGAAGCTTTTCATTCACGGGAATTGCCCCTGTGGATCAGGCATCCGAGTCGGAATTGGCCCCTGTAGCCAGTCGTCGTTACATCTCCAACCTTCCGAATAGTCAGGCCGGTGGGCTTCTCTTGAGTGATTCGGCTTCAAGGGAGCTCCCGGCTGAGGAAGTACGACCTCGGATCGTTGTGGCCGATGTGCATCAGGCCATGGCCACCCTCCTGGAATGGCTCTACCCACCTGAGAAGTCGGAACCAGCCATCCACCCCACCGCCATTCTGGGGCGGGGCGTCACCCTGGGCGAGAACCTTCGAATCGGACCCTATGCGGTAGTGGAGGGGGGGGCCACGATCGGTGACGGGACGAGTCTGGGTGCCCACAGCGTAATCGGGAGCGGTGCTCAACTGGGACCGGGATGCATCATCCACCCCCACGTCGTCGTCTACCCAGGGACCACCCTGGGTGCAGGGGTGATCCTCCACTCCGGATCCTGCGTAGGTGTAGATGGATTCGGGTACGTATTCCGGGACGGGGAGCATCAAAAAGTCCCCCAGGTGGGGCCCTGCATCATCGAGGACGACGTGGAGATCGGTGCCAACACCGCCGTGGACCGCGGATCCATCGGAGACACCCGGGTGGGACGGGGAGCCAAGGTGGACAACCTGGTTCAGCTGGGCCACAACGTGAAAGTAGGTCCCCTGGCGGCGCTGGCGTCACAGGTCGGTGTGGCCGGGTCGTCCCGGATCGGCACCGGAGCCGTCCTGGGCGGCCAAGCCGGAATCGCAGGGCACCTCACCATCGGGGACCAGGCTCAGATTGCAGCCCAGGCCGGGGTGATCGGCGACGTTCCCCAGGGTGAGACCTTCATGGGATTCCCGGCCCGATCCCGCCGGGAGTTTCTCCGATCGGTGGCAGCCCAGGGAAGGGTCCCCAAGCTGATCAAGCGAGTCCGAGCCCTTGAGGAGCGTCTGGCGAAGATGGAAGGGAAGAACCAGGAAGAAGAAACGGAGTAGCGTAAACCCGTTGCACCGGTGGGCTCGCCAGCCCGGTCCATGTTAGATTAGCCAACTACAAACGGAATGATGGAGGGAAGGTGGATGACCGTCCCATGGCCTGATCCTTGGCTGGGACACTGGCTTCCCCTCAACCCGAACATGGGGAGAGAATGATCGGTTCGCGGCATGGAACAGTTGCAGCATCCGTCACGGTGAAGGGAATCGGGGTCCATACGGGAGAGGAAACCACCGTGAAGGTCCAGCCAGCCCCGGAAGGAACGGGAATCCTCTTCAAGAGAACGGATCTACCGTCAGCGCCCGAGATCCCGGCTGACCTCGATCATGTGGTGGATACCGACCTCGGAACCACCCTGGCAGCAGACGATCAATCCGCTCGTGTCATGACGGTGGAGCACCTCCTGGCTGCCCTGGCCGTGTCCGGGGTCACCAACGCCGTTGTCGAGATGGACGGCCCCGAACCACCGATCCTGGACGGAAGCTTTCAGCCCTACCTGGAGGCGCTTCGGGCCGTTGGCAGGGAAGAGCAGCAAGGGGAGATCCCGATCCTCCGGATCCGCCGGCCCCTGACCGTAGAAGCGAGCAACGGGGCCAGCTACGTAGCCACGCCATCGGAGGGGCTTCGCATCTCAGCCACCATCGACTTCGATCACCCAGCCATTGGCCGGCAATACGGCAGTTTCGACATGGATGCCGACACCTTCGAAGCGGATCTGGCAACCGCCCGGACCTTCGGGTTCAAAGAACAGGCAGAGGAACTGAGAAGTCGCGGGCTGGCACGGGGAAGTGCCCTGGAGAACACCATCGTCCTGGACGACGACGGGATCATGAACGAGGACCTCAGATTCCCGGACGAATTCCTCCGGCACAAAGTGGGTGACCTGGTGGGCGACCTGGCACTGCTGGGACTCCGGGTCCAGGGCCATGTGGTGGCGGATCGACCCAGTCACGAAGGCAACGTCGCTTTGGCAAGAGCCCTCCTGGAGGCCGATCGCCGGTCGCCCGAAGGTGAGGCCATCGTGGATGCCCAGAAGATCCTCCAGTACCTCCCCCACCGGTATCCCATGCTTCTGGTGGATCGGGTCACCCACTTCGAGTCAGGGAAGCGGATCGTTGGTGTCAAGAATGTGACGGTGAACGAGCCCTTCTTCCAGGGCCATTATCCAGGCCATCCCATCATGCCGGGTGTGCTCATCATCGAAGCCATGGCCCAGGTCGGTGGCCTGCTCCTGATGGATACCATTGAAAACCCCGACGAGAAGGTGGTCTACTTCCTGTCACTGGATAAGGTGAAGTGGCGACGTCCGGTCACCCCGGGAGACCAGCTCGTCTTCCAGCTCGAACTCCTTCAGTTCCGCCGTAGTATATGCCGCATGAGAGGTGAGGGATTCGTCGATGGGAAGCTGGTGGCCGAAGCTGAACTCATGGCCAGGGTGATGGACCGATGAGCGATCAGGTGGCGGATCGGGAGAAGACGACTGCAGAGGTGGAAATCCACCCCTCGGCCATCGTGGATCCCTCAGCTGAATTGGATCCAGGCGTGACGGTGGGCCCTTGGGCCCTTATCGGACCCAATGTCCGGATCGGGAAAGGGACCGTGATAGGACCAGGAGCATTGGTCGACCGGAATACGAAGTTGGGCCGAGAGTGTGAGATCCACAAAGGGGCAGTTCTCGGCACGGACCCACAGGACCTCAAATTCCAGGGTGAGGACACGGTCCTCCAGGTTGGCGACCGAACCATCATCCGGGAATATGCCACCCTGAACCGGGGCACCTCGGCGTCCGGAAAGACCACCGTAGGGGACGACTGCCTTCTCATGGCCTACACCCATGTGGCCCATGATTGCGTCCTCGGGAATCATGTCATCCTCTCGAACGCAGTGAACATGGCCGGACACGTGGAGTTGGAGGACTGGGTCATCGTGGGGGGCGTCACCCCCATCCACCAGTTCGTCCGCGTGGGCGCCCATGCCTTCGTCGGAGGTGGATCCCGGATCTCCCAGGACGTGCCCCCCTTCTGCAGGGTAGCCGGAAGCCCACCCAAGCTCTATGGCCTCAACTCGGTAGGACTGGAACGGAGGGGCTTCACCTCCGAGACCCGCGCTCTCCTCAAGAAGACCTACCGGATCCTCTTCCAGTCAAACTTGAACGTGTCGCAGGGCATCGCCCGAGCCCGGGAAGAGATCGATCCTGTTGCCGAGGTCGATCACTTCCTGACCTTCATCGAGAACTCGGAACGAGGTATCACCATCGGATGACGAACCAGAACGGTCTTCCCCGCTTGGGGGTGGCAGGAACGGGAAGCCTGGGCTTTCACCACGCCCGGATCGCCCGAGACCTTCCAGGGGCCCGCATGCAGGGGTTTTTCGAACCTCGACCTGAACGAGCCCAGGAAGTCAGTGATACGTTGGGGATCGTGGCCTTCGACACCCTGGAAGGGCTTCTGGACCAGGTCGACGCCCTCATCATCGCCACGCCCACAACCACCCACCTGGATGTGGCAGAAAAGGCGTTGGAACGGGGAATCCATGTCTTCATCGAAAAACCCATCGCCCCCTCCCTGGACGAGGCCGACCAGATCCTGGATGCAGCCGACCGGGGTGGGGCCATGGTTCAAGTGGGGCACGTGGAGCGATTCAACACGGCGGTGGTGGCTGCCCGGCCTTACCTGGACCAACCGCTCTTCATCGAATCCCACCGCCTCGCCCCCTTCACAGAACGCGGGACGGACGTGGCTGTGGTTCTGGATCTCATGATCCACGATGTGGACCTGGTGGGAAGCCTGGTGGGATCCCGGATCCAGCAGATCGACGCTACCGGGGTCCCGGTCTTGACGTCCTCCGTGGACATCGCCAATGCCCGGATCTCCTATGAGAACGGTGCAGTCGCCAATCTCACGGCGAGTCGGGTATCAGCCGAGAAGCTGCGGAAGATCCGGATCTTCCAACGCTCCGGATACCTGAGTCTGGATCTGGCTGCTGGAACTGGAGAATTCCTCCGTCTGCGGACTGAGCTCCCGGCTCTCCAGGCCATGCGGGAGAAAGGGGACGTGCCGGGCATGGACGGAGGCGGAGGACCAGCATCTCCCATTGCGCCTGACCTCTGGGCACTGGTGGAGAAGATCCCCCTCCATGCAGACGACGAAGAACCCCTTCGACGGGAACAGGAAAGCTTTGTAGAAGCCATCGTAGGAAAAGGGGAACCTGTGGTAACGGGTGCCGAGGGCCGCGAAGCCCTGGGAGTTGCACTGTCCATTGAATCTCGGATCATGAGCCATGTCGCTGATTCGCGTCCGACACCGTAGACGAAAGGAGGGGGTGGACATCCGGAGGGGGAGATCCCCGCGGATGCTCATCTTCCTCCTCCTTCTGGTGGCACTGGCCATCTGGTACCTGGGAACTCAGTTCTGACCTCCGGAGAATCTGTGCCCAAGCTGGACGAAGGGGTTGGACGACCGGCCCGAGCAGGATCCAGGGCCCCGGTGATCCTCCTCCTGGCCGGCGAAGCTTCCGGAGACCTGCATGGAGCGCACCTGGCCAGAGAGCTGAAGGTCCACTACCCAGAGGCTCGGCTGCTGGGACTGGGGGGTGAGCGAATGGCGGCCGAGGGTGTCGAACTCTTGGCCGGCCTGAAGGACCTTGCGGTCATGGGCTTCGTGGAAGTCCTCTCCCGGCTCCCGTTCTTCTGGAGGCTGGAACGAAAGGTCCGGAGACTCCTCACTGAGGAGGGCGTGGACCTGGTCATCCCCATCGACTATCCTGGCTTCAACCTGCGGATTACCCAGCGAGCTGACGAGCTCGGGATCCCAGTACTCTACTTCATCGCACCCCAGGTCTGGGCGTGGAAGGCGAGACGCACGGGGACACTGGCTCAGGCCGCATCCCGGATCGCCGTCATCCTTCCCTTCGAAGAGGAGATCTTCCGGGCAGAAGGTGGTGACGCCGAGTTCGTTGGCCATCCCCTCCTGGACAGGCCCCTGGACCTTCCCGACCGGAACAGCTTCTGCCGCCAGGCCGGCCTGGACGCAACTCGCCCCATCCTGGCCATATTTCCCGGCTCCCGGGCCCAGGAACTCCGACGGCACCTGAAACCATTCGTAGCTGCGGGGCGGCGCTTGGCTGCCCAGCGTCCCGGCCTCCAACTCGTTCTGGCCCGGGCCTCCGGTGTACAGGTGGATCTTCCGGCCGGAGACCCTCCGGTAACCCAGGTCACCGATGGTCAGGCCCTCCTCCGTCACTCCCGAGCGGCCCTGGTGAAGTCTGGAACATCCACACTGGAGGCGGCCCTTGAAGGCACCCCGTTCATCGTGGCCTACCGGACCCATCCCCTCAGCTATCGGATCGCCCAACGCCTGGTTCAGGTGGACTACGTGGCCCTGGCCAACCTGGTGGTGGGGGAAGGGGTAGTCCCCGAGTTTCTCCAGGACGAGGTGACCCCCTCGACGCTGGCAGATGCCCTGGCTCCCCTCCTGGACGAATCGGAGGAGCGATCCCACATGCTGGAGGATCTGGATCGGGTCCGCCACGCCCTGGGTGAGCCGGGAGCCATCGCCCGCGTCGCCGAAATTGCCCGGGAGATCCTGGATGGAGAAGGATTTTCCGGAGCCCATGCCTGAAGGTCGGTCCATGGGTGAAGAGCTGAAGTTTCGGGCAGTGGGATTCCTGGGGACCGGCTTTCTACGCATCCTGGGTGCCACCATCCAATACGAATCTGAGGGTGAGGAAGCCTTCCAGGACCTTCGTCAGGAAGGACAGCCGGTGATCTTCACCCTCTGGCACGCTCATCTTCTCCCCCTCATCTATCGCCATCGAGACCAGGGAGTGGTGGCGCTGGTCAGTCAGCACCGCGACGGAGAATACATCGCTCGAGTCATGCAACGCATGGGGTTTGAGGCAGCCCGCGGATCCTCCACCCGAGGGGGGACGAAGGGACTCAGGGAGCTCCTCCGATGGGCCCGGAAGGGCCGGGACCTGGCGGTGACGCCTGACGGGCCCCGAGGGCCTGCCCGAACCATGAAGATGGGTGCTCTGACGCTGGCTCGCCTCACCGGATTCCCCCTCATTCCCACCGTGGCAGGGAGTGACCGGGTCTGGCGATTTCAGTCCTGGGACGGTTTCATGGTGCCGAAGCCCTTCGCCACCTTCCGGATACGCTACGGGACGCCGATGCAGATTCCCCGATCTTCATCGGACGCTGAACTGGAGGACTACCGCCTTCGACTGGAGCGTGAGATGAACCGACTCACCGACAGCGTAGAGGGCGTTCCTGCGCCTCCGTCCCACAGAGCCGGATCGTCATGAGGAGGCAGCTGGAGGAGCCCATCCGGAGACACTGGTATGGAAGCAATGGCCTGGGAAATCTCTTCCTGGGCGCGCTCACCGGCCCTGCCTCGGTCCTCTTCGGCCTCGGTGTCCGGACCCGGAATGTCCTCTACGACCAGGGCCTCCTGCACTCAGCCGACCCTTCGCTCCCGGTCATCTCTGTAGGGAACCTTGCTGTGGGTGGAACGGGCAAGACACCGGTTGCCCGATGGCTTATGGACCGGCTCCTCCAGTTGGACCGAACGCCTGCGCTCGTGAGCCGAGGATACGGCCATGATGAGGTACTTCTCCACCGTCGCTGGCACCCTGGATGTCCAGTGATCGCCGACCCTGACCGCCTACGCGGCGTCGCGAAGGCAGCCCGAGAGGGAGCCGACACCTGCATCCTGGATGACGGCTTCCAGCATCGTCGGATGGATCGGGACCTGGATATCCTCCTCTTTTCGCACCGGGACCCGCTCCCAGCCCGTCTCCTGCCCCGTGGACCCTATCGGGAGCCCCTGCGGAGCCTCCGCCGTTCCCAATTGGTCCTGGTCACATCCCATGGACAGACGGGCCGACGACACGTCCACCAGATGATTCGTCAACTGGGTGCCCTCCCGGGCAGCCCGGCGGTGGTGGCTTTCCCCTTCCGACCGGGCCCCTGGCAGGAGCTGGATGGGTCCATTGCCCGGAGGCCGGAGGCCGGAGCGGTCGTGGTCAGCTCCGTCGCCCGGCCGAAGAGCGTGGCAGCGCTGGCGGAGGAAGCAGGGGTTCAGGTGGCGGAGGTCATGGCCTATCCCGACCATCACAACTACTCCGAGGATGACGTGACCCGAATCCGGAATCAGGCAGGGTCCCGGCCCATGGTGACCACCGAAAAGGATGCGGTGAAACTCGTGCACTTTCGCGACCATCTCCCGGACGTTCGAGTCCTCACCCTGGCGCCGGATCCGGATCCGGGGGTGGTGCGGATCATCGACAAGGCCCTGGAGACCGCCTTGGCCAAGGGAGACGCCCGGGTAGCCAACGAGCCTGCTCAGGGAAGGGAGGAATCCGCATGAAGATCGTGGTGCTGGCAGTGGGAGGGATACGCGGCCCCCTGGCTCAGGTGGTGAGGGAATACCAAGTGCGGGCAGAACGATACTGGAAGGTGGAGGTAGAGGAGGTGGACGCCGGCGCACCAGGACGCAAATCGCCCCCGCGACGCATCCGGGAGGTGGAGGGGGAACGGCTCCGTTCCCGGATCGGGAAGGACGACGATGCCTGGATTATCACCCGGGAAGGGACATCCCTTGATTCCGTGGGATGGGCCCGGGCTCTGGGAGATCAGGCACTCCATGGCGGCCGGGACCTCTACCTGGTGGTGGGGGGAGCCTTCGGCATCGCCTCGAGGCTCAAGCGGGAGGCCCGACGAAGGGTGTCCCTCGCTCCAGTCACCCTGCCCCATGAGATCGCCCGACTGGTCCTCATGGAACAGCTCTATCGGGCCGGGACTATCCTCCGAAACGAACCGTATCATAAGGGAGCGAGTTGATGGACCGCATGGAGCCGGAAGGGAGCACTGACCCACCTTGGTATCGGAACTGGTTCGGTGAAGAGTATCTCCGCCTCTATCCCCATCGGGACAGGGAAGAAGCTCAAGAAGCGGTGGAACTCCTCCTGGAGTGGGCCGAAGGCGTTCTGGATGGACCGGTCCTGGACCTGGCCTGCGGAGCCGGGCGGCATCTGGATGCGCTGGCCCAGGCGGGCGTGAACTGTATTGGGCTTGACCTGTCCCTTCCTTTGCTGCAACGAGCCTGCAGGGCCGGCCCTGAGAAGCGGTTGGTCCGGGGGGACATGCGTCACCTCCCCTTCTCCGACTCCAGCTTCGCCGGCGTCACTTCCTTCTTCACCTCCTTTGGCTACTTCGAATCCGCAGCAGACGACGAGCAGGTCCTGACGGAGATCCGCAGGGTCCTCCGATCCGACGGAGTCTTTCTTCTGGATTTTCTGAACGCAGACGCGGTGATTCAGCACCTGACCCCTCGGGACGAAAGATGGGTCGGAACTGACCGTGTGATTCAGGAGCGCCGTCTTCTGCCAGGCAACGAGGTGGTTGAGAAGACGATCCGGATCGAGTCAGCCAAAGAAGGGAAGGTCGTCCGGGAATTCAAGGAGAGAGTCCGCCTATACCGACCCAGGGAACTGGAACGACTCCTGGGAGAATCGAGCCTCAACCCCGTGAGTCAGGCCGGCGACTACCAGGGAAACCCGTATTCCGCCGAGTCCCCTCGAGTCATCTTCCTGGCCACCGCATCCTGACCGGGTTCAGATCACCCTCTCCGTCCCTCAGTGGGAGTCCTCAAGGTCAAAATGAATATCCGAACGCGCACGATGACGGAGCCCCCCCTGATCCAGGACTGGTTGGAACGCCAATCGGCCGCTGCCGGATTCTTTCCGGCCCATCCCCAAGACGGAGAGGCATATCGGGAGCTGTCCCGGGACGTGGACCGGCGCTTCACCCGTGAGCAGCGCGGAGAACTTGCGCAGCTCCTGGAAGGGGGCGGTCCGCACGCCCGGAGTCGCGTGGATCGCTTCATCCGAGAGGATGGCTTCGTCGTCACAACCGGACAACAGCCCGTCCTCTTCGGCGGGCCCCTCTTTGTCCTGTACAAGGCGCTCACCGCAGTGGCGCTGGCCCACCGGCTGGAGGCCCTCCTGGATCGTCCGGTCCTACCGGTGTTCTGGGTGGCCTCCGAGGACCACGACTGGGAGGAAGCTCGCCAGGTGAGCCTCCTGGACCAACAGAACCAGCTTCGCAGCCCGGCTCTGGAAGAGCGGGAGGGCCCGGCAGCGGCCCTCCACCGGATCGGCCTGGAAACCCCTCTGGCGGAAGGGGCTGAGGAGAATCGTGTTCCTCCAGGCAATGGACTCGAGAAAGCGTTGAAACTCCTTCTGGACTCCCTCCCTGACTCGGACTTCGCCGGGGAATGGACGGGGATGATCTCCGATGCATGGCAGCCCGGAACCACCCTTCCCGCCGCCTTCACCCAGGCGTTGGCTCGACTACTGGGTGATGATGGCCTCTTCTTCATCCAATCTCACGCCTCCCTCCTCCGAACCCTGAGTCGCCCCATTCTGGCCCGGGAGCTTCAGGACAGCCAGGAGCTCGGGGCTGCTCTGGTAGAACGGGCGCAAGCGCTGGAATCAGCCGGATTCACTCCTCAGGTCCCCATTCTGGAGGGTGCCACCAATGTCTTCCTGGACGCTCCCGAGTCCCGGGAGCGGATCCTGGTCGATCCCGACGGCGGGTTCCGCCTCCGAAGCTCGAACCGGAATCTGTCAGCGTCAGAGATCAACGGGGCACTCCAGGGCGAAGATGGGAAATGGATATCGCCCAACGTCCTCCTCCGTCCCGTGGTGGAGGCCCACATTCTTCCCACGCTGGCCTATGTGGCCGGCCCAGGCGAGGCCTCCTACCTGGCACAGACCGCGCCCCTGTTCGAGGCGCACGAAGTCCACCGCCCCCTGGTCTACCCTCGTTTTTCGGGGGACGTGCTGGAGGGCAAGGTCCAGAAGGTCCTCGAGAAGTTCGATCTGGACCTTGAGGCTCTGGCCACGCCCCACCACGAGCTGGCGAGCCGGATCGCCCGGGATGAAGTGCCTCCGTCCATCCGAAAGGAAGTGGGGAGCTTCAGGGGAATGTTGGCTCGGCACACCGCCCAGCTCCAGGATGCGGTGAGTGACCTTGATCCCACCCTGGGCCCTCCGGTCTTGCAGCTCAAGAGCCAGGGTTTCGCCCAGCTGGATGAAGTGGAGAAGAAGGTCACGCAGGCGCTGAAACGCGAAAATCAGATTGCCCTGGCCCAGCTCTCCAAGGCGCAGGATCATCTCTTTCCCGGGGGCCTCCCCCAGGAGCGGGGGATGAGCTTCTGGTACTATCTGTTCCGGTACGGACCAACCTTCCTGGAAGAAATCCGAAGAGAGGTAGCGTCGAGGCCAAACCGGATCGGTGCGGCCGCCCGTGGGGCCATTACAGCCAAGTCGGATCCGGGACTCAGCCAGTCTCCCGGGAGGTGATCCCGATCTAGAACGCCAGGAACGGCCGTGAAGGACGACAGTGCCTGAGCCGTAATCGTAGTGCAGGAGTGTCGCCTTAGCTCTCCCCTGGTTGTACTCCGTCCCATTGCTCCAGGATTCCCCCTCCGGATAGCTTCTCTGTATGGTCTGGATCGTCATCATCATCGTCCTCGTCTTGATCCCCGAGATCCTCTCTACGGTCCTGGACTCGCGTCTAGGCCAAGCCCTGGCAGTTCGTTTGGAGTCGGGGGTGCCCCAGGGGATGGATGAGGCGACGGCCCAGCGGATTCAATATCTGGAAGGCGAGGTGGATCGTCTTTCGGAGGAGGTCCATCGGCTGAACGAGGAGAGCGAATTCATGCACGAACTCCTGGCCAACCGGAAACCCTCCCCCCCTCCCAGGATCCCACCTGGTGAATCCCAGTCCTGAGCCGCCTCCACCGGGAGGTACCGAGGTGGACGACACGGGCCAGGTGGCAGCCACCCCCGTGACACCTCCACCCAGCCGCGCCCGAGCATCCGCTCTGGTGGCGGCAGGGATCCTGCTGAGTCGGATCAGCGGCCTGATCCGGGAGCGGGTCTTCGCCCACTTCTTCGGGGCTTCACCGGTGGCCGACGCATGGAAGGCGGCACTTCGTCTTCCCAATGTCTTGCAGAATCTCCTGGGGGAAGGAACCCTCTCGGCATCCTTCATCCCCATATACGCAGAACTCCTGGAGGAGGGCAGGGAACGGGATGCCGCTCGGTTTGCAGGAGCGGCTCTGGGCCTCCTCACCGTGGCGGCTGGGATCATGGCGATCCTCGGGATCCTCCTGGCCCCCTGGCTCGTCGGCTTCTTCTTCTACGGATTCGACCCGGCTCGCCAGGCCCTGACCGTGGACCTGGTCAGGATTCTCTTCCCCATGACCGCCCTCTTGGTGATCTCGGCATGGGCTCTTGGAATTCTGAACAGTCACCGCCGCTTCTTCCTTTCATACGTGGCCCCTGTGGCCTGGAATGCGGCCATGATCCTTGCCATGGCCGTGGGGGGCCTGGTGTGGGAGCGCTCCCCTGAGGAGTTGGTTCGGATCCTGGCCTGGGGTGCCCTGGTAGGAGGAGGATTGCAGCTCCTGGTCCAGCTCCCCTTGACCCTCCGCCTCCTCTCCGAATTCAAACCCACCCTCTCCACCCGGATCCACGGGGTCCGGGAGGCCATCCGCAACTTCCTCCCCGTCGTGGCCGCCCGGGGAGCGGTGAACCTGGGCGGTTGGTTGGACTATGCCCTGGCCGCGTTCCTCACGGCCGGAGCGGTGGCCACCCTCTCGTACGCCCAGATCCTCTTCATGCTACCCATCTCCCTCTTCGGGATGTCAGTGGCGGCTTCGGAGCTTCCGGAGATCTCCCGGGCCCGAAAACATCATCAGAATCGGCTGGCCACGGAGGTCACCCAGGCCGGCCGGCGGGTGGCGTACTTCCTGGTTCCTTCCACGCTGGGATACCTGCTCCTGGGCGACGTCATCGTCTCAGCTATCTTCGAGACAGGGGCGTTCGGGCGAGATGAGGTCCTGGTGACCTGGGTCATCCTGGCCGCCTACGCCCTCGGAATGGGAGCCTCGGCAACCTCTCGACTTCTCTCCTCGGCCTTCTACGCCCTTCGGGACACGACAACCCCTGCCCGGATGGCATACATCAGGGTCTCCCTGGCGCTGGTCCTGGGAGCAATCCTCATGTTTCCCCTGGACCGGTTCCGGGTCGGCCCCCTGGGGCTCGGTGCAGCAGGGCTGGCTGCCGCCTCGGCTGTAGCCGCCTGGGTGGAACTCACCCTCCTTCGTCGCCGGCTTCGCCAACGAATCGGTGATGTCCTCTTTCTGGGGGAAGGGCACCTGTGGCGCCTACTCCTGGCCGGATCCGTGGCAGGAGGAATCGGCCTGGGCATCCGGATCGCTCTTCCTCCCCTTCACCCCTGGCTCATGGCACTGGCTACGCTCCTTCCCTTTGGAGTGGTGTACCTTTTCATGACCCGAATGCTCGGTGTCTCCGGTCCACTGGAGCGGTTGTTGGCTCAGCGCTCCGAACGCTGACTGGGAAACATCCCATGAATCGGTCCTCGGAATGAGGCCCCCTCCCGAACGGCCACCGTCACCTACGTCATGCCCTCAGAGCTCAAGCTGGATCATCTCCCCACCTCCCCTGGCGTCTACATCTTCCGGGATGGTGAAGGAACGCCCCTCTACATCGGAAAGGCCAAGTCCCTCCGGTCCCGCGTGAGGAGTTACTTCCGGGAGTCGGGACAGCAGGGAATTCGGACCAGGGAGCTCGTCCGGAGAGCAGCGGACGTCGACACCATCGTGGTGGGCTCCGAGGCAGAAGCGCTTCTGCTGGAGTCGAACCTCATCAAGGAGCACCAGCCCCGGTTCAACGTCCGCCTCCGGGACGACAAACGGTACCCATATATCAAGGTCACCGTCCAGGAACCCTTTCCCCGGGTGTTCGTCACCCGAAGCCCTCGGGATGACGGTGCCCGGTATTTCGGTCCCTTCACATCGGTAGGGCCCATGCGCCAGGCCCTGGAGGTGATCAAGAAGCTCTACACCGTGCGGTCATGCCGCTATGATCTGCCGGAGGAGTCCCCGTCCCGTCCCTGCCTGGACTACCACATCAAGCGCTGCAAGGCCCCCTGCGTTGGACTACAGAGCCAGGAGGACTATGGAGAGATGGTGGAGGAGATCCTCCGGATCCTCTCCGGTGAGACCCGGGAGCTGAAACGGGAAGTCCAGGAACTGATGGAGCGAGCGGCAACCGATCTGCGTTTCGAGGAGGCAGCCCGTCACCGAGACGTCCTTCAGGGGCTGGAGTCCCTGGAAAGAGACCAGCGTGTGGAGCGAACCACAGGAGAGAACCAGGATGTGCTGGGGATCGCCAGGGACGGGGAGCTGGGAGCTGCCGTGGTCCTTCGGATCCGAAGTGGAACGCTCCTTGGCCGTGAGAGTCGTCGGCTCTCAGGGCTGGGGGACGAGTCGGATGATGAGCTCCTGGGCGCCTTCGCGTCCCAGGTGTACCTGGCCGGGGGAGCCAATGCCATTCAGGACCTCCCCTCCGAGATCCTCCTCCCCTCCTCCTTCAGCGACCAGGGGACCCTGGCTACGATCCTGAGCGAAGAAGGAGGACGTAAGATCTACTTCCAGGTACCCCGCCGAGGTGAGAAGCGTCGCCTGGTGGAGCTGGCGTCGGCCAACGCCCGCCACCTTCTGGAGGAGCGAGTTACCGCCCTGGAAGTGGCCGCCGATCGAGCCGACGCCGTTCTCTACGAACTCCAGGATCGGCTCCAGCTGAAGGTCGTTCCCCGCCTCATGGTCTGCTTCGATATCTCCCATACCCAGGGAACCGAAGTGGTGGCGTCGGCGGTGGTTTTCGAGAATGGCGAGCGGAAGCGCGGCCTCTATCGACGAATGAAGATCCGAGGGGACTGGGGCAACGATGACTATCGCTCCATGGCCGAAGCGGTGGAACGGTATCTCCGCCGGAGAATCGAGCAGGACGAACCCCTTCCCGAGTTGATTCTGGTGGACGGGGGCAAGGGACAGCTGTCCAGCGTCCTGCCAGTCCTGCAGCGACTGGACGCCGGCGATGTAGCAGTTGCAGCTCTGGCCAAGCGGGACGAGGAGGTCTTCATCCCGGGCGTAGCTGACCCTGTCCGGCTGGGCCGGCGGGATCCGGCCCTCAGGCTCCTTCAGCGTATCCGGAACGAAGCCCACCGCTTCGCCGTGGAGTACAACCGAAAGCTTCGCACCAGAAGGACCATCCGGAGCGCGCTGGGGGATATCCCCGGAATCGGTCCGGGTCGACAGCGGGCTCTCCTCACCCGATTCGGATCCGTCAGGGGAATCCAGGAAGCCGAAGTGGAGGACATCGTGGCGGTCCCCGGGTTCTCCAGGGTTCTGGCGGAACGGATCCTGTCCTACCTTGAAGCT
Source organism: Gemmatimonadota bacterium (assembly GCA_003562075.1). Taxonomy (GTDB): domain Bacteria; phylum Gemmatimonadota; class Gemmatimonadetes; order Longimicrobiales; family Gaopeijiaceae; genus PWLA01. Next base: position 33,078 of record PWWP01000345.1, read on the forward strand.
GGGGGAGAGAAACCGGAGGACAAGCCGTCTCCCCGGCAGACATGAGCCAGAAGTGATGACAGATCAACAGGACGCCCAATCGATCATGGATCAGGTTCGCGTACGCTTCGCTCCCAGCCCCACGGGCTCCCTCCACATCGGGAATCTGCGGGTAGCCATATTCAACTATCTTTTCGCTCGGCATCATGACGGGGCTTTCGTCGTCCGCATCGAGGACACGGATCGGGAACGGAATGTAGAAGGGTCCCTGGAGGGGCTTCTGGATGATCTTCGCTGGGCCGGTCTCGACTGGGACGAAGGACCGGGTGTAGACGGGCCCTTCGGTCCATATCGGCAGTCGGAGCGAGGCGACAACCACAGGAAAGCCGCCCTTTCCCTGGAGGAACGTGGGCTGGCCTACCGCTGCTTCTGTTCCGATGAGGAGCTGGCCCAGGCCGCCCGGGACGACGCACCGGAACCGGGCTGTCCGGGAAACTGCCGAAGCCTGGAGGAGGGTGATATTCGTGCCCGGATGGAGAGGGACGAACCATCCACTCTTCGGTTCACGGTCCACCCTGGCACCATCACCTTTCGGGATGCCGTCCGGGGAGACATCTCGCTGGAGGGGAGTGACCTGGGGGATTTCGTCATCCTCCGGGCCGACGGACGAGCCACCTACAACTTCGCGGTTGTTGTCGATGACCTGGAGATGAAGATCTCCCACGTGATCCGCGGTGCCGGCCATCTCTCCAACACCCCGAAACAGGCCCTCCTCTTCGACGCCCTGGATGCGCCCCGACCCGTCTTCGCTCACCTCCCCATGGTTCTGGGGGCAGACAAACGAAAGCTCTCCAAGAGGGAAGGGGCCGAAGGAGTGGTCCAACTCCGCTCCCAGGGGTTCCACCCCGACGGTGTAGTGAACTACCTCTCCCTCCTGGGGTGGTCTCCGGGAGGAGACCGGGAGATTCTCAGCCGCCAGGAGCTCATCGCCGCCATGGACCTGGATCGGGTGGGGGCCACGGACACGGTCTTCGACCCAGAGAAGCTTCGCTGGGCTTCCGCTCAACATATCGCCGCCCTCTCTCTCCCGGAGTTGGTGGACGCCATCCGGCCCTGGGTCGACACCGAGCGCTTCGACCTGGAGGCCCGTGCCCTACCCGCCGCCGTGGATGCGATCCGTACCCGTCTCACCACCTTCGGAGAGGTGAACGAGCATCTGTCTCTGATTTTCCCGACGGAGGATGCCCTCCAGGCAGGTCTCCAGGAGCTGGAAAGAGAGGGAGACTCGACCCTGGACACCCTCAAGGCCATCCGAACCACCCTTTCCAGCATCGAGGGCTGGGAGGCCCCCGAGCTGGGCTCAGCAGTCCGATCTGTCGGGAAGGATATGGGCGTTCGGGGGAGGGCGCTCTTCCATCCGATTCGGTTGGCCCTGACCGGAAGCCGGCAGGGGCCGGATCTGGGAAAGGTTCTGGCCGCCCTGGGCCGGACTCGGTGTATCGAGCTTCTGGATGGGGCTATCCTTTGGCTGGAGAAGTCGGAGGCGGTTTGACCCGGCCAGAGGACCTTCCGTAAGATTACGGGTTACTTTTATCGAGGTTGCGGGCGTCTGCTGGCTCCCGAGGGTTCTCGTGTGTTCTTGGAAGCCCGGTGTGCCGCAGGTGGACACGGATCCGCAGAAACAATCTTCATCACATCAGATGACAACGACCAGGAGGAGCTGGATGAGCTTCCGATTCGGAGCGGTCGGGGCGTTGATTTTCGCCCTGGCGCTCGGGGGATGCGCCTCAGCAGGGAATGGAGCCGGCGCCGAAGGCGCGATCACAGGCGATTTCTCCGAGGACGATCTTCCGCAGTGGATGCAGGATCTTCCCGAAGGTGAACCCCCTGAAGACAACGAGTATACCGACGAAGCCACCCTCTTCCTCTTCCAGGCCATGTCGGCTGACGGCGAGGACGCTGTGGCCTTCTATGAAGAGGCACTGGAAGTCGCTCGGCAGGGGATCGAGCACGATCCGGAGAACGCCCAGTCCTACTTCCAGGCCGGCGAGGCCCTTTTGGGAATGGGTGACCTGCAGGGAGCAGGTGAGATGTTCGATCGGGCCGAGGAGCTCTACCCCCGGTACCAGATCGAGACGGAGTTCATGAGGGAGGAGGCATGGCTGGAGGCCTTCAACCGAGGGGCCGAACTCTACCAGGAAGGTGACGTGCAGGCCGCTCTGCCTCACTTCGAGGACGCCCACGCCATCTATCAGGGGCGTCCTGAGGCAATGTTGAACCTGGCCGAGATCTACTCCAACGAGGGCCGGATGGAGGAATCGGCGGAGCTCTTCGGGCTCTCCGTGGAGGTTATGACCGGCCCCCGGGCCCAGGATATGGATCCGGAGCTCCTGGAGTCCTGGGATGACTTCAAGGAGGTTGCCCTCTTCAACCAGGCCCAGATCCTCTTTCAGCTCGAACGTTATGCAGATGCGGCCGAGGTCTACGAGGCCATCCTGGCGGAAGAACCCGACAACCTCATGGCCATCTCGAACCTGGCCGTGGCCTACGTGGCCAGTGGCCAGGCCGAACGGGCCAGAGAGATCTACGACGATCTCATGAACCGTCCGGGACTAAACGCCCGGGACTACTTCTCCATCGGGGTCGGGCTCTACCAGACGGAAGAGTTCGAGCAGGCGGCCAGAGCCTTCTCCGAAGCCAACGCTCTGGTTCCTGAGCACAGGGACGCCCTCTTCAACTACACTCAGGCCCTGTACCTCTCGGATCAGTTCGAGGAACTCCTGGGGGCGGCTGAGCAGCTCCTGGAGCTGGACCCTTATAATGAGACGGCCTATCGCTTCATGGCTCAGGGACTGGTACAGCAGGACCGGCAGGAGGAAGCCGTCGGGTACCTGGAGCAGATGGAGGCTCTGCCCTTCTTTGTGGACTATCTCGAGTTGGCACCCATGGATGGCGGTGTGGCTGTAGTGGGACAGGTCATCAACCAGAACGCTGATCCTGGAAGCTCCGCCGATCTGACCGTCTATTTCTACGATGTGGACGGCAATCAGCTGGGCTCTGCAGATACGTCGGTGACCCTGGGCAACGCCGAGGAGGCGGTCCAGTTCCAGGCCGACCTGGCCACGGACCAGGACGTCTTCGGGTTCCGCTACGAGGTTCGATGAACCGGTAGACCGGAGAGGTGGGGAGACCCTGGCATGGGTCAACCCGCAAATGGTGAGCCGGGCGGGAGTGGAGATCGCTTGATCTTTCTCCCGCCCGGCCTACATTTGGAAGCAGTCCCATGCGGGCGTAGCTCAGTTGGTAGAGCATCAGCTTCCCAAGCTGAGGGTCGCCGGTTCGAGTCCGGTCGCCCGCTTAGAAGGATGTATCTCGTTTCAGAAGCCCCGTCACCGACCCCTGGTGGCGGGGCTTCAGCCTTCATGGATTGAGCCTGCCTGGGGCCCCCTCACCGCTCCTCCGGGCTTGGTGGCCTGGAAGGGAAGGGGACCCCACCCCTCCGTTGAGGGGGAATCTCCATCTGGCTATCTTTAAAGGCTTTCTAACAATCAGGTCCGCCGACGTTCGGCGGAGGAACGTCCCAATGGTCCGCATCGCAGAGATTCAACAGGGCAGTGTCGCCGACGAACTGGAACTCCGCATTGGAACGCGGATCGTCCGGGTAAATGGTGAACGGGTCCGGGATGGAATAGACCTCACGTTCCTGCTGGCCGACCACACCCTGAACCTGGAAACGGTGGACCCGGACGGGTCCCAGACCATTTACGAGATCGAACGGGACCCGGGCGAGCCCCTGGGGATCGTCCCGGCCCCGGACACGGTGAGGGAATGCGCCAACGAGTGTGTCTTCTGCTTCATCGATGGAAATCCGAAGGGAGTCCGAGACACCCTCTGGATCAGGGATGACGACTTCCGACTGTCCTTCACCTATGGAAGCTACGTCACCCTGACCAATCTGGGGCCCAGAGGGCTGGATCGCCTCGTCGAACAGCGGCTCTCTCCCCTCTACGTCAGCGTCCACGCCACGGATCCCGAGGTGAGGGTCCGACTCCTGAAGAACAAGCGGGCTGGACTGATCATGGAGCAGCTCCAGTACCTGTTGGACAACGACCTGGAGGTGCATACCCAGATCGTTCTCTGCCCGGACTGGAATGACGGCGAGCACCTGGACCGAACCATGGAGGACCTCTACAGTCTGGGCGAAGGAATCCGAACCCTCTCCGTCGTCCCCGTGGGCCTGACCCGGTACAATGTAAACCGCCCCGTTCGGCCGCTCCGTAAGGATGAGACCGCTCAAGCCGTGGATCAGGTGGACCGGTTCCGCCAGCGGGCGCTCGAGGAACGAGGATACGGTTGGTCCTACTCGGCCGACGAGCTCTTTCTCTTGGCAGGCCGGCAGCTACCCGGGCCCGACTATTACGACGATGCATCCCTCCTGGAGAATGGAGTCGGCGCAGTACGCCATTTTCTGGATGAACTGGACCGGGAGACAGCGGAGGGACTTCCGGACCTCCAGGGCCATCGTATCCGTATCCTGACTGGAAGCTCCATGGCAGGGTTCCTGAAGGACCGGAGTCCCGCTCTGGCCCAGGCCACCGGAGCCAACGTCGTCGTCCACCAGGTCGAGAACCGCTTCTACGGCTCCACCGTCACGGTGGCAGGTCTCCTGGCTGGCGAAGATCTTCTACAGGCCGTGGACCAGCCCCGGAAAGGGGACATCATCCTCCTCCCGGCAGAGACCCTGAATCAGGATGACCTCTTCATCGACTCTCTTCCCCTCGCCCAGTTCGAGGCGGCGCTGGCCCCGGCTCGGGTGGTGCCTGCCTACGAGATCCCCCAAGCCTTGAGGTCGCTGTGAGCAATCGTCGACTCCCAGTCGTGGCCGTGGTCGGACGCCCCAATGTAGGGAAGTCCACACTCTTCAATCGGGTCCTGGGAGAACGAGCGGCCATCGTCGACGATCAGCCCGGGGTGACCCGGGACCGAAACTTTGCCCGGGCAGATTGGGCAGGCCGGGAGTTCTTCGTCGTGGACACCGGCGGGGTCATCGAAGGAAGCGACCAACCGCTGGACCGGCAGGTGCGCCACCAGGCGCTGGCGGCCGTGGAGGAGGCGGATCTCATCCTCTTCGTGGTGGACGGGAAGGATGGCGTCCATCCATTGGATGAGCGGCTTCCCTCCGTCCTCCGGGATTCAGGCCGGCCCGTTCTGGTCGTGGCCAACAAGATGGACAATCTCCCCCGGGACCAGGCCCACCATGACTTCTGGCGGTTGGGTCTGGGAGAACCAGTCCCGGTGAGTGCAATCTCAGGGAAGGGCTCCGGAGACCTCCTGGACCGGGTCATCGCCGCCCTCCCCGAGACCTCCGATGTCCCCGACCCGCCGGAAGCCCTTCGGGTTGCCGTCATCGGCAAGCCCAACGTGGGAAAGTCCTCTTTTGTGAACCGCATGTTCGATGAGGACCGAATGGTGGTGAGTGACGTTCCGGGAACCACACGGGACCCAGTGGACTCCACCCTTCGATACCACGGCCGGGAACTCATCTTCGTGGACACGGCGGGCCTCCGTCGTCAATCCCGGATCTCGGAGGCCGTGGAATACTATTCTTCCCTTCGAACAGCCCGAGTGGTTCGAGATGCCCACGTCTGTCTGGTCCTGGTGGATGCAGGAGAAGGTCTCCACCAACAGGACCTGAAGATCCTGGAGAATGCCTGGGAAGCCGGGTGTGGGGTCATCCTGGCGGTGAACAAGTGGGACCTGGTGGACCACGCTGAGTTCCCCGTATCACAGATGGAGCAGGCCCTCCGGTCTCGATCTCCTCTGCTGGCTTGGGTGCCGATCATCTTCATCTCGGCCCAGACAGGGCTGAGGGTCCGGAAAACCCTGGATCTCGTGCTCCAGGTCGCTGAGGAGCGGAACCGGCGAATCCCCACCCACGAAGTCAACGAGATCCTGACCAAGCTCTACCAAAGGCAGCCGCCCCCTCACTCCCGAGGTCGACAGATCCGGCTCCGCTACGGAACCCAGGCTGACACCGCGCCTCCTACCTTCGTCCTGTTCGCCAACCTGCACAGAGAAATCCCGGACCACTACATTCGGTATCTCTACAACGGCTTTCGGAAGGCCTGGGGGTTCAAGGGGGTCCCCATTCGGATCCGCCTTCGCTCCTCCGCGTCCCGGGACCGGTCTACTGCATGATGGCCTATGGGCTTCTCCTCCTGGCCTATGTGGTAGGTGCCACGCCTTCCAGCCTCTGGATGGGAAGGGTAGTCTATGGAGTCGACCTTCGCCGGGAAGGGAGTGGGAACCTGGGCGCTACCAACACCTTCCGGGTCCTGGGATGGAAGGCAGCCCTCCCCGTGTTCCTGGCGGACATCCTGAAGGGATACCTTCCCGTGGCACTCTTCCCGGGAATCGCCGGTATCAACGGCGCCGGATGGGCTCTGGCCTTTGGTGCAGCTGCCATCCTGGGACACGTCTTCTCCTTCTGGGTGGGCTTCCGAGGAGGAAAGGGCGTAGCCACCAGCACGGGCGTCTTCCTGGCTCTCGCACCGTTGGCCCTCCTCGCCGTTCTGGTGGTGTGGAGCGCCCTTGTGGCGACGACGCGGATCGTGTCGCTGGGATCGATCGCCGCGGCTGCCACACTGCCCGTTGCGATTCTTCTGGTCCCCAACGAAGGGGGAGCCTCGCTGGTACTCTTCGCCTCCGGACTCGCTCTTTTCGTCATCTGGGCCCATCGGGAGAACCTGGCCCGCTTGGCCAGGGGCGAGGAGGCCAGATTCGGAAGTCGAGCCTCACAGGACTCATCACCTGCAGGAGACAAACGGGAGGCCGCACATGACGGGTGATCGGACCGCCGGTCCTTCCCCCGGGTCGAGGACGATTGAGAGCGCCGGGCCCGAATCCATTCGAGCCGCTGTCGTCGGCGCCGGAAGCTGGGGCACCGCGTTGGCACTACTCCTGGACCGGAATGGCCATGAAGTGCGGCTTTGGAGTCACAATCCCCATGTCGTGGATGAGATTGACGAGCATGGCGAGAATCGGAGCTACCTGCCCGGTATCCAGGTCCCGTCCAGCGTGTCAGTTGTCACAGACATGGCATCCGCCCTGGAAGGCGCACAGGTCGTAGTTTCTGTGACACCTTCCCAGTACGTGGGTGAAGTCATGGCTCGTGCAGCTGCTCACCTGGAGCCGGACGCGCTGGTGGTGAGTGCGTCGAAGGGAATCGAGGTAAGCACGCTCCGACGGATGGACCAGGTACTGGCAGACCTTCTCCCGACCTCCTGCCACGACCGGCTCTCGGTCCTCTCGGGCCCGTCCTTCGCAATTGAAGTTGCAGAGCAACGCCCAACGGCAGTGGTGGCGGCCAGCCGATCTCGGGAAGCTCGGCTGCGAACCCAGGAAATCTTCTCATCCCGTAATTTTCGAGTCTACACGAACCCGGACGTCATCGGCGTCGAGCTGGGCGGTGCGGTAAAGAACGTCATCGCCCTTGCAGCAGGTGTGGCCGCTGGCCTGGAGCTGGGAAGAAACACCCAAGCGGCCTTGATCACGCGCGGGTTGGCTGAGATGACTCGTCTCGGGATTGCGCTGGGAGCGAAGCCTTCCACCTTCTCCGGGCTCGCGGGCATGGGCGACCTGGTTCTGACTTGCACCGGTGAGATCTCCCGCAATCGAACGGTGGGCTCTCGGCTGGGCAGGGGAGAGGCGCTGGACGACATCCTGGCAGACATGCGAGCCGTAGCCGAAGGGGTGAGGACAGCCCCTGCTGTGCTGGCCCTGGCCCGGAAAGAGGGTGTGGAGATGCCTATCGCCAGCCAGGTCTGTCGAATGTTGGATGGAGAGGTGAAACCGCGTTCAGCAGTGGAGGAGCTCATGACTCGAGACCCGAAACCGGAGACGTGGAGTTCATGACGGACCCGACACCAGGCGATCCGCCTCCGCGGCGACCAGTGGCTCGGAAGGAGTACTACTCAATCGGAGAGGTATGTGAGCTCACGGGCTTGAAAGCCCATGTTCTCCGCTACTGGGAAACCCAGTTCCGAATCCTACAACCGGGAAAGAACCAAGCTGGGAATCGGGTCTATCGTCCCAGGGAAATCAAGCTGATCCTCCTCCTGAAATATCTGCTTCACGATCAGAAATACACCATCGAAGGTGCCCGCCAGCGACTGCATCAGATGCGACAGGAGGGAGACCCGGAAGACCACGCAGATGAGATCCTCTCATCGGATTTCTTGAGTGCCATGAAAGATGAGCTTCGGACGGTGCTGGACGTCCTGACCCTCCCTGAAAACACCTGATCCCGGCCTGCGTTCTCGGACCTTCGTGATCAAACCCAAATGCCGTTCTATATGAATATCCTCTGCACCAATGATGACGGTTACCTGGCCACCGGACTCCGGGTTCTGGCCTCCGCAGCCCGGAATCTGGGGAACGTGACGATCGTTGCTCCGGACCGGGAACAGAGCGCCACCAGCCACTCCCTGACACTCCACCACCCCCTCCGAAGTCGCCGTGCCGCTGACGGCGCCCTTGTGGTGGACGGCACCCCGACGGACTGTGTGATCTTGGCTGTGAACGCCCTCATGGATCATCGCCCCGACATCTGCTTTTCCGGGGTGAACCACGGGGCCAACATGGGTGAGGATGTACTCTATTCGGGCACGGTGGCCGCGGCCATGGAGGCCACCGTCCTGGGAATCCCATCGGTAGCGGTATCCTATGCCGGACCCGAATTCGAATCCATCGAAGCTTGGGAAGCCCCCCTGGCAGACCTCCTGGTGGGGGTCGTCGAGCGATCCGACTTCCCCACGTCCACTCTCCTGAATGTCAATCTCCCCCCCATCTCTCCAAGCGACATCAAGGGAGTAAGGGTAACCTCTTTAGGAGAAAGGAGATACTCGGAGTCACTCACCCGGTCTCGCGATCCCAGCGGGAAGGAGTACTACTGGATTGGAGGGGGAGCCCGGGAGTGGAAAGGTGACGGGGATTCGGACTTTCGGGCTATCCATGAGGGGTACATTTCGGTGACTCCCCTTCACCTGGACCTGACCAACTACTCGCTTCTGGAGGAGATTCGAGGGTGGAACCTGGATCTGTAGACGACTTCCGATACGTGGGCGCCCGCCGGCGACTCATCGAGGCCATTCGGGCCTCAGGAATCGACGACCTGGAGATCCTTCGCCACTTCGATCAGGTTCCTCGACATCTCTTCATCCCGGAAGGGATGCTCCACCGCGCGTACGATGACGCTCCGGTCCCCATCGGATTCGGGCAGACTGCATCCCAGCCTTCCCTCCAGGCCTTCTACCTGCACCTCCTTCGCCCCAACCCCGAAGACAGGATCCTGGAAGTCGGAACCGGGAGCGGGTTCCTTACGGCCCTTCTGGCCCTCATGGGTGATCGAGTCTACTCGGTGGAACGCATCCGAGGTCTTTCGTCCCGGGCTCGAAAGGTCTTGGACGCCATGGGGTTCCAGAATGTGGCGCTCATGACGGGAGACGGGACCATCGGATGGAGAAAATTTGCCCCGTATCAGGTCATCACCGTGGCCGCTGCGTCGCCTGAGGTCCCGCATGCCCTGGTGGATCAGTTGGCTGAAGGTGGCCGGCTCCTGATCCCGGTAGGAGAACGGGAGGTCCAGGACCTCCTCCTCATCCGAAGACGAGAAGGGGAGATACTCCAGGAGAGCGTCCGGGAGGGGTGCACTTTCGTGCCCCTCCTGGGCCGCTATGGATGGGATGAGGACGGAGGGTGACGTTCCGATCAGTTCGGTCCGGGATTCGGCAACTCCCGGTGCAACCATCGAGGAAGGCCCATATATTCTGGTTCAGTGGAACCGACGGAAGTTGAACCCCTTCCAAACCCGGGAGTACGGAACCTCCATGTCTTTGAGATCGAATGACCGTGCAGGTGATCACGGCCGCCCCACTGGCCTCGGTGATGACGACGGGGATGAAGGAGAAGTCCAGCATCCACGATCCGATCGACTCCCACCGCCAGCCTTCCCACCCGGTCAACGGAGAGCCTGGGTACATAGGCCCAGGACCAGAGAGGGGGAACCGCAGGACCAGGGAGGGGCGATCCCCGACGATGCCTTCTTCTCTCCTCACGACCCTCTCCGCCGAATAGAGGACCTCCACGCCCACGGCGGGCAGTCGGCGGAGGAAGAGGCTCCCGAGCGCCACCTGAGTGACGAGGAAGTGGCAACACTCCTGGAGCAGTTGGCCAGGGAGATCCGCAACTACGAGGGAGGGCGGTTCCTCTGGAAGGCCGGTGTGCCCCCCTTGGAAGGGGCCATCCGAGGCCTGATCTCCGGGTATCTTCGATTGGGGCGAAGGGAAGGGGAGCGAAACTGATTCCGGCCCTTCAACGGAAGGTCGCACCTGCGTACTTTACTTCTGCTTTCGTCCTCGTAGCTCAGGTGGATAGAGCGGCTGCCTCCTAAGCAGCAGGCCCCAGGTTCGAGTCCTGGCGAGGACGCTCAACTATACTCGTCCACCCCCGACAAGATCCTGGGGAGGGCCACTCCCGCCCCTTCCCGAATCTGCCATTGAGCCAGCCGGCTCAGCGGCGTCTCTTCCGGATTCACCTCCACGATGGATCCTCCACCCTGGGCCGTTGCCTGAGGGATGGACGCTGCCGGGTGCACGACGGCACTCGTACCCGCGACCAGGCATACCTGGGCTCGGGCTGCTGCCTCGAAGGCGGCGTTCAAGACACCCTGATCCAACATTTCGCCGAACCAGACCACCGCAGGACGAAGGAGTGCCCCACAGGTGCGGCAGGAGGGAAGGGTGGCTTCCGAACTCGTATCCACCCGGTCCCTGTTTCGCTCCCGGTAGCTGCATCGACTGCACCGGAGGGTCAGGATATCTCCATGCAGATGGAGCATGCGATCTTGAGCCCCTGAGCTGCCCCGAGCCTTCTCTTGGGTACTCACTTCCTCCAGGGCTCGGGCATGGAGCCCGTCCACATTCTGCGTCACCAGGACGGCATCGTTCCGGTGGAGAAGAAACCTGGCAATAGCGTAATGACCGGGATTGGGGTGGCAGTCCAGGACAGCCTGACGCCGCATATCGTACCAGCTCCAGACAAGGCAGGGATCCCGCTGAAAGGCACCTGGGGTGGCAAGGTCTTCCGGACGATAGTGCTTCCAGAGGCCCTCCACCGGGTCCCGGAAGGTCGGCACCCCCGAGTCGGCACTCACGCCAGCCCCAGTCAGAATCACGACGCCTCGGGCACGGCGGATCGCCTGAGTCGCCTCAAGCCCCACATCGGACGGTCTGCCCTCAGCCACGGAGGAAGGCCCCAGCCAGGAGAGCCCAGCCTGCGAGGAATGCCAGCCCCCCTAGAGGGGTTATCATACCAAGACGGCCAACACCCGTAATGGCAAGTAGATACAAGGACCCGGAAAACACCAGGGTCCCCATGATGAACAGCCAACCCGAGGCCACAGCCAACCCGCCGTGTAGGTGACCCGCCAAGGCCACCACGAGGAGAAGAGCGAGGGCGTGCGTGGTCTGATACCGAATACCGATCTCGAACACCTCCAGCGCCCTGGGCTCCAGCCGTCCCTCCAACGCATGAGCCCCAAAGGCTCCCAGCGCTACCGCCAGGAGAGCCAGGACCGCACCCAGAACCCCGAACAGTCGAACCATGCCGTCGTCCATGATCAACCTACCTCCCCCCCAGGGACTCCTGCGCTTCGGCCGGAATCGGCCGAGTAGCATCGCTTGAGGTCATTCTTCGCACCATAGCCCGGAAGGTTCCATGGCCCCCACAAGTCCGTTGCCTTACCTGAGAATCCGTTGACCAGGGTAGGCACATGGCATATGTTTTCGGGTCTATACGCCCGTTGCATGCTCGCGAGGGGTCCGGACGAGAAAACGTCGCCGGACCCCTCGCTCCACTGAACCCCATGTCGTTCGAATGGCCAAGCAACGCCCCTCGTCTCCCAAGTCCTCCCCAACCGGAAGTGCGGACGACGCATTCAGCGCCCGGGTCCTCCAGTTCGTGGCATGGGCCCGGAACCGCACCGAGGTACTCATCGCCGCCATAGTGGTGGCGGTCCTCCTGGTGGGTGGTACCGTCTATTATTTCCAGCAACGGTCCGCACAGCTGGACCGGGCGGCTGCTGAGATTCAGGAAATCCAGCAGACCCTTGCTTTCACCGAAGCAGGCGAGGCCACAAACCGACTCCGGGAATTTCTGGCGCAGTTCGGGGGAACGCCATACGGGATCGAGGCACGCTTGGCGCTGGCTGAGATCCTACTCGACGAAGGCGATTCAGAAGAGGCTGTCGCCGTCCTTTCGGAGGTGGCACCATCCTTCCGAAACCCACTCAGAGTTCAGGCCACCGAACTCCTGGCAGTCGCTCACGAGGCAGCGGAGGACTGGGAGGCAGCCGCTGAGGTCCACTCCCAGATCCTGGAGCGAGCCGAGCTCCGGTTCCAGCGCCGTGACGCTGCCCAGGGACTGGCTCGGAGCTACCTGGCGCTGGGAGACACCTCCGCGGCTGTGGACGCCTATCGACGAACCATCAGCGAGTTGGATGAGGACGATGACGAGAGCCGGAATTACTTCGAGATGCGTCTGGCCGAGCTGACTGGCGGCGCACCGGAGTAGGCACCGCACTTCGTCATCTCATCCCCACAGGGGATCGCGCCCCGGAGGAGAGCTTCTTCCTCCGGGGCGTTTTCTGTATGTGCCTGAGTGACGGACTTCACCTCGGTGCTTGGACGACGACGTAATCACCTCGGGGCTTGAACAGAGACGGAAGCCGCGCTTCGGCTGGCGCGGTGTACGATGGAGGCCCACCAGCCTCCACGAGCGGGACAGAATCACCAGGGCCAGTTCATTGCAGGAAGCTTCGACGGGACGGGACTGGGGGGGCTGGATCCAATACTCATGTGGACCGGGCAGGGGTTTTCCACATCCAATCCCCAGGGTCTCATAATGTATATTATGTAAAGTACGAGAGGAGCGAACCAGAATCCTTCCCCCGAGAACCCATCCCCTACCGCCGGGTCGATGAGCCCGAGATCGTCGACGAAATCCGCTCCTGGAGCTGGACGGAAAGAGGCGAACCCGATAGATCCCTCAGTCGGGTTGCCAGGAGCCGTTCGAAGCCTGGCAATCGAGCCTCCCGTTCCTCCCGATCGGTGATGGCCTCAAACTGGAGCGGCCGACCAAATGCCAGCCGGATCCGGGCCCCAGGCTGAGGAAGGGCCAGCCATCGAGGCCAGTACTGGAAAGTCCCGCCAACGCCGACAGGCACGATCGGAACACCCGCTCGGAGGGCCAGGTGAAGGGTCCCTCGCCGAAATGGATAGATGGAACCGTCCCAGCTCCGTTCTCCTTCCGGGTAGATGCACACCCCTTCCCCTCGATCCAGGAGGCGGAGGGCGACCCTGACGCATTGGGGATCTACCTGGTACCGTCGCACCGGAAAGGCGCCAATCCTCGGCAATAACCACCGGACACCAGGCACCCCGAACTGGGTGCTCTTGGTCATGGAGTGGACACTCCGGGGGCAGCAGGACTGGACCAGGAAGGGGTCCACGACACTCTGGTGATTCGGAAGGATGAGGAAGGGCCCCTTCATGGGGACATTGTCCAACCCCTCCACCTCGATCCGCGCCGTGGCTCGCAGAAACCAGCGAGTCGGGTGTGCCAGCGTCCAATAGAGAGGGTGCGTGGCCATGAACCGTCAGCCTACCTGTATCCGAGGTTGGAATTCGATGATCCTGCCCCAGCCCTGCTCGACCCAGTGGCGACGGAGCGCCTCGCAGAGCCCGAGCTCCCATCGCCGGGTCGAGTCCTTGGCAAGACGCAGGCTGACGAGGCGACCTCGTCCAAGGGTGATCTGGATGCTGGACGAGGAGGCCTGAACCGCCCTCATCTGGCCCAACGGCCAGTTTCGTATCGTGCCCCTGCCCTTAGGACGAAAGCGCAAGGAATCCTCTGCCAGGGTCAGGACTCCAACCGAAGGAGGACCGAAACGCTCCACGAAGCCGAGCAGCTCTCCTCGGAATCGGATCGGGTCCTGGTCGGTGGCCTCCCGCATGGAGGCCTCGGCCTCCCAGGGGAGTCCCCCCTGCCCTGCCGGACCGGTACTTCCGTCTGCTCCTATCACCCCCTGGACCAGCTCGGAAGCCGGCAGCAGACGTTCCACCCCCTGACTCCGATACAGAATCCCCTGGCGGCGACTGTCCACTTCAAATACGGCACCACAGCTTTGGCAAGAGGCTCGCGCTCCCTTCCCTTCCATGGAAGATGACCCGCAAGCGGCGCAGCGGAAGAGGAGATCCGAAAGTGACATCTACCCCTTCCCCCTCTGTAGGCGACCGGTGAGGTCCAGGGCCCGGAGTTTCCAGACCTTCCAGACCGCCTCCACGATGATCCGCTTGGACATCTTCGATTCACCCTGATCCCGCTCGGTGAAGATGATGGGAATCTCCAGGAAGCGAAAACCCGCACGCCAGGAGCGAAGCTTGAGTTCGATCTGGAAGGAATAGCCGTTGGACTGGATCCGATCCAGATCTACCGCCTCCAGGACCTCTCGTCGAAACATGTTGAAGCCTCCTGTCGCATCGGAGACCGGGAGACCAGTGATGAGGCGCGCATACCAGCTTCCAAAATAGGACACCAGGAGGCGTGGCATAGGCCAGTTGACCACAGTCACCCGGCCGTTCACATACCGGCTACCGACGATGAAGTCATATTCTTCGGTGGCTTCGATGAACCCGGGAAGGGCCGACGGGGGGTGGGAAAGATCAGCGTCCATCTCGCAGAGCCGGTCATAGCCCCTGGCCAACCCCCAGCGGAAGCCGGCGATGTACGCCTTCCCCAGGCCCTGCTTCCCCTCCCGATGCAGGACGTGGACCCGGCCGGGCCACTCCCTCCCCAATTCCTCAGCCACCTCGCCCGTCCCGTCCGGAGACGCGTCATCCACCACGAGGACGTGGATCGAGGTATCCTGACCCAGCACGCTGGGCACGATCCGGGGAAGATTCTCCCGCTCGTTGTAGGTGGGGATGATGACCAGGGTGTGTCCGTCCCCCTGGTCCGTACTCACTTCACTCATTCGTCATCTTCCCTGCGTCTTGACCCGGCCTATGCCTGTCCATGACGCCGTGATCTGAAGATTTCCCAGAGAGCGAAGCCGCCGGCCGGCAGGAGCTCGACCACGGTCATCCAGACCCGGGCCAGGATCGCCACACCAACGGCTGCTCCGCCCAGGGCAGGCTGGAGGAGCGCGATGAGCACTCCCTCTCGAACCCCGATCCCTGCAGGAGCGAAGATTGCAAGATAGCCAATGAGGTACGCCGCACTGAAGGTCGCAATCAGAGAAGGTACGGCGCCCTCCAATCCCAGCCCCATGACCAGGAGAGAAAATGCCAGGCCGTACCCGATCCACACCAGGGTGTGGAGGAGGACCCATCGGGGGCCGAACAGAACCCCGGGTCGGGGTGCGGAGGACGGATCCAGGCCAGCAAACCGGTACCCCAGAGCCAGAGCCTTCTGGAGAACGGGTGGGATAGAGGCCAGAACCACAAAGAGAAGGAAGAGGACCAAGGCGACTCGTCCTCCCCAAACTCCTGGACCAGGTCCTGCCAGGACGGCCGTGCCCACCACCATGGCGCCGGCCAGGTGGAAGAGCTGCCCCAGGAGGGCCGCCGCCGTTCCCACCGTGGCCGGGATCCCCTGCCGGCGCGACAGGAGGGCCAGCCCCGCCACCTGCCAGACCTTCCCTGGAATATACCGACCCAGGTTGGCCGTCATGACGATCCGGATGGAGGACAGCCATCCCGGGTCCGGTTCTCCCAGCTCCGCCACCATGAGACCCCAGAACCGGGCTGCCAATCCGAAGCAGAAGACCAGCAGGAGAACGGACAGGCCAAGAAGCAGGGGACGGGGCGCGGGGATGGCCACATCCAGGGACAGGGCGTCCTCCATGGTCACGCCCACCTGAGCCACGATGAGCCAGGTGACCAGGACGGTGAGCACCAGCTGGCCGGCCAGCCTGAGGCGCCGTCGCCACGGGCCCGGGGTCGTGGACTCGTCGTGTGTCGCGGCCATCAAGATCCAGGCCCACCTCGACGCCTCATGAGAGGGTCTGCGACCAGGGCGCCCAGAAGGACGAGGAGGGATCCGACTGAGATCGCCAGTCCTGCTCGGAGCAGGGGAGCGGCATACCACATCTCCACCTCATGGACCCCCTCCGTCACCGGAATGGCCCGGAGGGTATGATCCGCCCGTAGGACGGGGACCTCCTGGCCATCCACCGCGGCCCGCCAGGCCGGAAACCAATTGTCCGCAACCACGACCATTGCAGACCCATCACTCTGCACCTGGAAACGCAGCCTGTCCGGCCCTCGCTCGATCCACTCCACTCCCCCCTGAACCTGAGGACCGCCCAACTCCATGGGGGGGGCTTCTTCCAACACCACCTGTACGGCTGGATCGTAGCTTTGCTCATCCAGGATGACTTCAAGCGTCCGGTCCGGCTCCACCACCAGGGCTTCCCCTACCACCCGAGCACGAGGGAGCGTCCCCACCTGGTGGACCGACGCGAAGGCCCTTCCATCGGCCATGGTCACCTGGCTCACGGGCTGGGTTCCCTCCAGGGACCCGTACTGGGCATCAGGCCAGAGTATGTATCGGATGTTCAGAATCCCCATGACGTTGGGGTGAAAGCTGGCCAGGTGCTCTGGAAGTCCGCTTCCTTCCATCCCGATGAGTTCCCGATACCGACCCAGATCATTCGGGTGATGTCCACCGGCCAGCTCCAAGCCATGCATCCCCGGTGAGACGTCCTGGGCACCCTGCCGGAAGGAGAGAACCCGGAAAGGATCCTCCTGGGCCTGTCGCTCCTGGAGAAACCGGATGTTCTCATCGGCAGCGGCAAAGGTCCGGTAATCCATGACCTCCAAGAACGGCGAATTCACTCGCCACTGGTCCGCTGTCAGAAGCAGGGCTACGGCCGGGATGAGGAGAGCTGCCGGCCAATACCGACGGGCCACCGCCCACCACACCGCCGTCAGGAGCCCCGCCAGAAGGAAGGCAATGCCGAAGCCTCGGACAATGTGGGGCTCGGCGTTGGCCAGCGCCCCGACCTTTGCCTCCTCCAATCCGGGATAGAAGATGGCGGTCCAGATCCCAAAGATGAGACCGGTAGCCGCCAGGATCCAGCCCAGAAGCAGGAGGACGGCCCCAGCCCCCAGGATCTTCACCACCCTCTCCCCTTCCCCGTCATCCACGAGGCGGGCTCCTCGGTCCACCCCCAGCCCCGCCAGGGTGGCCACGGCGAACCCTGTGAGGAAGATGGCCATGGAGGGAGCCCGAAAGAGGGAAATTCCCGGAACCACCTCGTAGAAGATTCGCCAGACAGGGGTGTTGGCACCCAACGAAAAGAGGAGGACGACACCTCCCATTCCGGCCATGAACCACCGCAGTCCCTTTTTCTTCCCGCCGGCAAACGCCAACGCCCCCAGCAAGATGAGGATCAGACCAATGTATTCGTGGTTTATCTTGAAGGTGTTCCGGCCCCAATAGGTGTCGGTGGTCCACTCCCGGGTGCCGGCGTTGTTCCCGATGAATTCAGGGACGGCCAGGCTGACCACCTCTTCGGGATGAAGAGACCAGGAGGAAGAGTAGGCCACGGCCTCCGGTCCCTCTGCATCCAGGGTGGTGGCGGCCCGACGGGAATGCTCGGTCACATAGTCCACGGCCGGGATCAGCTGAACAGCCGTAACCCCCGCGCCCAGTACCGAGAAGAGTAGAAAAGCACCGAAAGCCGAGCCTGCCGGCCGCCATCCCTCCTCCCCTTCCCTGCCAATCTGGACGCAGCGCAAGATCATGTACGCACCTGCCGCCCCGAAGAGGAAGTAGGCCATCTGGAAGTGGGTGGAGAGGATGACCAGCGCAATGACCCCGGCCATGGCGGCCAGGGGCAGGAGGCCTCGTCGGGCCAGGTACCACTCCATGGCCCAGAAGAGGAAGGGGGTCATGGCGGTAACGAAGATCTTCCCGTCATGACCGGGGAAGGCCAGCGTCACCATGTAGGGAGCCAGGAGGAAGCCGAGGCCGGCCACGAAGGAGGCCCCCCGGGAGCACCCCACCACCCGGAGCCAACCGTACATCCCCACGCCCGCCAGAAAGACGTGCAAGACCAGCTTCCACCCTAGGGCCCGGTAGGTTTCCATGACCATGAGGAGACCGACCGAAAGGGGATGGAGGGAGTCCCCCCCGGCCAGCGACTCCAGGAAAGGGGTACCTCCCAGAATGATGGGATTCCAGAGAGGAAAACCGGTGGTCCGAAGGGCATCGGCAAAGAAGGCCCGGGCCATGTACCCCAGGGACAGGGTGTCCTGCCCCACCAGCATGAGGTCTGAGAAGATGAATTCTCGGAAGAGGAGGATGGTGACCAGTCCATAGGTGCCCAGCACCGCCCAGAGGGGAAAGCGAGCCAACCAGGACGTAAGGTCGACCGGTCCTTGTGGTGAGGCCCCTCGCTGATCCCTTCGCCTCCGGAGTCGGCCTCCCTGCGACCCTTTCCGGCGCCTCCCCTCCTTCTGCGAACGTTCTCCAGCCATCAACGGTGTCCCGTGATCAGGTTCGCGTTCCTCTCATCTCCGGTTTCGCCTCCCGCCAAGCTCCGGTAGATCTCCAGGTGTCGCAGCACCAGACGATCATTGCTCCACTCGGCCACCACCCGCTCCCGGGCTCGCCGGCCCATCTCCTCCCGGGAAGGGCTCTCCAGAAGCGCTACGACGGCATCCGCCAACGCCGCTGGATCACCGGGGGGCACCAGAGCCCCCACCGAATCGTCGATGATCTCCGGAAGACCGCCTACCCGGCTCGCCACCACAGGAAGCTGGCACGACATGCACTCCAGGGCGGCCACCGAGGTGGCCTCCATGAGCGATGGGAAGACGGCCAGTTCGCCAGAGGCAAGAAGCCCAGGCATCTCTTCATGAGCGCGTCCCCCCAGGAAGTGAACGACTTCCTCCACCCCCAGGTCCCGTGCCAGGCTCTCCAGCTTCTGCCGCTCCGGACCGTCCCCGATCAGGAGTGCTTCCGCGTTCGGGAGCCGCGCCACGATGGAAGGCATGGCGCGGACGAAGTACTCGACACCATTCTTGTGAAAGAGCCGACGGGGAACGAGGATCCGTCGAGTCCCTCCGTCCGAACGCAGCGTCGGCTCCACGGGACAGAACCTCTCCGTGTCCACCCCGTTGGTCAGGGCTTCCACCTCCACGCCAGGGGCCAGGCCCATGGCAACCTGGGCGATTTCCTGACTGGCTGCCAACACGTGTCGCGGTCGACGGATCAGGCGAGCCAGGACCCGGCGCCAGCCTGGACGCTCTGCTCTCATGAGGAAATGCGACGTATGGAGAGTGGCCACCAGGGGCTTCCCTGCCAGCCGGGATGCCAGCCCACAGGGAACGATGGAGGCGAAGGCCTGAGCGTGAAGGACATCCGCCCAACGGGCCCAGCGCGCCGTCACCGGCAGGGAACCCAGGGAATGGAGGATCCACCCCCAGGGCGTGCGGGAGGGAAGCGGACTGCGGTGTACCCTCACCCCATTCCGCATCTCGGAGGTGGGTAATCCCTTCATGGACCGGGAGGTGACCACCCGGACCTCGTGGCCCTTGGACGCCAGCCCACGGGCCAGCTCCCCCACATGGCTCTCCAGCCCGCCCACCTCAGGAGGGTAGTAGACGCAATGGAGCAGAATCCTCACGGGCTCGCCTCCTCCGGTTCCTTCCTCAAAAGGCGCTCCAGATCTGACGATGGAGACCCCAGAAGGAAGGCTTCCAGGGCGGCAGCGATCCGGAGGGCAGCCCTCCCGTCTCCGTAGGGATTGTTCAACTGTCGCTGCGTTCTACCCACTGAGGAGCCAGCGAAGGCCCGGCGAGCGCCCTGGACCAGGGCGTGAGGATCGGTGCCCACCAGCTCCGCCACTCCCGCTTCGATCCCCTCCGGACGCTCTGTCACATCCCGGAGAACGAGGAGGGGCGTTCCAAACGTGGGTGCCTCCTCCTGTATCCCGCCGGAATCGGTGAGAACGAGGCGGGCGGCTTGGAGGGCCAGGGCCAGGTCTTCATACCGCAATGGATCCACCAGGTGGATCCGAGGGTGTCCCCCGAGGTGTTCTTCTGCCGGACCCCTGATGCGGGGATTCGGGTGGACGGGGTAGAGGATGTGGAGATCCGGCTCCAGGTCCACCAGTTGCTTCACGCCCTGGAAGATCCGCTTCAGGGGCTCTCCCCACGCCTCCCTTCGATGTGCCGTGAGGAGTGCGAAGGGCACGGCGTCATTCAGAATCCGGGCCAGTCGAGGATCCTCTGCCATTCCGGTCTCCCGAGTGATCTGCAGGAGGGCATCCACCACCGTGTTTCCGGTGACATGGATCCGGTCTGGAGGGACCCCCTCAGCCAGGAGATTCTCTCGGGCACGGGGGGTGGGTGCGAAGTGCAGATCAGCCAGGACTCCGGTGAGGCGTCGGAATCCCTCCTCCGGGAAGGGGCTTCGCAGGTCCCCGCTCCTGAGCCCCGCTTCCACATGCGCCGTGGCCACCCCCTCGAAGTAGCCGGCCAGAGCAGAGAAGAAGACGGTGGCCGTATCACCCTGCACCAGGACCATGGACGGGTCCCAACGGTCAACTGCGTCCCGAACCCCGGTCAGGCATCCAGAGGCAACATCATACAGGGTCTGGGCCTCCTGCATGATAGCCAGGTCCAGGTCAGGACTCAGTCGAAAGGTTCGGAGGGCGTCGGACACCAGGTCGGTGTGTTGACCGGTGAGGAGGAGGTGGACTCGGGTTCGGCCCCCCTTCCTCCGAAGCGCACGGACCACCGGCGCCATCTTGATGGCCTCTGGCCGTGTCCCTACCACAACCATCACGCCAGGAAGGCGCCCTCCAAGGGAAACGAAGGGAGCGCCTGTTTCCGCCCTGGAGGGGCTGGACGGCTCGGAAGCCTCCGTCATCCTTCCTCCTCCTCGCGTCGTCGCAGCGCCTCAACCTCCTGCCGGAGCTGAGCCACCATCTCGGCCAGGAGACCGAAGCCCACCAGCGTCACCCCGACGGTCACAAGGAGGAGGACCAGGGTCAGGAGGGGACGAAACCCCATGCCATGGACGAGCCGGAGGTAGAGTGCCACCAATCCGACGATCACCCCGGCTCCGGCCAGCCCCGACCCTGCAGTTCCGAAGAGGAGTAGGGGTTTCTTGGAGAAGACCAGGAGGAACCAGACCGAAATGAGATCCATGACCCCCACCACCACCCGCCAGAGACCCGAATACTTGGAGACCCCCGCCCTACGGGGGTGAAGGGCGATGTCCAGCTCCGTTGCCGAATACCCCCGGTCCATGGCCAGGACGACAAAGAACCGGTGCCAATCGTGGCGGAGGGGCGTCTCCCGAAGGATGGAGGCACGGAAAGCCTTCATGGAGTTCAGGTCCGACACGGGAACGTTGAAGAGTCGCCGAGAGAGTCGATTGTAGACGGAAGAAACCATCCGCTTGTCATAGGGCCCCACCTTCCGGCCGCAGACGATGTCCCACCCCTCCGCCATGAGGGCCAGGAAGCGGGGAATCTCATGGGGCGAGTGCTGCAGGTCCGCGTCGAAGATGACCAGGATCTCTCGGTCCGTGGCACGAGCGGCCGTGACCATGGCCTCGGTCTTCCCCAGATTGGTCCGGTGGGTGAGAACACGAAGGGAATCCCAATCAGCTGCCAGCTGCCGGGCCAGTTCTCCGGTCCCATCCGTCGACCCGTCATCCACCAGAAGGATCTCTCCCTCGAGCTGGTGGTGCAGGAAGGCCTCCTTCAACTCCCGGACCAGCTCCGGGATGACCGGGACCTCGTTGTAGGCGGGAATGACCAGCGCAAAATTCCGGCGAGCATCCGGTGGGAGATCCACTGGGGCCGGAGTCGAGGGGACAAGCTCTTCAGACACGCTTTCTCATGCGGGCCGGAAGAATCCCCAGCTGGTCCCGATACTTGGCGACCGTGCGCCGAGCGATCTTGATCCCATCGGCCTCCAGGAGATTGACGACCTTCTGGTCCGTCAGAGGCTTCTTCTCGTCCTCCTGAGCCACCAGAGCCTCGATCTTCGCCTTCACTCCCCGGGCGGAGATGCTCTCTCCGGAGGTGGTGGAGAGTCCACTGGAAAAGAAGAACTTCAGGTGGTAGACCCCTCGAGGCGTCTGAACGTACTTCTCGTTGGTCACCCGGGAGACCGTGGACTCGTGCATCTCGATATAGTCAGCCACCTCCCGGAGGGTCAGAGGCCGAAGAAACTGAACCCCCTTCTCGAAGAACTCCCGCTGCCGGTCCACGATGAAGTTCATCACCTTCAGCATAGTCTGCCGGCGCTGCTCAATGGCCTGGATCATCCAGTTTGCCGAGTTGAGCTTGGCAGCGATGAACTCCTTGTTCTCACCCTTGTACTTGTTCCGATCTCGGGCGACCTCCCGGTAGGAGCGGGAGAGCCGCAGCCGGGGGAGGTTCGTATCGTTGAGGAAGACGTGATACTCCCCATCGATCTTCTCGACGATGAGATCGGGAATGATGTATGGATCCCGATCGGGTCCATACTGGATCCCGGGCTTTGGATCCAGCTTGGCCACTTCGTCAGCCGCGTCCTGGACCTCCTTTGCGGAGACGCTGAGACCACGGGCGATCTCGGTCCAACGATGGTTCAGGAAGTCGTCGAAGTGGTCATGGACCAACGTGTGGCAGAGCTCACCCTCCAGCTCCTTTTCATCCAGCTGGATCAGGATCGACTCGCGGAGATTCCGAGCCCCCACCCCGGCCGGATCCATCCGTTGGACCACCACCAACATCCCCTCGGCCTCCTCCAGGGTGTAGGGGCGGAAGAGTTCCTCCACCTCCGCCAGCTCTGCGGCGCGCTCCTCCTCGTCCTCCATGGCCTGGGCCCGCTCCGTGGCGACCTGCCGCACATCCTCCAACCACCCATTCACTCCCTCGACCACTTCCTCCAGATCGCACGCGAGAAAGCCGTCGTCATCCACATTTCCGATGATCTCCTCACCCATGCGGATCTCTCGCTCGGAGATGGAAAGGTGATGGAGCTGCTCCAAGAGGTGATCCCTCAGGTCCGAGGTCTCCACCGGAGTGGGCTCATGACGTTCCTTCTCTTCGTACTGGGCCCTGGACCCTCCGGCGTCGAAACCGTCCAGTAGAATCTCTTCCCAGTCGATCTCGTCATCCTTCTCCTCCTGCCCCTCCTCATCGATGCTCACCTCGTCGGTCACATCGGCTTCACTCATCTCCAGGAATGGATTCTCCGAGAGCTCCTGCTTCAGGTGTTGCTGAAGATCCAGGAGGGGCATGTAGAGCAACTCCATCGCCTGATAAAGGCGAGGGTTGATCTTCATCTCCTGTCGGAGTTCCGTGCTCTGATAGAGCTTGTTCCCGAAGTTGCTCATGGCCCCTCGGCAGGTGGCTCGTAACGCTGACGCATCCGGTGCGTCAGGGTCGGTCCCAGATAGATCTCGGCGACCTCATCGTTCCAGACAAGTTCGGAGACCGAGCCGCTGACCCGGATCCGTCCCTCGTACATGATGTAGGCCCGGTCCACGATGTCCAATGTCTGCTCCACATTGTGGTCGGAGATGATCACGCCGATGTTGCGATCCTTCAACCCAGCCACGATCTGCTGAATGTCGTTGACCGCAATGGGATCGATCCCTGCGAAGGGTTCGTCCAGGAGCATGAACTTGGGCTGCTGTACCAGGGCACGGGTGATCTCCAGCCGACGCCGCTCACCGCCGGAAAGAGCGTAAGCCTTGCTCTTCCTCAGGTGAGCTATAGACAGCTCCTCCAGGAGCTCATTCAGCCGCTGCTTCCGCTCCTTCTTCGGAATGTCGGTGGTCTGGAGGATGGCCATGACATTCTCTTCCACCGTCAGCTTTCGGAATACCGACGGCTCCTGAGCCAGATAGCCCACCCCCAGACGAGCTCGCCGATACATGGGTGTCCGGGTCAGGTTCTTCTGATCCAGGTAGACCTTTCCCTCGTTCGGGGGGATGAGGCCCACCATCATGTAGAAGGTAGTGGTCTTCCCTGCGCCGTTGGGTCCCAGGAGCCCCACGATCTCACCCTGCCGGACATGGATATCCACATCGTTCACCACCTTCCGGCCCTGGTAGATCTTGGTCAATCCCTCAGCTCGAAAGACGCTGCCCTCTTCCCGCTTGAGCGCCTTCTCCAGTCGATCTGCCTCTCGGGATTCGACCTGAAGCTCCGGAGCATCCTCCGGCCATTCCATGCCTACACCCACCGCCGGTTCCGGGGAGTCTCGGGGAGCGGTCTCCTGCCTCCCTTCCCCGCCTGGCCCGTCGCTAATTGCAGTCATAGCCAGCTCCCCCCGGTCGCATCCGATGACCCGTCCTCATCGGCTGGCTCCTCGGCATCCTCGTCATCGTCCTCCTCATCCATGAACTCCCCTCGGTCGGGTTCCAACTGGACCCCGGAGACCCGGTCCCGGGCCTCAACACGTTCCACTTCACCCTCGGTGAGGAATATGGCGATCTCCTCGGCTATGATGTAGCTGATGGACCAGAGGGGCTCCCCATTTCGGGTCGGTGGGCCGTCTTCGGGCGGAGATCTATAGAGGGTCCGGGCATTCCCCTCCGACTCCAGGCGAGTGAGGCGATACCGGGCCCGATCCTCGCCTTCAGGATCGGAGACCACCATCTCCTCAGGGAGTTCGTCAGCGTCCGGGAGCGGGTCCTCAGCATCCGGATCCTGGTCCTCCCCAGCCACATCTGCCGGAGCCAGGGGCTCGGGCTCGAAGGTGGCCAGGATTCGATCACCCTCGATCCAGTCCCGATCCACCTGAACCGCCGGTTCGTCTGGAGTTTCCTGCGGATCCTGCGCCTCGGGGTCGTCCTCCACGACTGCTTCCGGGGCAACCGCCGGATCCAGGGGCAGGTCCTGTAGCTCCAAGGGAACGTCCGGATCGATCTCCATGGGCACCGGAGCCTGACCGCGGGCCAGCGTTTCCCCTCGGGCCCTGCCCACGGCGTGGACCGTCTCCAGCACCTCGTCCGGAGACTGGACATCCAGGGAGTCGGCCTCCAGTACGAAGTCCTCCGTTACGACCCGGGGCCGAGGAGGAGGGTCGTCAGAATCCGATCCCTCCCGATGCACTGCCACCAGACGTTGAATCTTCTCGTCCTGGAAGGTGATTCGAATTTCTTCACCCACCAGATCCAGGTCGGCGGTCCAGAGCCGACCCCGATTCCGGATGGTGATCTGCTCCACCACGTCCTCAGGGATGGTGAGGTTGATCTGCTGTCCCTCCATCTCGGCCTCACCAACCACCCGGGCATCCTTGGTCAAGAAGAGTTGGCCGGCGTTCTGATCGAAGGCAAGAGAGTCGGCATAGGCCTCCAAGTCGTCCCTTCGCACCTCTACATCCCCGTCAGCCCAGAAAAACTGGTCCCCCTCAAATCGGAGCCGGTTCCCAGTCACCCGATAGGGCGAGAGGGGCCGGTCCGGATCGACCCGGTCGGTGGGGGGCTCCAGAGTCGCCTCCGGACGCCCTCCAGTAACCGTCACCTGTTCCTCAGACCGGAAGTCCGTGACGCCCAGGTACGTCAGCGTATCACCCCGGACCACACTCCCCCGCTCCAGGTCCGAGAAGGTGACTTCCCCTCGAGCAAAGAGACGTCCTTCCCGTTCATAGTAGTCAGCCAGTTGAGACTGGAGTCGGCGAATCTCCGTCTCGAAGTTCACATTCCCGATGAGCTCGGCACGCCGGGTCTGTTCATAGACGACGGCTGAGTCCGAGCGGATACGAGTCCCGTCGGGACAGACCAGGAAGGGATCCCCAAGCCAGGTGACCCGGGTACCGGGAGCGGCCTCCGTGCTTCGGATGGAACCGTATTCCCGAAGCTCGCAGTCCGTCCCCAGATCCTGGGCAGTCGCCCCCTGGGCGAGCATGAGAAACAGCACCAGAGAGCCAGCCCACGCAACCAGAGCCCGGGCGCTGCAAGGTCGGAAGGAAGGGACTGGGGCCATCACGGTCGTCCCCGGGCCTCGAAGTTCCGGAACTCAATATCAGAGGTGAAGGACGCTCCCCGAAGAACCTGGTTCGGAAGCTCCATGACGAAAGCCGAGTCGCTCCAGATTCGGCCACCCTGAGGATCATAATGCAGCTCCTCGGTCCGGATGGTTCGCCCTTCGCCAGGGATCACCACCACCACATTTCCCTGGGCAATCATTCGATCGGTAGACTGGTCCAGCCGCCCCCGGTCCGAGGTCACACGGGCCCTTTCGGTTCCGTCCTCATGGAACACCGTCAGCTCCAACCTGCGGAGGGCCGCCGACACCGAGTCGTTCCACTGAAAGGCCGTGTCGTAGACCAGATGGGCTTCGGTAGTCCCATCCTGGCTCACGTACTGTTCGCCCCCAACCACGACGAAATCGGCATCCATGGCGGCCAATTCCGGCGAAACGGTTGCCACATCGGCCTCCTCTTCACAGGCCACGGCGACCATCACCAACACCATCAACGCCCACAACACATTGACCCGCCATGTCATACGACCCCCGACCTGAGAATATCATGGAGGTGTATGACCCCGCGGAGGCGGTGGGATCCATCTACGACTGGGAGTGCCATGATCCCGTATTCTTCCATCTCGTGGACCACTGCGCCGGCCAGTTGGCCCAGTCGAGCTACACGTGGAGCCTCGGTCATGACCTGCGACACGGGCACGGAAAGGAAATCCGACTCCCGGTCCATAAGGCGGGTCAGGTCGCCTGCCGTCATTACGCCGACCACTCGGCGTTCCTCATCCACAATGGGAACAGTTCCACGCATGTGAGCCAGGGGAACGATACAATCCCGGACGAGGGCGGTCCGGGGGATCTCCGGATAGTCCTCCCCTACCATGAGATCGTCCACCCGGAGGGTGAGTTTCCGACCCAGGGCTCCCCCGGGATGGACCCGGGCGAAGTCCTCGGCCCGGAACCCTTTACGCTGAAGGAGGACCATGGCCAAAGCATCGCCCATGGCCAGGGCCGCCGTCGTGGAGGAGGTGGGCGCCAGGTCCAGTGGACAGGCCTCCTCAGGAACGAAGCAGTCCAGGGTGACCCGGGCGTTCCGGGCCAGAGGGGAATCCATGCCTCCGGTGAGTGCAATGACTGGGACCCCGAGCCGCGTAAGGTACTCCACGAGACCCGTGAGTTCGGAGGTCGCTCCACTCTTGGAGATGAAGATGCCCACATCCTCCCTGGAGATGATCCCAAGATCCCCGTGCAAACCATCGACAGGATGGAGAAAGCTGGCCGGCGTTCCGGTGGAAGTCAGCGTGGCCGCCAGCTTTCGGGCTACGATGCCGCTCTTCCCCACGCCGGTCACAATAACCCGCCCACTGGCCTGGAAGAGGATTTCCACCGCCTCGATGAACGCCGTATCCAGACGCTCCGCCATCTCCAACACGGCCTCCGACTCCGAGACCAGGACGCGTTTCCCCTCGGCCAGGAGCCGGGAAGGCGAAGGCTCAGTCGGAGTCCCCTTCCCCTCCCTGGATTCCTCAGCAGCGGTCCGGAACTCAGTCATCGTCTCTGGCTGCACAGTAAGCCTCCACCAGCTGGTCCCACTCCCCCCTGGCCTCAAGGAGTCTCCGCGCGAACTCTCGGACAGCCCCCTTCCCTCCGTCCATCCGGGTAGTGAAAAGAGCTTCCCGTCGAACTTCGGGAACCGCATTCGCCAC
Source organism: Gemmatimonadota bacterium (assembly GCA_003562075.1). Classification (GTDB taxonomy): domain Bacteria; phylum Gemmatimonadota; class Gemmatimonadetes; order Longimicrobiales; family Gaopeijiaceae; genus PWLA01. The sequence goes on from PWWP01000345.1 coordinate 60,822, forward strand.
AGCAGCAGGAAGTCCTACCCGGCGCATGACCGGGAGATCAGGGAGGTCGTCCCCGAGCATGGCCACCTGGCCCCAGTCCACCCCGCTGCGCTTCAACAGGGCCTTCAGGGCCGGGATCTTCATCCCCCCACTCTTCTGAATACACTCGTCCAGCCCCAGTTCTTCGGCCCGGATCCGGGTAGCCGGCGAAGGGCGTCCGGAAAGAAGCGCCACCTTCAGCCCTGCGTCCCGCATGAGGTGGATCCCCAGACCGTCCTGGATGTGGAACCGCTTCATCTCCACGGCCTCTCCGCCGGCCGTTTCACCCAGGTATACGCCGGCATCGGTGAGCACCCCATCCACATCCAGAACCACGAGCCGGATGGTCCGAGCCAGTTCCTCGGGGATGCGGGCATCCTCGGCACTGGCCGTTCCCGGCCCCTCCACCGGCGTCCTACTCATTCTGCTCCGGGGAGGAGAAGTCATCTGGATACCACCTCCCGGAGAGCCAGGACCTCAGCCATCAGGGCCTGAAGTCGATCCAGGGGAAGCATGTTGGCACCATCCGATGGCGCCGTCTCGGGTCGCGGATGAGTCTCCAGAAAGAGGTGGTCACATCCAGCTGCTACTGCAGCTCTCACCAGCATTGGGATGAACTCCGGATCTCCTCCACTGGATCCATCCTTCCTTCCTGGACGCTGTACCGAATGGGTGCCATCGAAGATCACTGGGACGGAGCAGGATTGACGGACCCGGCGGAAGGACCGCATGTCCACCACCAGGTTTCCGTATCCGAAGAAGGTCCCTCGTTCCGTGACGGCGATGGTCCCAGCCCCACTGCGCCGTCCCTTCTCCACCACTGCCGCCATTTCCTCAGGCGCCATCCACTGTCCCTTCTTCACATTCATGGGCAACCCGGTCCGGGCCGCCGCCACCATCAGGTCCGTCTGACGACAGAGGAAAGCAGGAATCTGGAGGACATCCACCACCTGTGAAACGGGTTCGGCCTGGCCCGGCTCGTGGATATCGGTCAGGACGGGAAGACCAGTTTCCTCTTTCACCCTCTCCAGGCGTCGCAAGCCCTCTTCCAGCCCCGGACCCCGGGGAGAATCCAGACGGGACCGGTTGGCCTTGTCGAAGGAGGCCTTGAAGATGACTGGGAGATCGAAGGCCCTCCCCAGCTGAGCCAGGGCCCCGGCAATCTCCAGATTCAACGCATCGTCCTCCAAGGCACACGGACCGGCGATGAGGGTGAAGTCCTGGAAGAGGGTCATGGCCGCTCAGCCCCCTGCTCCGACTCGCATGTCGCTCTCAGCCGGGGCGGCCTCGTCGATGCCTGCCGCCCTTGCCGCCGCCCCTATGAAGGACGCGAAGAGGGGGTGAGGCCGGTTGGGTCGGCTCTTCAGCTCTGGGTGGAACTGGCAGCCGATGAACCAGGGATGATCCCGTAGCTCGATCATTTCCACCAACTTCCCATCGGGAGAGCTCCCGCTGATCGTCAAACCGGCCTCTTCCAGGACGTCCAGGTAGTGGGTGTTGACCTCGTAACGATGCCGGTGCCGCTCCGAGATCTCCTCCTGCCCGTAGATCTCGTGAGTCCGCGTTCCGGCCGCCAGTCGAGCAGGATAGGCACCCAACCGCATGGTCCCCCCCTTCTCCGTCACGTTGTGTTGGGAGTCCATGAGACAGATCACCGGATCTGGGGACTCCGACGCGAACTCATGGGAATGGGATTCCCCCAGCCCGCAGACATTCCGAGCGAACTCCACCACTGCGCATTGAAGCCCGAGGCAAATCCCGAAGAAGGGTTGATCGTTCTCCCGGGCCACTCGGATGGCTTCCAGCATCCCCTCCACTCCTCGGGGACCGAAGCCACCTGGAATGAGGAGCCCATCATATCGGGCCAGGGTGGGGGTCGGGTCGGCTTCCTCGAACTCCTCAGAGGAGAGCCAGTCTACTTCCACCCCCACGTCATGGGCGATCCCCCCATGGATGAGGGCTTCCTGAATCGACTTGTACGAATCCACCAGCTCGGTGTACTTGCCAACCACGGCGATCCGGACCGTCCCCCGGGACGGGTTCACGATCCGTTCCGTCATCTCAGTCCAGGCTGTCAGATCGGGAGGAGGGGCCTCCAATCCCAGGAGCTCCAGCACGTAGTCGTCCAGACCCTGATTCCTCAGTTCCAATGGCACCTGGTAGATGGACTCGGCGTCCCGAGCCTCCACCACACCCCGGAGGGCCACATTGGTGAAGAGAGCGATCTTTCTTCGGATCTCGTCATCCAGGGGATGCTCAGAACGACAGACCAGGATCTGTGGCTGGATTCCGATCTGCATGAGCTCCCGAACCGAGTGCTGGGTCGGCTTCGTCTTGAGCTCGCCTGCCGCGGCGATGAAGGGAACCAGCGTCAGGTGGATGTAGATGGCGTTGGCGGGCCCCACCTCCTGCCTGAACTGCCGGATCGCCTCCAGAAAAGGAAGGCTCTCGATGTCACCAACCGTACCACCGATTTCGGTGATGACCACGTCGTGGCCATCCGACAGCTTGTGGATATTCGCCTTGATCTCGTCGGTGATGTGGGGAATGACCTGGACGGTGGAACCCAGGTAGTCACCCCGCCGCTCCTTCTCGATGACCGATTGGTAGATCCGGCCCGTGGTAATGTTGTTGGCCTGGGAAAGCGATTCGTCGATGAATCGCTCGTAGTGGCCCAGATCCAGGTCGGTCTCGGCGCCGTCATCGGTGACGAAGACCTCGCCGTGCTGAAAGGGCGAAAGGGTCCCCGGGTCCACATTGATGTACGGGTCGAACTTCTGGATCGTGACCCGAAAACCCCGCTCCTTCAGGAGTCGCCCCAGTGAAGCCGCCGCAATCCCCTTCCCCAGAGAGGAAACGACGCCGCCGGTGACGAAGATATATCGAGTGGCCCGCTCGGTTTGACTCATGACTCATCCGTAGAAGTGATGGCGTTCCCAGGGTGGGCGAAAGCCTCTTCCATTCTCGTCACATCTGCCGCCGTGTCCACCCCTGGGGCAGCCGACTCGACCACTGCCACCCCCATGGCAAGTCCGGCTTCAAGAGCCCGCAACTGTTCCAGCCGCTCCAACTCCTCCAGGGGAGATGGGGGCAGCGCTACCCAGGCCGCCAGCGCTTCCCGTCTATAGGCGTAGATTCCCAGGTGGCGAAGATACGGCGGCCGGTCCAACTGCTCCGGCGTCGGGCTCCCGTCTCGTCGATGGGGAACAGGCGCCCGGGAGAAGTAGAGGGCTCTGCCCTCCTTGGTCCGTACGACCTTCACTGTGGAAGGGTCATGGAGGGCTTCCCTGCTCCTCAGCGGCGATGCGCAGGTAGCCAGATCCCAGGCGTCCTCTCGAATCAAGGCCACCACCCGGGCCAGATGATCTTCCTCTACCAGAGGCTCATCACCCTGGATATTCAGGATGATCGGGAAGCTTCGGAACTCATCCCGGGTTGCCACCTCGGCCACCCTGTCCGTGCCCGATGGGTGGGCGGGGTTCGTGAGCACACACGGTGCCCCAATGGCCTGGCAAAGTTGCCGCACTTCTGCCGCATCGGTGGCCACTACGACCTCATCGAACGCCTTCATTCCCCGGATCCGCTCCCAAACCCACTGGAGGAGTGGTCGACCCAGGATGGGCTGGAGGGGTTTCCGAGGGAGACGAGAAGATTCGAGCCGGGCCGGAATCACCGCCAGAACGGGTTCCTTCACGGCTGAGAATCTGCTGGGAGGGTCGGGAGCTTCTTAGCAATTTTCACGCCACGAAAACTATGCCCGTTCGGAAGAGAGAGCAAGGCGACATCTCCCCCCCAGAACGGACGAATTCCCTCCCTCCGGTCTTGGCGCCCTGGAGAAGCCGGCGCCTCAGGCAGGGTCCTGCAGGAAGTTTCGGATCAACTCCCGGCCTGACTGGCAGAAGTAGGATTCGGGGTGGAATTGCACACCCCAGACCGGGTGCTCTCGGTGTCGCATGGCCTGAACTTCCCGGCCACTCTCCTCAACGGACCAGGCGACGACCTCCAGCGAAGTGGGAAGGATGGACTCGTCCGTCACCAGGGAATGGTAGCGCATGGCCTTCATGGGACTCGGAAGGTCACGAAACAGGCCCTGCCCTGAATGGTGAACAGCCCCCACCTTCCCGTGCATGACGCGCCGAGCACGGATGGTTCGGCCACCGAAGGCCTCGCCAATGGCCTGATGACCCAGACAGACCCCCAGCATCGGAGTGGTAGAGCCCATCCGACGGATGAGGTCCACACTGATCCCGGCCTCTGATGGAGTACAGGGGCCGGGAGAGATGACGATCCGCTCAGGGCTCATGGCCTCGATCTCATCCACCGTGCGTCCGTCATTCCGGATCACAACGGGGTCGGCCCCCAGATCTCCCAATAGCTGAACGAGGTTCCAGGTGAAGGAGTCGTAGTTGTCCAGGACGAGGATCAATGCTTTTCTCCACCTGAAGGTCAGTAGTCGACGGGCCTGAGGTAGAACTCACCGATGGCCGAGGGCGACACCATGGCAATGGTGGGCGCCTTCCGCTTCCAATGGGTGCCCTCCAGACGCCGAGAGACGATCGTCACTGCCTCTTCGGGGAACCCGGCCTGTATGAGGGATTCAGCTTCCACATCTCGAACGAGCCAGTAGAGGATTCGGTCCGCCACCCGGTATCCCACGCCAATCTCGTCAGCATCGTCCACTCCTTCTACAAGGTCGGCGCTGGGCGGCTTGTCCACCACCTCTGGCGGGACCTCCAGGTATCTCGCCAGAGCCCATACCTGAGTCTTCCAGAGATCCCCCAGGGGGTTAATGGGAGGCGCATCGTCGGCATGCCAGGTGAAGTAGCCGAGAAGTCGCTCACTCTTGTTCCCGGTCCCCAGAGGAAGAGCCTCGAGCCGGGCCGACTGGTCCCAAAGGACCATGGCCCGGAATCGGGCAGCCAGATTCCCGCGGCGGAGACCCGAGATCTCCGGCCCCTCACGCTCTATGTAGGCGTCTATTCCCTCGGTGATGGGAATGACCCGATAGTCCACCCCGAACTTCTCAGCTACCACCTTTCCGTGTTCCAGACTCTCGGGGCTCGAGGTGGCGTACGGCATGAGTATGGCATGGACATTCTCCGGTCCCAGCGCCCGAGCGGCCAAGGCCAGAGCCACGGCTGAGTCCACACCACCGGAGAGCCCCAGCACCACCGACTGGAATCCTCGCCGTTCAGGAATCTCATCCCGAAGGAATCCCACCAGCGCCTCCGTGGTCAACGCCAGATCCAATTCCAGGAAAGAATCATCATCAGGATCCACGTGGGCGGGCACCGGAACTTCCGGCCCATTGGCTCCTGGTGAGAAGGAGGAGTCACCCGACCTCGGGGTGTGGATCACCCGAGTAAGTTCATCGACCAGGTAAGGAAGTCGCTGCCGGAGATCGTTCAGCATGGGGCCTCGGTCGCGAACGCGCGTCCGCGCCGCCGGATCCAATGATAGATGAAGCGCTCCTTCCCGGAAGATCGGTCCCCGACCCAGGATCTCCCCGCCTGGCCCATAAGCCACACTTCCTCCGGTCATGAGCTTTCCCCCCTCACTCCCCACCAGATGGGCAACAAGGAAGTGGACGCCGTGTTCCATGGCAATGGCTCTGCCCACCGCATCCCATCGTTCCAGGGAGTGCGGGATTCCCGTTCCTGGCCCCAACTCCCGGGCCGGAGAGGCAGCGAGGCAGATCAGCACCTCGGCTCCATCCAGGGCCAGGATCGTGGGTAGAAGGGAGTGGTGCATGTCCTCACAGACCAGAAGTCCCACACGGCCAAAGCGGGTGTCGAAGGCGTGGGCCCGAAGCCCCGGCACCACGAACCGGGCCTCCTGAAACACCCCGTAGGTCGGAAGAAATACCTTCCGGTGAACGTGGGTCACGACCCACTCACCGTCGGCGGGGGTCAGATAGAGCGCCGAGTTGTGGACTCCCTCCCTTCCCCGCTCGTACATCCCCAGGACCACATCAGGCGAATCCTGAGGAGGACGATCCAGTTGAGCAGCCACCCAGCTGGGCGTCCGGCACACTCGGCTGACGGCCCCCTCAACGAAATAGGCGGACAGAACGGTCTCCGGGAAGACCAGCAGGTCATCCCCCTGGCTGGCAGCGCTGGCAATCTCCTCCCGAATTCCTCCAAGGTTTCCCTCCAGATCCCCCTTCCGGGGTTTGAACTGGGACAGTGTGACCTTCATGAGACCCCCGGGGGATTCGAGTTGGGTGCCGATTCACGTTCTCGGGACGTGCAGCTTGGGTGCCTAGACCGCGACCCGGGGCTGCGCGAGCGAGGGCGTGAAGATAACATTGTTGGAGTCGATTGGTACGTTGCTCAGGGTAGGCCTACGACCATCCCTGAGGGAGAGTTCCCGGAACGACATCTGATTCCAGGGTTAAGAAGTATCAATCGGCTCAGATCGACAATCCACCTGCCAGCCCAAGCCGGCCACACCCCCACGTCCGGACCCGGAAAAGAGACCCGCATGACACGCCTGATCCTCTCCCTCACCCTCCTCTTGTTCGTTCTCCCTGTGGGACAGGAAGCTGAAGCCCAGAACCGGGGCTCCAGTCTTCCCGGTCTCTCCGCACAGGATGTTGAAGAGATGGGCGCCGAGGCGGAAGTCTTTCTCGGCACTCTCAGGGCCATTCGGGACTTCGCACTCACCTCGGAGCCCGACTCGGTCCTCTGGGAGAAGGCCATCCGCGGCCTGATCAAGGAACTGGATGACCCTTACGCCGATGTCCTGACCCCGGACCAGGTTCGAGCCTTCGAGGAAGAGAGCACGGGAAACTACGCGGGTATCGGAGTGCAGATCACGGAGTTGAACGAGGCGGTCACCATCACCGCCGTATTCCGTAATACGCCTGCCGATCAGGAAGGTCTCCTGGTTGGTGATCGGATTGTCGCCGTGAATGGCGACGATGCCCGGGGCTGGTCCGTCACCGAGGCTTCCAATCGGATTCGAGGGGAGATCGGAAGCGAAGTGGAGGTGGAAGTCGAACGAGACGGGATCGAACAGCCCATCCCCCATCGAATCCGACGGGACCAGGTCCACATTCCAGCCGTGACCTCCGAGCGCATCTTCGGGGACGTGGGCTACGTCCTCCTGGACCGGGTGGCCAGGGAATCAGCTGCCGAGGTCGACTCGGTCCTGACTGAGCTGGATGGGGTGACCGGACTCATCCTGGATCTACGGCGGAATCCTGGAGGGTACCTGGACGAATCTCTCAATCTGGCAGATCTCTTTCTGGATCGGGGGTCAACGCTGGTTACGACCCGCTCCAGAACCCCTGGGGGAAATGGTCAGGTTCGGGAAGAGTCGGCATACGCCCGCCGAGCGGCCAGGGCACCGAACACTCCCCTCATCGTGCTGGTGGACCGCTTCTCGGCCTCGGCTTCAGAAATCGTGGCCGGCGCACTGCAGGACCACGATCGGGCCCTGGTCATCGGCGAGCGAACCTTCGGAAAAGGGAGTGTTCAGAGCGTTGTTCCCCTCCCGGCGGAGCACATGATCCGCCTCACCAGCGGGGAATGGTACACCCCCCTGGGGCGTTCACTGAACAGGCCTCGGGATCGGGAGGGCCGGGTCATCGAACCGGACTCCATTCCCCGCTTCACCTCCGAGGGAGGACGGACGATCTGGGGTGGAGGCGGTGTTTTCCCCGACGTTGAGGTCCGAGGCGACACCCTTTCCAGTGAGGAGCAGGACCTCCTGAACGGTTCTGTGGATGCCGGGATTCCCCTGACTCAACGGATCCAGGAGGCGGCCTTCGCCGTAGCCCAGGAAGTGCGGGACGGAGAGATTCCCGAGGCATTCCCCCAGGGTGCGGCGGAGAGCTTCATCGCGGGTCTCGTGGAGGACGGCCTTGATGATGCCCTTCTGACCCAGAACACGCGGGAGTATCTCCACTGGCAACTGGAACGCACCATGTACCAACGCTTGGACTTGGTTGCGCAGTCCCTCCAGACACAGGCTCGCCGGGATCCGGTCCTGGCCAAGGCCATTGAACTACTGGGACAGGCCGGAAATCAGGATGAGCTCTTCGCCCTGGTGCCAGAAGCTGAACGGCCATCGGTGGAGAGCCAGGCCCGTCGTCAAGCGGGTGATCCCTCGTCCCCGGAGTAGGGGACGCTCAACGGGATGACCGACACCCCGTCGTCCGTATCTCTTTCCACCCCGGCGCAGCGTCTTCGCGCTCCCTGCGGGTCCCGACCCTCCGTGGGGTAAGCTGTGCGGATCCAGTCTCCGGGACCTACCCTCGGGGGTGGAAGCGGCGGTGGACGTCTCGAAGGTAGTCTCGATCGACGTGGGTGTAGATCTGGGTGGTGGAGATGTCTACATGTCCCAGGAGCTCCTGAACCGCGACCAGATCTGCCCCTCCCTCCAGGAGGTGAGTGGCGAAGGTGTGACGCAGGGTATGGGGAGAGACCCGCTTCTCGATCCCGGCAGCATGGGCCGAATCCCGGACCAGTGACCAGACCGACATCCGTGTCAGGGGACGCCCCCACCGATTCAAGAAGAGGAACCCTTCCCCCTCTCCGCGATCCAACTCCATTCGCAGGTGCTGAAGATATCGTCGAGTGGCCTCCGCCGCGGGTCGGCCAAACGGGACGATGCGCTCCTTGCTTCCCTTCCCCGTGACCTTGAGTAGCCGTTCATCCAGAAACACGTCGGCAAGTTGAATGCCCACCAGCTCCGACACCCGGACACCGGTGGCGTAGAGGAGTTCGAGGATGGCCCGGTCCCTCCAATGGGCCCAGCTGTCCGGGGACGGTGCCGAGAGAAAGGCATCTACCTCATCAGCACTCAGGACCTGAGGAAGGCGGCGCCAACTCCGAGGAGACTCCAACCGCTCAGTGGGATCGGATTCCACCACTCCCTCTGACAGAAGGAAGGTGAAGTAGCTCCGAGTGGAAGAAAGGGCCCGGCGGATGGAGGAAGGTGCCCGCCCCTGGTCCTTCAGGTGGTAGAGGTACTCCCGCAACTCGAGGTGGGACACCTCGCCGGGGTTGTTCAGGCCCTGGGACACAAGGAAGAGAGCCAGGCGCTCCAAGTCTCCTGCGTAGGCCTCCACCGTGCGATCGGCCAAACCGCGCTCGAAGCTCAGGTAGTCCCTGAACCCCTCCAGTCGGAACTCTCCAGGTGTCTCCACCGACAGAACGACCGGGATGGCGGGACCACCCCGGCTGTCACCCCTTCCTGAGAAGCGCCACGGCGTGAACGGCCAACCCCTTTCCGGCCCCTTCCCACCCCATGCCTTCGTTGGTCTTTCCCTTCACGGACACGGCCTGGGGAGTGGTCCGGAGCGCTGCCGCCAGGGAGCGACGCATGCGGAGAGCCATAGGGCTGATCTTCGGTTTCTCGCAGATGACCGTAAGATCAACGTTCCCGACCCGGTACCCGGCCTCTTCCACCATCCGAACAGCTTGGCGGAGGAGTTCCATGGAATCTGCTCCACGCCATCGCTCATCTCCTGGGGGGAAGTGGCTGCCGATGTCCCCGAGAGCCGCAGCTCCCAGGATAGCGTCCGTTACCGCGTGAGCTACGGCATCCCCATCCGAGAATCCCTTCAGCCCTGGACTCTCGGGAAACTCCACGCCGCCCAGGATACAGCTACGCTCAGAATCGAAGGGATGGGAGTCATACCCGAGTCCAACACGCAGATCCATGGACTAACGACCTCCTGGAACCATCAATCCTGGGCCCACCGGCGGAAAGCCAGGCAAACGTTGTGTCCGCCGAAGCCGAAGGAATTGGAGAGGGCCAACGTCACCGGCCGCTCCCGCATCCCCTCAGGCGCATAGTCCAGATCACAATCGGGATCCGGGTTCTGGAGGTTGATGGTGGGCGGAATCTTCCCATGTCTGCAAGCCAGCAACGATACGATCCCTTCCACCGCTCCCGCTGCTCCCAGAAGATGTCCGGTCATCGACTTGGTGGAACCGACGACCACATCGTCGGCCCGATCGCCAAGTACCGCCCGAATGGCTGCCGTCTCGGAACGGTCATTGTGCGGAGTGGAGGTGCCATGGGCGTTCACATAATCCACCTCGGTTGGCTCAGCTCCCGCATCGGCCAATGCCATACGCATCGCCGACTGGGCGCCTTGCCCATCGGGTGCCGGAGCCGTGATGTGGTAGGCATCTGCAGATGACCCGTACCCGGCCACCACACCAAGGATGGGCGCCCTTCGTGCTTCCGCGACCTCGCGAGCTTCCAGGATGAGCGACCCGGCCCCTTCACCCATAACGAAACCGTCCCGGGTCGCGTCGAAGGGTCGACTCGCGCCAGCCGGGTCGTCATTCCGGGTGGACATAGCCTTCATGGCGGAGAATCCTGCGATGGTCAGGGGAGTGATGGTCGCCTCGGTTCCCCCGGCGATCACAGCATCCGCGTCGCCACGCTCAATGGTCCGGGCAGCCTCGCCAATGGCGTGGGCGGACGATGCGCAGGCCGAGACGGTGGTAAAGTTGGCCCCCCGAGCCCCATACCGGATGGAGATGAGGCCCGGCGCGATATCGGGGATGAACATGGGGACGAAGAACGGACTCACTCGTTTGGGGCCCCGGTCGAGCAGGGTTCTGGATTGCTCCTCGAAGGTGGAGATGCCCCCGATTCCACTTCCGAAAATGACACCGAAGCGATCTTCGGACACGCCCTCCGGGACGCCGTCCAGACCGGCATTCCGCATCGCCTCATCCGCCGCAACCAGAGCGAACTGGGCAAACCTGTCGTAGCGACGGATCTCCTTCGGATCCAGAACCTGTGATGCATCGAAACCCCGGACCTCACACGCGATACGAGTGGCGAAGTCCTCTCCCGCGTCGAAATGGGAGATGGTTCCACCGCCCGATTTTCCCTGCAGGAGCGCCTCCCAAGCAGTTTCGACTCCAATGCCCACCGGGGTCACAAGGCCGACCCCGGTGACCACCACCTCCCGCTTCGATCCGTTCTTCATCCCCATGGAACTCCCGCCCGATCCTCGGGCCGCCTGTGCTGATCTCCGATGTCAGGAATCGGTGTTCTTCTTGAGGTAGTCCACTGCCTCACCCACGGTCCGCATCTGCTCTGCATCCTCGTCGGGGATATCCAGGCCAAACTCCTCTTCAAAGGCCATCACCAACTCCACCGTGTCCAGGGAATCAGCGCCCAGGTCCTCCACAAAGGAAGCCTCCGTGGTGACCTTCTCGGCCTCCACGCCCAGTTCGTTGACGATGATTTCCTTTACCCGCGCCTCGATGCTCTCGGCCATGTCTTACCTCGTACGTTGTTGATCAGTCAGAAAAAGTGAAAACCCTCTCCAGCGACTCAGATCACCATGCCGCCATCGACGGTCAGTACCTGCCCGGTAATGTAGCGAGCAGCGGGGCCTGCGAGAAAGCGGGCCACACCGGCAATATCTTCCGGGGTCCCGAGCCGTCCCAGGGGAATCCTCTCCTGGAGGGCTTCGGTCTGCTTCTCGTCCAGCGCACCGGTCATGTCGGTTTCGATATATCCCGGGGCGATAGCGTTACAACGGATGTTACGACTGGCCAGCTCCCGGGCAACACTCTTGGTGAACCCGATCAGGCCAGCCTTCGACGCCGCGTAGTTGGACTGGCCCGGATTCCCCGTGAGACCAACGACGGAACTCACATTGATGATCACACCATCCCGTCGCTTCATCATAGCACGCGTCACGGCCCGGGTCATGTTGAAAGCCCCCTTCAGGTTAACAGCCATGACTTCATCCCAATCGTCATCACCCAACCGGAGGAGGATGTTGTCCCGGGCAATTCCGGCGTTGTTGACCAATACAGTGACACCACCCAACTCGTCCTGCACGGCAGGGACCGCCTCCTTCACCTGGTCCGGGTCCGCCACATCGCAGCCGAATCCCCCATGTCCCTCTCCGGGGAGTGAATCGGCTGCGGATCGGGCACGCTCTTCATTCCGACCGATGACGGCGACCCTGGCTCCCCCGTCGGCCATGGCCCGAGCGATGCCCAGCCCGATGCCCCGAGACCCTCCGGTCACCAATACGACGTGATCCTTCAACTCGTTCGTCATTCCTGCCATCTCCCACTCAAAGGGAAAGCTCTGCCAAGTCCTCGGGGGTTCCCAGCGACTGGGTCGGCACGCCTCTCGCGTTTCTCCGGTTCAGCCCCCGCAGGACACTCCCTGGTCCCAGTTCAAGGAAGCGGGTCACCCCTCCCTGAAGCATGACCTGGATGGACTCAGCCCATCGAACCGGCGAGGTGAGCTGTTTCACCAGCAGGTCCCGGGCTTCTTCCCCAGTCGTGACAGGGTTTGCCGTGGCGTTGGACACCACAGGGAATGAAGGTCGCTTGAAAGTCATGGCCTCCAGTTCCGCACGCAATCCCTGGCCGGCGGGTTCCATGAGGGGGGAATGGAAGGCGCCCGAGACATTCAGAGGAACCACCCGCTTGGCGCCGGCATCCCCGGCCATCTCCATGGCCCGTCCCACAGCGTCTACATCCCCGGAGATCACCAGCTGTCCCGAAGAGTTCAGGTTCGCTACCACCACGACCTGATCTTGATCCGGGTCCGAGGCTTCTCGACAGATTTCTCCGGCTGCCTCATCATCCATCCCCAGAAAAGCGGCCATTCTACCTGGGCGCTGGGTGCCGGCCTCGTGCATGAGCTCTCCCCGCTTCCGGACTGCCCTCAGAGCATCCTCGTAGGAGAGAGTTCCGGCGGCTACATGAGCGGAGAACTCGCCCAGAGAATGACCAGCCGCCATCTGCACGGGGGGAAGGCGCTCCTGAATCACCCTCAGGACTGCTACGGAGTGGGCCAGGATAGCGGGCTGGGCGTTCTTGGTCTGAACCAGTTCCTCATCCGGCCCCTCCCACATGATGCGGGAGAGCTCAAAGCCCAGGATCCGGTCTGCTTCCTGGATCGTCTCCAAGGCTTCAGGAAACCTGTCGGCAAGGGGCTTCCCCATTCCAACGGTCTGGGAACCCTGGCCCGGAAAGATGAGTGCAAGGGACATAAGGAATCTCAGGACGCGGGGTCAGGCGGGTGCGGTCGAGAAAGGGCCAGACGCGGTGGAAGCCATTTCGACAGCACTCACTCCTTGGATTGTTCGTGTTCAGCCAGTTCACCTGCAATATGGTCCACCATCCGGGAATCCACCGCCTGGGCCGCCACCTCAATCCCGTTCCGGATCGCTTTCGGAGGCGAGGAACCGTGGCAAATGATCGTCACTCCGTTCACACCCAGGAGGGGCGCCCCCCCGTATTCGGAGTAATCCAGGACACGGAAGACCTCCGGCAGGTCCAGGTCGGCACCGACTCGTTCCATCTCCTGGCTCAGGAGCCCGATGATGAACTCGGCCACCGACTCGTAGAACTTGAGGAGGACGTTCCCGACAAAGCCGTCGCAAACCAGGACATCACAGGCCCCCTGGATGATGTCCCGCCCTTCCACGTTCCCAACGAAATTCAGGTCGCTGTCACGGAGAAGCTGGTGGGTCTCCACTGCCAACTCGTTCCCCTTCTCCGGCTCCTCTCCGATGTTGAGGAGGGCAACCCGGGGACGTTCCACTCCCATGAGATCCTGTCCATAGATGGATCCCAGCTGAGCAAACTGGAGGAGGTGCTGGGGCTTACAGTCCACATTCGCCCCAGCGTCGAGCATGAGAGTAGGACGGCCGGCCGTGGGAAGGAGGGTACCGATGGCAGGACGAGCCACACCGGGGAGTGGCCGCAGGAGGATGAGGGATGCAGCCATGACCGCGCCGGTGGAGCCGGCGCTGATGAAGGCATCGGCTGTTCCTTCCTTCTGGAGCCGGATTCCCTTGACGATGGAGGACTGGGGGCGCCGGCGCACAGCCGTGGCCGGAGCGTCGCTGGGATGGATCCGATCAGGTGCGTGAAGGATCTCCAGACGGTTCTCAGGGACATGGGCGTGCTTGTCCAGACCCCGTCGGATCTTCGCTTCATCCCCTACGAGGATGAGCGTCAGGTCGTCCCGGTCCTGGATAGCCTGCAACGCACCTGCGATCTCGCTCGCGGGCGCTGCATCGGTTCCCATTACATCGAGAGCGATCCTCAACGGACGAACTCGTCAGTCCAGGTCGACCTCAATCACCTGCTCATCCCGATAGTACCCGCAGGTCGGGCAGACCCGGTGGGGCTTCTTCGGGTCTCCGCAACGGCTGCAGGTATGGGTCACCACCGCCTGAGCCTTGTAGTGGGTTCGGCGCTTGCGCTGACGCTGCTTGGACGTACGCTTCTTTGGGACCGCCATGGCACTCCTCCTCTAGTCTTCCTTCAACGCCCGGAGAGCATCCCATCGGGGATCGGGCTCGTCCAGAACACAATCACAGGTTTCTTCGTTTCGATTCACACCACACCTGGGGCAGAGGCCTTTGCAGTCTTGCCTGCAAACCGCATAGACCGGTCTCGCCAGGACCACTTCTTCCCGGATGGCCGGTGTCACGTCCAGTTCGTTGGAATCAAGCTCCAGGACCCGGATCTCACCAGCATCTTCTTCCCCCTCAGCCGTCTGAAATTCGTCCCGAGGTGCCCAGACCAGTGTTACCTCCTCCTGGACGGGCTGACGGATCTTCTCCAGGCATCGTCGACACTGGAGTCGGGGAACGAACGTCAGGGTGCCACGGGCAATCACCTGCCCAGTTGGCGTGGCCATGAAGGTGAGATCCACCTCCACCCCTTCCTCCAGCTGGAGATCCAGATTCTCCCAGAGAGGATCGTCCGGCGCAATCGTAGCCTGAACCTGGACTTGCCCTTCTCGATCCAGGTCCATGAGGTTGACCTTGAGCATAGACCATTAAAGCTCTTGGAATAAGGCTCATGTGTCAATAACCCGACCGGACAGCTGGCTCCCCTGGACCGGCCATCGCAAGAAGCCCGAATCCGGCCTCCAGCACGCCACCTTTTCTTGCCTCAAACACCTTCCTGACCCTGCGCATCCCCGTTGAGCACCCGCTCCGTCTCCCTCGCAATGGTGAGTTCCTCTCCGCTCCGGATGACCTGCAGGGAAACGGGACCGGCTCCGAACTCCCCCTCTTCGCCACCGGTGAGTGCGTCGTTGGCGCCATCGTCCACCTCCATCCCCAGGAACCCCAGATCCTGGAGAGCACGGGCCCGGATGGAGGGAGCATTCTCCCCGATCCCCCCGGTGAAGGCCACTGCATCCAACCCACCCAGAACAGCAGCGTAGGACCCGATATATTTTCGGATCCGGTACGTGTAGACGTCCAGGGCCAGACGAGCCCGTTCGCTCCCATCCCCTTCCTCCTCCAGGAGATCCCGCATATCCCCTGAGACCCCGGAAAGCCCCAGGAGCCCCGAGTGCTTGTTCAACATGGCTCCAGCGTCAGCGGCCGACAGCTCCTCTCGAGCCATGACATGAAGAACCACGGCAGGATCCAGGTCGCCGGACCGGCTTCCCATGACCAATCCTTCAAGGGGGGTGAACCCCATGGAGGTGTCCACCGAATGGCCATCCCGGATGGCGCAAGCACTGGCTCCGTTTCCCAGGTGAAGGGAAACCACACGGAGACCATCCATCTCCCGGCTCAGGAGCTGGGCTGACCGCCGAGCTACGTGCCGATGGCTCGTGCCATGAAACCCATACCGTCGGATCCGGTGCCTCCGATACAAGGCGTAGGGAAGCGCGTAGTGGAAAGCTTGTGGGGGTAGAGATGCGTGAAACGCCGTGTCGAAGACAGCGACGTGGTTCGTCTCTGGAAGGGCCTGCCGGGCACCCCGAATGCCCGCCAGATTGTGGGGGTTGTGGAGGGGCGCCAGATCGATGCACTCCCGAATGCCCTCTTCCACCACCTCGTCGATGACCACGGATTGGGTGAAGGATTCCCCGCCATGAACCACACGGTGTCCCACGGCATCCAAGTCATCAGGGGAGCCAAGGGCGCCTCGCTCCGCATCCCGAACCAGGTCGAGGATCGCCTTGATGGCATCCCGGTGGTCCAGGATGGACCCCGATTCCTTGATCCGGACGCCGTCGGACATCCGCTCCTGGCTGAGGATCGCGCCGCCACTCCCGATTCGCTCCACAACTCCAATGACGAGAGGAGCTTCGTCCCTGGTGTCGATGACCTGGTATTTCACCGAGGAGGAACCGGAGTTCACCACCAGTACCTTCACGACTCTTCTCCGTCCTTCCGGCTTGGGCCAGCTCCGATGACTCGTTCCAGAGGAGGCTCGGTGAGATCACTCCCTTCATCCAACCGTCGACCGGTCTCATCGTAGCGATAGAACCCTCGACCGGATTTCTCACCGTGCCACCCTTCATTCACCATCCGGCGAAGGAGGGGCGCAGGCCGAAACTGATCAAGGCCCAGACCACCATTCAATGAAACGAGGGCCCGGTACACCGAGTCCAATCCGATCTCGTCGGCCAGGGCCAGGGGACCGTGGGTAGCTCCCAGCCGGAGCTTCATGGCCTGATCCACAGAATCCCGGGTTGCAACCCCTTCCATGACCAGGTGGATGGCCTCGTTGATGAGGGCCAGAGTGAGGCGGCTCGTTACGTATCCCGGGTACTCGGCCACTTCCATGACTTCCTTTCCCAGCCGGCGAGCCACACGCCTGGCAAATGCTTCGGCCTCCTCTCCGGTGTCCCGTCCCCGAACCAGCTCCACCAGGGAGATGCGGGAGACGGGATGCAGGAAGTGTAGTCCGACGAGCCAAGGACGGCGGGCTTCGGACAAGGCCTCACTCAAGCTCGTGATGGAGAGGGTGGAGGTATTCAGGAAGAACGGGCACTGGCGCGGGGCTCGCCGGTCCAACTCCTGCAGGAGCGCATACTTTTCCTTGAAGTCCTCGGTGGCGCATTCGAAGACCGCCTCCACCCCGTGCAAGCGCGGGCTTCCGGCAACCCCCTCCACCCGGGCCAGAATGGCGTCCCGTTCCGACTCAGTCAGCGACCATCGGGCAATGTCCCGATTCATCCCCTCGCGAAGCCCGCGAAGGGCCCGCTCCAGGGAGGTGGAATCCCGTTCTACCATCAAGACATCGATCCCGGCAGCGGCGAGTACCCGGGCAATTCCTCGGCCCGAGGTGCCTGCGCCAATCACCGCCACCTTCTGGATCTCCCTGGTCATCCAACCTCCCTGGGTGGGGACGAAACCTCATGGCTCCATATTCAGAGCGCCAGGAGTTCACTCTGGCTGAAGAAGAAGCCGATCTCGTTACGAGCGTTCTCATCCGAATCCGATGCATGGATGGCATTCCGCTCCTTGGACTCGGCATAGAGCGCCCGGACGGTCCCTTCCTCCGCTTCTGCCGGATCCGTGGCTCCAATGGCTTTCCTGAGGGCCGGCACAGCATTCTCGGCCTCCAGGACCATGGGGATGACAGGGCCTGAGGTCATGAAGGAGACGAGCGACTCATAGAAAGGACGCTCCTTGTGCACGGCATAGAATGCCCGGGCCTGAGCCGGGTTCAGGCGGGTCATGCGAAGGGCCTGAACCGTGAATCCGCCCTTCTCCAGGTGAGCCAGAATGGCGCCGGCTCTTCCAGATGCCACGGCGTCGGGTTTGATGATGGCGAGTGTATGGGTCATTCCTCGATTCCTTCCGAAGTCTTGGGGTTGTTCCGGGCATCGATCCGTTCACCGAAGAGGGCGGTGAGGACTCCGTCCCGGGTAAGGAATCCAACCAGCTCACCATCACGAACAACGGGAAGCTGATCGGCGTTGCGGTGAGCCATGACCTGCGCTGCATCCGCCAGTGACTCATCCTCGGCCACACAGAGCACTGACCGACTCATGAGATCCTTGGCCGTTCCGGGGGGCTTTCCACCTCCACTCGTCCGGCCAGGGCCGGCTTTGAGACCGAACCGGAGAATCTCCGCTGCGCTGATGAGTCCTCGTACCTGCAATCCCTCCCCTACCACGGGAACGACAGATAGGTGCCGGCGGACCATGAGAGAGAGGACCTCTTCCAGAGGGGTATCCGGGTAGATCCGGTACTCCAACGGGACCATGGCATCATGGACCAGAAGAGGACGCATGAGCTCGGTGTCCATGAGACGGCGAATGGAGAGGAGTTCTTCCACCCCTTCCACCTTCAGGAGGGCATCCTCCACCACCGGGTCGAAGAAGGCCGCCTTGATTCTGTAGCGAGGCTCCCGTTCCAGGTCGACTCCGGAGAGGAGGACGAGGACCCTCGCACGGCGCACGCCTCCCGGCTCTGGAAGATCCTCTCCGCTCAACGGCTCCGGGGCGATCCCCACAGCGATCCCTTCCGGAACGCCATCCCGGGGCTGTAGATCCAGCAGGCACGTTCGACCCGAGGGACTGACGGCCGGAGCCCCCATGGGAAGGGGTTCCTCGTCGCCCAGGAGCCCTCGGAGTTCCAGGAACCCATCCTGAACGGACCGGGCCCGAAGGGGCACCCGGATCCGTTCAGGTCGGAGCAGCTCAGCCAGCCGCATGGGTCATTGGAAGATTGGAGCCGGAAGCCGAGACCCTACAGGCCCAGCTTCTCCTGGATGAGGGTCCGGATATCGGCAGGGCGCTTGGCCACAGCGATTCCGTTCTCCTCGAACACCTTCATCTTCTCTTCGGCTGTTCCGGCCGATCCGGAGATGATGGCACCAGCATGGCCCATCTGACGTCCCGGAGGGGCGGTCTGTCCAGCAATGAATCCTACCACGGGGATATCCAGGTTCGCCTTCACCCACTCGGCGGCCTCCTGCTCGTCCGTACCTCCGATCTCACCAATCATGACGATGGCCTCCGTCTCCGGATCATCGCCAAAAGCCTGCAGCGTGTCGATGAAGTTGGTACCAATGATGGGGTCACCACCGATTCCCACACAGGTGGTCTGCCCAATCCCTGCCTGGGTGAGTTGATTCACAGCCTCGTAGGTGAGGGTGCCCGAGCGGGACACGACCCCTACGGGACCCGGGGTCGTGATCTGACCCGGAATGATCCCCACCTTGGCCACACCGGGGGTGATGGCGCCGGGGCAGTTCGGCCCCAGAAGTCGAGCGCCCCGATCCTGTACGAAGGCGTAGGTCCGGGTCATATCCATGACCGGAATGCCCTCGGTAATACCCACGATGAAGTCGATACCGGCATCGGCCGACTCCATGATGGCCCCTGCGGCAAAGGCCGGGGGTACGTAGATGACGGAGGTGTTGGCACCCTCCTCCTGCACGGCTTCTTCCACCGTGTTGAAAATTGGAACTTTGGTTCCATTTTCAGCGGTGAAGGTCTGGCCACCCTTCCCTGGCGTCACGCCGGCCACCACCTGCGTTCCGTATTCCACCATCTGACTGGCGTGAAATGAGCCGTCGCGCCCGGTAATGCCCTGGACGACGAGGCGGGTCGATGCATCGATAAAGATCGACATTTCTCTATTTTTCTCCCTGCCGTTGAGTCGATTCAGGCCTGCGCGGCGAGCTCCACTGCCTTCTCCACCACCTCATCCATGGAGGTGAAGGCGGAGAAACCGGCCTCCTTCAAGATCTCCAGCGCTTCTTCCTCGTTCGTCCCCGTGAGCCGGATGACGATAGGCGGCTGGATGTCGATGCGGCGGGCCGCCTCCACAATTCCGTTTGCCACGTCATCGCACCGGGTGATGCCCCCGAAGATGTTGAAGAGGATGGCCTTTACGTTGGGATCAGCGGTGATGATCTCCAGCGCCGACACCACCTTGTCCGGATTGGACGACCCTCCGATGTCCAGAAAGTTGGCCGGTTCACCACCGTAGTACTTCACCAGATCCATGGTGGCCATGGCCAGACCAGCGCCATTCACACAGCACCCTACATCGCCGTCCAACTTCACGAAGGAGAGACCGGCCTCCCGAGCCTTGGTCTCCGATGCCGGCTCTGCATCCAGGTCCCGGTAATCGGCTACCTCCGGAAGGCGGAAAAGGGCGCTCTCGTCAATGCTCACCTTGGCGTCGATAGCCTTCACGTCACCGGCGGGGGTGACAATGAGCGGGTTGATCTCGGCCAGGGAGCAGGAGTTCCGGGTAAAGGCCTCGTAGAGTTGGCCCATGACCCGTGTTGCCTGCTTGATCTGTGCCGGATCGTCATAGAGGAAGGTGGCCAGGCTATATGCCTGGTGCGGTAGCAGTCCGTAGCGAGGGTCGATCCGGAGCTTTCGGATTGCCTCTGGATTGGTGGCCGCCACTTCCTCGATGTCGACCCCACCTTCCGGCGACACCATGAACATGGGACGCTGGGTTGCCCTGTCGATGAGGACACCCACGTAGGCCTCAGTGGCGATGTCTTCGGCAGGGGTGACCAGAACCTTCTTGACGGTCAGGTCCTTGATGGTCATGCCCAGAATGTTCTCTGCGTACTCCCGGGCCTCCTGAGCCGAGGAAGCCAGCTTCACACCGCCAGCCTTCCCCCGCCCTCCAGTGTGCACCTGGGCCTTCACGACCACGGTGCCACCGAAGCGGCTTGCGATCTCCTCGGCCTGGTCGGCGGTTTCGGCCACCTCCCCCGGCGGTACGGGAATCCCCGCATTCCGGAAGAGCTCCTTTGCCTGGTATTCGTGGATGTCCATTCGGTCCCTTTCTGAGTCTCTGGATCCCGTTTTCCCCCTTCACAGCTCTCAGTGTGAAGTGAGGGGTGATCAAGGCTGCCACTGGGAAGGCGGATCCCTCCCCTGCTGGTTCAGCCTGCTGAAGGTAGGACGCGGATCGGCGCCAATCAAGGCAAATCAACGCGTCAGGCCTCCTGGCGCTCCCTTCAAGTCGTCTGGTCCAGTCGTCTGGGAAGCTGTTGTGCCGGAGCGGCGGGCTGTGAGGCCAGGTCCTCCTTCTGCTCCGTGGCGAGGCGCTTGGGGTCCAGCGTCTGGAGTGCCTGACCCAGGAGTCGGGATGAGGCCGCCTACCCGCCAGTCTGGCGCTCCAGGAACTCTCGGAGCTCCCGAAGCTTCTGACCGAATCCTTCCCAGTCCCCATCCCTGAGCCGGTCATCGGCTTCGTTCAGAAGCTCGAGCGCCTCACTCGCTTCCTGGAGTCCTACCTCCTGAGCCAGCTCCTCCCGAAGCTCTTCTCCCAGCTCTGGCGCTTCCAGAACCTCATCATCCACAACACCTTCCAGCCCCATGGAAAGACCGGCCACTGCGCCCTGGAGGGACGGGTCCATGACAACGCGGCGGCCATCGCTGACCACATAGCGACGGATCTCGGGAATTGCGTCCGAGTCGGCGGCCAGGAAGATAGGTTCCATGTAGACAAGGCTATTCCCTACCGGCACTAGGTGCAGGTGACCGGTCCACACCTGGCTTCCACCCTGCCGCCAGAGGGAAAACTGCTGGGAAATGTCCGGGTCCTGCTCAATGAGTGCCTCGATCTGCCGAGGACCACGCACCTGGCTCTCCACCGGTACATCCCAGAGCCGGAGCCGCCCCCCCTCTTCCGGGGTCCAACTGGCAGCCAGGAAGGAGGCGAGATTGTCCCGACCCTGGGGAACGAAGACTGTGGAGAGGACGAAGCTCTCCTCCGAATCTCCCGGGAGGGTGAGGAACCCGAACTCGGGTCGGTATTCCACCGGCTGGGTATCCATCGAGAGCTCCGACGCCACCGACCAACGGTCCTGCTGCCCGTGAAACACGGCTGGCTGGTCCTGGTGGTATTGGAGTAGCACCCGGCTCTGGACATCGAAGAGATGGCGGGAATAACGAAGATGCTGCGCCAACTCCTCCGGCATCTGGTCCACGGAGCGGAAGAGTGTCGGAAACGCTCCGTTGTAGGCCTGGACCAACGGATCTCCCGGATCTGCCAGATAGAGATGGGTCTCTCCGGTGACCGCATCCACTGTGGCTTTCACCGAATTACGGACATACCGGGCCATCCGTCGATCATCCACCGGGTGGGCGGTGGAAAGAGGGAAGGATCGGCTGACGGTGAAGGCCTCCAGTACCCAGACCAGGCGACCATTGGAGATGATCGGATAGGGATCTTCGGGGAGGAGGAGAAAGGGAGCCAAGGTCCGGACTCGCTCTCGGACATCACGACGGAAGATGAAGCGACTGGAGGACTGGACCTCTGAGGCCAGGAGGAGGTTGGCGTCCTGGAAATTCCACGCCAGGGCGGCTGTCCGGAAAATGGATCCCATGAGGATGCCTTCGGGATAGTCCACCCCAGGCTCTCCAGGCTGGCCATCAGGAGCGAGGAAGCTCTCCTCCGAGGGGTTGATGACGGCGTGAAGCTGAGGTCGGCTCCCGATGTACACCTGGGGACGGGGCAAGGCCAGGTCAGGAGCAATCCCCTCCACATCCCGAACCTCGGGGGGAATCCCTCCTACGAAGAGGGGGAGCCGGCCATCCCCATCCTGGCGATTCACCGGACCTGCTACGGCCCCAAGTCCTGAGATGTAGCGCTCTCGGAGATGGAGATTCTGCCAGTTTGGATCGGGGATTCCGTTGGGATCGACCTCGCGCACGCCCACGCCTACCGGTTCCGCACGACCGTTGGTCGGATATCTGTCGAAGGCTACCCGGTGGAAGTCGTAATACTCGAAGCGGGCTTCAATCTGGCGGAAGGTGG
Source organism: Gemmatimonadota bacterium (assembly GCA_003562075.1). Classification (GTDB taxonomy): domain Bacteria; phylum Gemmatimonadota; class Gemmatimonadetes; order Longimicrobiales; family Gaopeijiaceae; genus PWLA01. The sequence goes on from PWWP01000345.1 coordinate 83,353, forward strand.
CCAGGAGAGTCCGTTCGGTCCACACCGGGAGACGGTCCAGCCGCTCCGGCACCAGCTCCCAGTCCTGGCCCGACAGGGGCCCGTAATCCAGCCGTTCCCGAGTCATATCTCCCAGGTCAAACCCTTCCCGGGTGTACTCCAGGGCCCATTCGATGTACGCCGCCTCTCGACCCAACTCGTTGGGCTGGACCTGGAATCGCTGGATCGCCGCCGGAAAGAGCTGGCCCGCCACGATGGCGCCCAACGCCAGTGCCGCCAATGAGATGCCCGCCGGAAGCAGGCGGTTCTTCACCAGTCCCCACGCCACTCCCACAGCAGAGGCCAGAGCCAGGAAGGCGAGAAACCGATAGGCAGGAATTCTGGCGTGTTCATCTGCGTAACCGAAGATCCCCTGAACCGCCGAGTTCCCATCCTGGAGGAGTCCGTAGGGTCCCAGGTGGAAGCGGAAAGCCAGGAGGAGAAGAAAGACCCCAGCCAGTGTCCCGACGTGGATCCGGGTGATCTCGCGAATCCGGACCTGTCCCCCACCCCATTCCACCGCTCCGGTAGCCGAATAACCTGCAATAACGATGACGGCCAGAAAGACTGTCACCACGAGCCCGAAAGTGAGAAGGCCTTCCAGGACGGGAAGGACGAAGAGATAGAAACTCAGATCCCGCCCGAAGACCGGATCCAGTTGGCCCCATTCGGGAGCGTTCAGAAGCAGGAGGGCCCGGATTCCCGTGCCCTGGGGAACCGCCGCTGCGAACCAGAGACCAATGAGGACGGAAAGGAGGATGGAGGCCCAACGAATGTATACCCGGGGCAGTTGCTCCTGGATGACCAGATCGCCCACACGGCGGCGCACCTGGATCCCGGTGAAGGTCCGGAGGACGAACTTCACGTTCACCCAGGTGAGAACTCCCACCAGGAGGCCAGCCGTCAGCCGGCCTCCCCACTCCCACAGGATCCGGGTGCGGAAGACTTCTCCGGCACCCTGGGCACCGAACCACAGTGCATCCACATAGAGGGCGATCCCCCAGCGGGAAAGAAGGAGACCAAAGAGGACGGCCAGGAATCCGACCAGCAGGCCTCGACCCCGAACCCCCTGCAGGAACCGTAGGAGGCGGGGCTCAGACATGAATCCCCTGGCCTGCCAACCACCCCTCTACTTCCTGACGAATCTCCCTCAGGCCATCCTGGCTTCGAGCCTCAAACCGCAGGACGAGTACCGGTTGGGTGTTGGAGGCCCGGATCAGCGCCCATCCCTCTGGAAAGAGGATTCGGGCTCCATCCACCGCCTCGACCTCATACCTGGCAGAGAAGTGCTCCACGGCGGCATCCACCACCTGGACCTTCCGGCTATCAGAAACTTCCAGGCGGATCTCCGGGGTGGTCAGATAGGTGGGGAATCGGTCCACCCAGGCAGAGAGCGGCTCCTCTCGACTGGCCACGATGCGGGCCAGGTGACAGGCGGCGAAGAGGGCATCGTCGATCCCCAGGTAATCGTCTCCACCGAAGCAGATGTGGCCCGACAGCTCGCCGGCCAGAGGGGCTTCCGTCTCCTGCATCTTTTCCTTCATGAGGGAGTGGCCCGTCTTGCACATGAGCGTCTGGCCTCCTGCCGCTTCGTATACCTGTGGCAGCACCTGTGAGCACTTCACGTCGAAGAGGAGGAGTTGCCCCGGGCCCTTTCGGTCCAGAAGATCCAAGCCGAAAAGGAGGAGGAGGACGTCTCCCCGGATGATCCGCCCCTGTTCGTCTACGACACCGATGCGGTCGGCGTCGCCATCAAACCCCACGCCCAGGTCGGCACCTTCCTCCTGCACCTTGCGGATCAGGTCCTCCAGATACTCGTCCACCGTGGGATCCGGGTGGTGGTTGGGGAAGGTCCCGTCCGATTCGCAGTAGAGGGGGATGACCTCCACACCCACCGCCTGAAGCAGGCGCTCCGCCACCACCGAACCGGTCCCGTTCCCGCAATCCACCACCATACGGACGGGCTCGACCTTCCCGACGCGCCGACGGATATCGTCGATGTAGCTTTCCAGCACAGGGTGGTGCATCCGGTCGCCGCCTTGAGAGCCGGAAAACTGGCCGCGAGCGATGTACTCCCGGATCCACTGGACGTCGTTCCCATAGAGGGATCGGCCTTGGGCCGACATCTTCACCCCGTTCCACCCCGGGGGATTGTGGGATCCGGTAAGCTGGAGGGCCCCGAGGACCCCGTCCAGGGACTTCTCCGCCCACCATACTACAGGTGTGGGGACGGTTCCCAGATCCAGAACGTGGAGACCTGCCTCCACCAGACCGGTGGCCAGAGCATCGGACAGCTCCGGGGAAGAGGGTCGGTTGTCCCGTCCCAGGACCACCTGGGGTGGATCGGAAGGAGCCGAGGCCAAGTCTCTGTGGAGCCGCTCTCCATAGGCTCGACCCACCCACCGAAGGAGCTCGGTGGTCAGGTCCCGTTCCACTACCCCCCGGATATCGTATTCACGAAAGATATGATCAGGGAGAGTCATGGCCCACTCAACGATGGATCAGGGTCGTAGACCCAGGAGGGTGTCTCGGGCCAGCCCCAACCCCTCCGCACTGACCAGGGCACCATCAAGAAGTCCTCCCGGGAGGATCCCCAGGTAGAGGATGATACCGGCCGACACCAGAAGGGTCATCCGAACCGGGATGGGCGCCCAGATCCGCGGCTGGCTCTCCTCCCGGGCGGCCGACCGCATCCACATGTACCACGCGACGCGGAGGTAGTAGTAGTACGAGAGGACCGTGGTGAGGACCAGGATCACTGAAAGCGTCCACAGTTGACTCTCCACCGCCCCCTGAAGGATGTAGATCTTCGCCATGAATCCCCCGGTCCCGGGGAATCCTGCCAGAGAAAGGAGGAATATGGTGAAGAGGACGGCCAGTAGGGGCTGTTGCCATCCGAAGCCGGAATAGTCTTCCACCTGGAGCCGGTCCTCCCCGTGCTGGGACACGATCATGAGGATCCCGAAGGCCCCGATGTTCATGACCGTGTAGACCAGGAGGTAGAAGAGGAGTCCGGCCATGGCCATCTCGTTGGCCGCGGCCACCGCGACCAGTAGATACCCACCGTGGGCCACGGAGGAATACGCCAGCATCCGCTTCACATTCGCCTGGGTCAGGGCGATGAGGTTAGCCACCACCATCGTCAGGGCAGCCAACCACCACATGACCGGATACCAGGCGTCGTAGAGATTGGGGAACGCCTCCATGAAGACCCGAACGAAGGCCACGAAGGAGGCAGCCTTCACTGCAGCCGCCATGAATGCCGTGGACGGCGAGGGTGCCCCCTCATAGACGTCCGGGGTCCACATGTGGAAGGGCACGGCCGCTACCTTGAAAGCGAAGCCGACGGCCAGCAGTCCCATCCCGGCCAGGAGGAGTCCCGTAAAGCCGGCTCCGGCCTCGACTGTAGCCGCGATCTCGGGCAGGTGAACGCTACCCGTGGCACCCCACACCAGGGCGATCCCGTAGAGGAGGAATCCTGAGGAGAAGGACCCCAGAATGAAGTACTTGAGGCCGCCCTCAGCCGATTTCCGGTCCCTCCGGTTGAAGGCCGTAAGGACGTAGGCCGCCACCGACATGGTCTCCAGAGCCAGGAAGAGGAGGATGAGGTTCCTGGTTCCCCCCATGACCATCATCCCCACCGTGGCCAGCAGGATCAGGGAGTAGAACTCCCCAGCCTGCAGGCGCTGCCGGTCCACATAGGGAGCTGAGACCAGGATCGTGAGAGCTGCCCCCAGGAGGAATAGCCAGTTGGCGAAGAGCCGGAAGCCGTCCACGGTGATCATGGCTTCCGCATCGGAAACCGACACTCCGTACAGCCACCCGTTCACACCCCCAGCCACAAGGATCCCCACCAGGGCGATCCAGCCCAGGTTGGCGGCATTGGCTGGCGGGTCATCCGGCCTCCGGACCCCGGCCAGGAGGACCACCAGGGCCCCTGCTGTCAGGACCAGTTCGGGCAAGAGGGCCCAGATATAGTCGACGTTCGTAGCGAAATCGAGAGTCATGCCGGATCAGCCCTCTTCCCCGTTGAACTCGTGACCGTCCTGAAGCAGTGAACTCTGCTCCAGTCCGTTCCTCCAGACCCCCAAGGGGCCGTCCATCGATCCCGGGCTCCCTGTCAGGGGAACTCCGTCCCTTCCGGCCTCCAGGGCCGTGCGATCCGGGGACGACACCGGATTTCCCACTGGCTGACGAGCCGCCTCCATCAGTGGTCCGGTCCGATTTCCCTCATCCACGCACTCGACGATGGCCTGGACTCCAGGCTCCATCCTGTCCAGAACCGGCGTGGGAAAGACCCCGAGGATGATCATGAGAGCCACCAACGGGGACAGAACGGCGATCTCCCGGCCATTCAGGTCCGGCATCGTGCGATTTTCTTCCCGCTCCAGCTTGTTGAAGAGAATCTTCTGGACCATGGGAAGCATGTAATAGGCGGCGAAGATAACGCCTGTGGCCCCGATGAAGGCCACGGCCGGATAGCGCTCGAAGGCCCCTAGCAGCGCAAGAAACTCTCCGACGAAGCCGCTCGTCCCGGGAAGCCCGATGGACGCCAGAGCCGTGATGACGAAGGCCGTCGCCATGAGGGGCGCCACGCTGGCCAGCCCTCCGAAGTCAGCGATCTGCCGGGTATGACGACGCTCATAGAGCATTCCCAGCAGAAGGAAGAGAGCTCCAGTGGAGATCCCATGGGAGATCATGACCATGAGACCGCCCTGGAGTCCGTTCACGGTCAGAGCGAAGATTCCCAGGACCACGAAGCCCATGTGAGCCACCGAGGTGTAGGCCACCAGCTTCTTGGCGTCAGGCTGGACAGCTGCCACCCAAGCGGCATAGACGATCCCGATGAGCCCCAGCGTCAGCATGATACCCACCACCGTCGGATGGGTCGCCCCCTCAGGAAAGAGAGGTAGACCAAAGCGGATGAAACCGTATGCGCCGAGCTTCAGCAGAACGGCAGCCAGCACCACCGAGCCGGGTGTGGGCGCCTCCACGTGGGCATCGGGGAGCCACGTGTGGAGGGGGAAGATGGGGACCTTGATAGAGAAGGCCAGTGCAAAGGCACCGAAGAGCCACAACTGTTCCGTCAGACTCAGGGGGGTGCCCAGCAGATCCAGATAGTGGAAGGAAGGGGCAGCCCCACCGGCCTGAGCCTGGAAGTAGAGATAGAGAATCCCCACCAACATGAGGAGGGACCCCATGGCGGTGTACAGGAAGAACTTCACCGCCGCATATATCCTCCGCTCACCACCCCATACGCCCACGATGAAATACATGGGCACCAGGGTCAGCTCGAAGAAGATGTAGAAGAGGAAGAGATCCATGGAGGCAAAGACCCCGACGATCCCCGTCTGCAGCAAGAGCATCAGGGCGTAGAAGGCCTTCCTCCGCTCGCCGATGTACCGGAACGCTCCCAGGATGGCCACCGGCATGGTGAAGGTGGTGAGCAGGATCATGAAGAGGCTGATCCCGTCGATCCCCAGCGCGTAACTGACCCCCCAGATCTCGATCCAGGGCGTCGTGCTCGTGAGCTGGAAGAGGGAGCCACCTGGATCAAAGGCCCACCACAAGCCCAGACTCAGGACGAAGAGTCCCGCCGTCCAAGCGAAGGCGAAATTCTTGGCCTTCTCCTCACTGGAAAGCAGGACGCCCGCGATCCCCACCAGGGGCATCCAGACCAGGGCATGAAGGATCCAGGACTCGTATGCAACAGCGTCGATGAGTGCAGTCATGTCCGGTCCCTCAAAGAATCAGGACGCCCAGGACCACCAGGGCCCCCAGGGTCAGGATGAAGGCATAGGTATTCAGCTGCCCGGTCTGGAAGAGGGATCCGAACCATCCCAGACCCCGGGAGACCGCCCCAACTGCGTTCACCGTCCCATCGATGATCGCCTTGTCCACCCATCGCCAGCAGGCCTTCGAGAGACCGATGATGGGCTGCACGATGAAGCGGTCGTAGATCTCGTCCGCGTACCACTTGTTGTAGAGGAGCTTACGGATTCCAGCATCCGGGTCCGCCGACTCGGTAGCCGGCCGTACTTCCTGACCCCCCACGACCCGGGCCCCGATGAGCACCACGGCCAGGGCCAATCCTGTGGCAATGGCCCCCCACATCACATGTCCACCCCCTACCGGCGCGGTGCTGGCGTAGGCTCCCAGGTTCTCCACCCGGATGGCGTGTGCCGAGGCTGTGATGGGCTCCAACCATCGATCCAGCCAATCCGACATGGGGAGGAACCCAAAGCCCCCGAAGAACGACTCTCGGACCGAACCCGGCACGTTCCCCCATCCGCCCACCACAGAGAGAACAGCCAGAATCCCCAGGGGAATCGTCATGTTCAGAGGGGCCTCATGTAGGTGGCCGGTCTCCTTCTCACCTGTCCGGTTCGGTCCGTGGAAGGTCATGACCATCATCCGGGTCATGTAGAAGGCGGTAAGGAGTGCCGTGGCAATGGCCATGCCCCAGAGGACCGTGTAGAGGGCAGAGGCCGGCGCTGAGGTTCCCACGTACCAGATGATCTCATCCTTGGAGAAGAACCCGGCGAACGGCCAGATCCCGGCGATGGCCAGGGTGGCCACCCACATGGTGATCCAGGTAATGGGCATGAACCGTTTCAGGCCCCCCATATTCCGCATGTCCTGAGCGTCCCAGTCCTTGTGGGTTTCGTGGAGGGCGTGATGCATGGAGTGGATCACGGCTCCGGCGCCCAGGAAGAGGAGGGCCTTGAAGAAAGCGTGGGTCATGAGATGGAAGACCCCAGCCGCGTAGGCTCCTACACCCACGCCCATGAACATGAAACCCAACTGGGAAACCGTGGAGTAGGCCAGGACCTTCTTGATGTCGTATTGCTGCAGGGCGATGGTGGCAGCGAAGAGGGCCGTGATCGCTCCAATGGTCGCCACAGCTGCGGCTCCCACCGGGGCCAGGGCGAAGATGACCGAGGCGCGAGCCACCAGATAGACCCCGGCCGTCACCATGGTCGCAGCGTGGATCAGAGCCGAGACGGGGGTCGGTCCAGCCATGGCGTCAGGAAGCCATACGTAGAGCGGGACCTGAGCACTCTTCCCCACAGCCCCCAGGAGGAGGAACAGGGCGATGGCCGTCGCTGCGAATCCCCCGTAGGTGAGGACCTCCGGAGCGGCGGCAAAGATGGCGCCGTAGTCCAGGGTCCCAAAGAGGGCGAAGAGCATGAACATGGCCATGAGGAGACCGAAGTCCCCGATCCTGTTCACGATGAAGGCCTTCTTCCCTGCATCGGCCTTCTCCCGATCCTGGAACCAGAAGCCAATGAGGAGATAGGAGCACAGTCCAACCCCCTCCCAGCCAACGAACATCATGGGGAAGTTGGCCCCCATGACCAGGGTCAACATGAAGAAGACGAAGAGGTTCAGGTAGGCGAAGTACCGGGGATAGCCCGGATCCTCCTTCATGTAGCCCACGCTGAAGACGTGGATCAGGAAGCCCACCCCGGTGATCACCATCATCATGATCAGGGAGAGCTGATCCAGTTGGATCGCAGCTTCAACGGTCAGCGCGCCCGTAGCCATCCAGGTCCAGTAGGAACGGACCACCGGTTCCGCCAACTCGACCCCCAGCATCCCTACGAAATTGATGAGGGTGAGGCCGAAGGCCAGGAGCATGACACCCGGTCCCACCCAGGTGGGGAGGCTGTGGGTGGGAGGGCGATCTCCTGCCGTCAGCGGATTTCCATCCCCTTCTCCGCTCCGGACCTCCCCTGCCGCCCGGTACCCGGACACCAAGGCCAGGGCCCCGTTGATGGCGAAGCCCAGAAGGGGGAGGAGAATGATGAGGCCGGGGAGGAAGGGTTCAAAGCCCCCCGCCGCTGCTTCCTGGGGCTGAAGCCCGGCGGTCAACAGTGCGATTCCGCTCATGGCCTCACCACTTCAGGAGGTTGAAGTTGTCCACGTTCACCGTCTCGTAGTGCCTGAAGATGGAGATGATGATTGCGAGTCCTACAGCAGCTTCGGCTGCCGCCACAGTCATGACGAAGAAGACATAGAGCTGCCCTTCGATCCCCAGGTACCGAGCCAGGGCCACGAAGCTGAGGTTCACGGCGTTGAGCTGCAGCTCCACGCAGAGGAACATGATGATGGCGTTTCTTCGAACCAGGACGCCAAAGGTCCCGATGAGGAAGAGGATGGCGCTCAGAATCAGGGCTTCCGCAAGCATGGGTGTCACACCCTCCGCTTTGCGATGGCGATGGCCCCCACGAGAGCCACCAGGAGGAGAATTCCGGTGAGCTCGAAGGCCACCACATAGTCGGTAAACAGAGGCTGGGCGATGGCTCCGATGATCCCCTGTTCAGCAAGGAGCTGGTCCATGCCCTCGGGCCCGGGGAAGTGCTGGTAGATGGGATTCTCCTCCACTCCCCGGAACTGGCGAGCCAGGAGGCCCGCCAAGAGGCCCGACACGGCAAAGGCGGCAAAGAACCCCAGCCCTGACTTCAAGTCAGCTCGATAATCATGCCCCAGATTCAGGAGCATGATCACGAACAGGAAGAGGACCATGATCGCCCCGGCATACACCATCACCTGGATGGCCGCCAGAAAGTGGGCCTCCATGAGGACATAGATCCCGGCGATGGCCGCCAAAGTCACCACCATGAAGAGGAGGCTTCCAATGGGGTTCTTCTGGAGGACGACGCCGATGCCGCCTCCAAGAGCAATGGCCGCGAAGATATAGAAGAAGAGGTCTGCCATGAGATGGGTGCCTTACTCGGACCGGGGATCGGAGGGATCCCACAAGAGCGTGGTCGGATGATCCTGTTCCATCAGGCGATCCAGGTCGTAGACGAACCGGTCGCGGGTATACTCGGCATTCTCCATGTGCACACCCACGTGGATGGCTTCCACTGGGCAGACTTCCTGGCACATTCCGCAGAAAATGCAGCGGAACTCGTCGATCTCGTAGACGATGGGATACCGGTTACCCTGGTCGTCCTCGCCACCCACCAG
>PWWP01000099.1 GCA_003562075.1 Gemmatimonadota bacterium
CTGCCCGCAGGCAGCGGATACCGCCGTCAGGCAGAACGCCATCAGGTGAAACGCCTTGTTCATCTTCGGGACCTCACCGCTGATCGGAGTCGCCAGCTTGCTCCTCATACAACGTCAGTAGATGGCGACCGGCCCCATGACGCAAGCCGGGTTCAGGAGGCGGAGGGGGCTGAGGAGCCTTCATGCCACGGGTCCTGGTTCTATGTGTCAATACTTAATTGAAGTGCTGATGTAACCCCGTGCACCTTTCTGCCTCTTCCGCGCCATGTCCAACCCCAGCCCCAACCCCAAGACCGAGCTCTTCGGCCAGTTCGCGCGCATCAGGAAGGTCCTGGCAAGCCCGTCCCGTCTCCTCCTCCTGGATCTCCTCTCCCAGAGCGAGAAGTCCGTGGAGATCCTGGCCCAGCAGGCAGGGCTCAGCGTGCCCAACACCAGCAACCACCTGCGTGAGCTCCGGGCCACCTCCCTGGTCCGCACCCGTCGTTCCGGCCAGCACGCCTACTTCAACCGCTCCAGCCGTCCCTTCCGCTTCGCCAGGTTTCTGTAGTCCCACTGGACGTCCCGGGCCTTCTTGAGCCACCGCTGCAGGTCCTCCGTTGAGACTTCAGCCACTTCGTTGTAGAAGACGGAGGCGTCCTTGAACTTCTTTCCCAGCACGTCCAGTTCTGGTTCGCCGAAGTCCGCACCGCTCCAGAACATCAATCGCACCCCAGGCTTCTGCTTGCTGTAGCCCACAATGGGATTGTCGTCGAGAAACCAGACGGGATGACCGTGCCACACCTTGTTTTCGGCCTCTGGCAGACCCCGGTCGATCTCTTGAGCCAGCAGGTCGCAGATGGCCTTGTCACCGGGCTCCTGATCCTCGTTAAAGCTCAACGTCTCCGGGTGCATCTCAGGTCCTCGGGTGAGGGAGAAATGAGGAGTGGTTTACCGCTCAGGATGAGCGCATGGCCCGGGGGCATCTGAATCCTACCCTTCCGGCGCATATCGGAAGGCCACGGGGCCCGAATCGAATTCCTTCCGGCTCAGCAGCTTCAGATCCACGTGCTTCGACAGCCCTTCCAACAGGGAAGGACCGTGGCCCACCAGCCTGGGATGCACGACGAACTCGTACTCATCGATCAATCCCAGCTCGGCCAGGGCCAGGGGCAAGGTTACGCCCCCCACCAGAAGCCCTCGTCCCGATTCCCCTTTGAGCTGGCGAACAGCCTCCTCCAGATCCCCGCCCAGGAGTTCGGCATTCCAATCGACCCGGTCCAGGGTGCTCGAAACCACGTACTTCCTGGTTGCGTGGATCGTCTGGGAGAAGGGCACCATCCATGGGGCCATCCAATCCGGGATCACGCCCGTCTCCGCCGGCTCCCTCCACGCCTCCTCCATCATCTGGTAGATGACGCGGCCACAGAGAAGCCCATCGGCCTCCCGGAGGTTCTGGGTGTGGTGACGGTGAACGTCTTCGTGGGGCAGGACCGCTCGATGGTCGCAGCAGCCGTCCAGAGTCATGTTGATGGAATACCGAAGGGGTCGCATGGGATTGAACCTCCGCTGTAGTGAGCCGCGCACCCCAGGAGGGGTCCGTCATCCGGAACTGTACCCTGATCCCCAACCACTCATGAGGCCGGGGATACCGCCACCGGAATCGTCACCAACACGTTCTCCTGGTCATCTTCACCCTGAACGACCGTCTCTCCTTCGCTCAGGCCCGTAACCTGCCCTGATTCGACGAGCACAATGGACGGGTCTTCCGCCGTCCAGGTCAACGCAAGCTCACGCACCCCTTCTGGGCAACTCTCCAGCATGGCCGACGGCGTAAAGCTTTCCCCAATCGAGATCGCTGCCGCCCGGGGAGTCACGTCGTAGAAGAGCCCGGTGTGACAGACCTCTGGATCCAACAAACCGCATCCACCCACGGCCAGGAGACCGGAGATGAGGAGACAGCGCCAGATGGATCTTCCCGCTCCTTCGAGCATCGCTCACTCCATGGGAGGGCTTCTACCTACGCTCAGGGCCGTCACTGTGACCAGGATCAGCCCCATGCCCAGAATCTGTAGTGCGGCCAGGCGTTCATCCAGGACCACGACGCCGAAGAGCGACGCAGTCACCGGCTCCACCATGGCGACAATGGATGCCACCGCAGGTGCTGTGTGATTCAGGCCGACGATATACAGAATGAAGGACAGTCCGGCACCAAGCACCCCCAACACCACGAAGAGCGGCCAACTGGAGGTGGTCAGCACTGCCGCGGTCTGGTCGGAATCGCCCAGCCAGAAGAGGATGGCGATGAGGACGGCAAAGGCGACGACCAGAATCGCCTGTGGACTCCCGTGGGGTGCGGCGTATTTGAAGCCGAATATGAATACTGCGTAGAAGAGGCCGGCAAGAAGCCCGGTGACGGCGGCCAGGACCGTAACGTCACCGGCTTCAATATCATAGGCGCCCGTCAGTAGCACGACCCCGGTCAACACAAGCACGATGGCAGCCCACTTGCCCAGGGTGGGGCGTTCCAGCTTGAGTGAGAAGGACACCAGATAGACGAACACCGGTGCGCAGTACATGAGGGTGGCCGCAACCGCGACGCTGCCTTCTGCAATGCTCACGAAATAGAAGGCGAAGTTCCCGGCCACGCCCACACCGGCGATGACGGACCAGAACCACAGTCGGCCGTTTGCCAATCCGCTCCCGCCCGGGCGCACCGCCAGCCAGGCCAGAACGAACAGGAGTCCGATGGCGCCTCGATAGAAGGATACCACCACCGGGTCCCATCCCTGGCCCGTGAGAATGCCACCGATCCCGCCAGACAGCCCCCAGCAGAGTGCGGCGAGGACGACGAAGGTGGTGCTCAGGCCTACAATTCGCTCTGCTGCCACCGGCCTTACCGGAGTAGGCAACTGCCGTCAGGCCCCTGGAGCCGGCGTCTGCTGGTGGAAGCCCAACCTCCAGGCCCCAGCGCCTCGTACGTACGTGCTGCTCACCACTGCCGAATACGGCCCCTCTTTGCCCTCGCGCCATGCAAGCGCCTTATAGGCCAACGCAGCAACATCGGGGGCAAATCGCAGCACCCGGGCCTCCTCCAACTCCACCTTCTCCCAGCGAGGAGCCTGGGCGACGGCCTCGATGGCGGACTCCCTTCCCATGAGCCCAAGCGGCTCCGGGAAGGCCATGAGCGCGCTCTCGGTCAGGTTCTCACGGTAGAACTCCGCACCCCCCGTCCAGAACCGCCTCTCGAGCTCGACCAGCTGTGATTCCAGATCCATTCCCCCTCCTTCAGCCCATCGACCGTTCAGTGCAAAGTCGCCGCCCTAAACGCCAGCACCTCGCACAGCGCCACCAACCCCTCTTGCCATACCTCTGATCGTGCGGCTCATGATCAGCTCCTGCTTTCAGGAGAGTGCGAAGGGCCAGAAACCGAGACTGGATTGGGCCACATGCGCCAACGTCCCCGGGCAGGGATCACCAGGAGGCCACCCCTGGGGCTAATTGTTCTTGAACGAAAGACCCACCCTGGCCAGGGCATCGCGAAGGATGCGAATTGCCTTGGGTCCGACGCCGTGAATGGCAAGCAGGTCCTTCTCTGTGTCGAACCACCCCCGTCACAGACAAGTAGGCGGCACCGGGCCACTCCGCGCAAGCAGAACCCGTCATAACATGCTCACTGTACCGGGCGGTTAGGACGGAGGGCCGCCACAGCGGGCCCGGAGCCGGCAACGCCGCAGAAGATATGGAAGGGCCGGCCCTCCGAGCATAGCGTGGGTTAGCGCCCGTGGTCGCGGGAGTGCCAGAGCCA